>WGER01000016.1 GCA_015492645.1 Nitrospirota bacterium
CATACGTGTTGCCAACCCTGATGGTCTTTACTCACACAGGGCCTTCCACACTCAGGACACTTCTGATCACACACTGGGAGGATATCTTCTCTCTCGCACTCTTCAGCCACCCTGTTATTATATGAAATCCCTGATAAAAATAAAAAGATCCGTGAAATTATCCAGAATTACTGTTAGAAATAATTGTTTTTACGGCAGATTTGCAAGGCGGGCAGTGCTGGTTCGGACACAGAGAGGCAAAAGGCAATAGGACGACAAATTCGGGATTGAAAGTTTTATTGTATGTACTCTATTCTATGCTATAATAAACTAATATCACTTCAAGTTCAAGGAGGAGGGCAATGAAAAGAGGGAAATCAAAGGCAAAGGGTATGAAGGGGAGCAGGACAGAGTCCTTGTCCAGAGGTCCCCAGAAGAAGTATCTGAAGACAAGACCTATCTGTAAGGTCACCTTTAGGCTACCATCAGCAGCCACTGAGGGGGCGAGCAGGGTTGATCTTGTGGGTGATTTTAACCAGTGGATTCCAGGCAAAACACCAATGAAGAGACTCAAAAATGGAGACTGGACAGTCACAGTTGACCTTCCCTCCGGGAATCAATACAGATACAGATTCCTTATTGACAACTCCCGATGGGAGAACGACTGGTTTGCAGAGGCGTATCAGCCGAACCCCTTCGGTAGCGATGACTCTGTAATTACGGTTTAAAAGGTGAAGATAGGCTTTTTCCAGTTTAATCCGGATTTCGGTCAAAAGGAGAGGAATCTGGAGAAGGTTAATTCTGTCCTGAGAGAGGTAAGAGACGCCCTTTTGGTATTGCCAGAGTTCTTCTCCACAGGCTACCAGTTTATTGATATGAGAGAGGTGGAAGAATTCTCTGAAGAAATCCCCAACGGTCCAACCACATCTGCATTGATAGAGATAGCAAAGACAAATAATCTCTACATCGTTGGTGGACTTCCTGAAAAGTCAGACAGAGGATATTATAATTCGGCGGTGATGGTGGGGCCTGAGGGACTTATAGGTGTTTACAGAAAGACACACCTGTTTTTTGAAGAAAAATTGTTTTTTAAACCGGGAGATACAGGTTTTCATGTCTGGCAAACAGAGGTGGGAAAGGTGGGTGTAATGATATGTTTTGACTGGTTCTTTCCTGAGTCTGCCCGAGTTCTTGCCCTTAAAGGTGCTGAGATTATTGCTCATCCCTCTAATCTTGTTTTACCATGGTGCCCACAGGCGATGCTGGTGAGGTGTCTTGAGAACAGGGTATACGGAATTACCTGTAATCGTATAGGCGTCGAGGAGAGAAAGACCCCTCCTCTACGTTATATAGGCCAGAGTCAGATCGTCTCCCCTGAAGGCTCACTCCTCTACAGGGCCTCGGAAGAGGACGAGGAACTCTATTTGATGGATCTCGATCCCTCCTCTGCCAAGGACAAAAATCTCAATCCATACAACAATGTATTTGATGACCGTCGTCCCAGTTATTATGGGGTCTTGATGGGTGGATGACCCGCTGGCACATGGTCCTTGATGTCCAGTATCTTCACATCGAAATAGAGGGTCTTACCAGCAAGGGGATGGTTGAAATCAAGCACAACGGTGTCCTTCTTTATCTCTGAAACTCTCGCTATAACACTCTCACCTTTGGGCCCACGACCCTGCAGATAGGCCCCCACCCTGAGGGCTTCCTTAGGGATCCTGTCCTTTTTGACCTCAAGAAAGGCATCCTTATTCACCTCTCCATAGGCCTCTTCGGGAGGTACCACCACATGCTTTGACTCTCCAACCTTCATCCCCTCAAGGGCTTTCTCCAGGCCAGGGATTATCTGACCACTCCCTTGGATATAGGTAAGAGGGGCCTTACCAACATTCGTATCCACAACTGTTCCATCTTTCAGTTTCAGTGTATACTCTATAGAAACCTTCTTACCCTTGCTGACGACATCCTCTGCTCTGACCAGACTGAAACCCAGAAGCAGAAACACCGATACTATTGAGACAAATACCCTGAACTTCATCTTCTCCTCCTGTTTTTTTAATATAGGTGAACGCAGGGAGGAATGAAAACCTCGAGGCGACCACCTTCTCTATTGTAAAAATACTCCGACAATAAAGGCAACCATTACTAAATTGTCCGTAGATTGCCGTTAGAGTTTAGTCAAAGAACATTATAGGTAGCAAGGGGTTCTTGCCCAAAGAAAATCCAGGATTTTTCTGGAGACCCTCGTTGAAAGACAGAAATCAGAAGTCGGAAATCAGAGGTCAGAAGATCCCTCTGTCTGAGTTCAGACCTCTGACTTCCGACTTCAGTTCAGCGACACCACAAGTGCCGTGGCAAAGATAAGAGGTTCCACCCATTGGGTAAAAAAGGGACTAATTGGATCTTCATCGCCATCGCCCTGTTTCTGTGCTGAGACCTCTCATTTTGCAGGTAACCACAGGTTGAAGGAGGCGGGCAGTGCTGCCTATTGCCCATCGCCTATTGCCTTTTGCCTCTCTGTGTCCGAACCAGCACTGTCCGCCTTGCAAATCTGGGTCAATCCACCACCCTCAGGATATGGCCTCCATTGGTCAGGATCTCATCAGAAAAGCCACAGGCCCTCTTCAGTCGCACATCTCTGTCCAGCGGGTTAGATGTCTTCACAATCTCCATATACTCTTGAGGGGTTATGTCCCTGGTGATGTAAGGGAGATGGACCCATCCATCCACAGGGATGGGGAAGTCAGAGCCGTGCAGGAGCCACTCTGGTGGAAATAACTCCAGTATTCGTGGAAGCAGATGGATCCGTGTGGATAGACTGAGCGCAGAGGTGTCAGCATAAAGGCAGGATGTGGTGGCATTTGCCTCTTCCATAAAAGAGGCGAACTCCCCTGTATGGTCCCTGTCGATCACAGGAAATACAGGAGCGGCACAGTGGGCTGCTATGACCCTCACCCCGCACTCAAGGGGCCTCTGTAGTTTGGTAAAACTGTCCAGATTTCTGTGTCTCATGCCCTCAGGGAAGGAGTACTCAGGCCCCACATGACATAGAAGGGGCATTTGATACTTTGCGAGTGTATCAAAGAAATCCCTGTGCCTGTACTCCATCAGGTCTACGTGTTGAACAGAAGGTATCAACTTTAACAATACCGCATCAGTCTGGGTAAGGACCCAGTGCAGTTCTGACTCCCAGTCTCTCCTGTTGGGGTTTACCGAGGCACCAAAGAGGAACCTCTTCTTCCTCAGCCTCTCTTCAGACTCTCTCTGGAGCCTCTCGTTCAGTTGCTGAACCTTTCTATAGAGAAATCTGTTAGAGACCAGGAGGTCTGTCCTTCTTTCATCTAACTGTCCTGTACGTGGAGAGTAGACACCGTCAAGGGCGAGGAGTACAACCGCATCAAGTTCTTCTGAGGTACAGAGGGTCCTGTAGAGCAGTTCAAAGTACTCATCTGTTGAGATGCTACCATCCCTGTTCAGGTCTGCCTCTAACCGCTTCAGGTCCCTTTCAATCAGGTTATACAGTATCCTGGTGAACCAGTGTTGATTGTCATAAGGATTGAAATACACATCATTATGGAGATTTCTCAGGTCCCTACCACTGCCAAGGACATGGAAGTGGATATCGATTCTCATCGATCGGCCTCCTCAGGTGATCTCTTTTGTTGTGAGTCTTCCTTCCCGATCCATAAAGAAGACCGCTGCAGACTTACCTTCTGCCTCAAGCCAGCCACCTGTGTTATACAGGTAGAGTCTCCTTACAGATGGTTCTGATACCTCCTCCACAATCATTGGGGCATCTGCTGGTATCGGTTCATGGGTATGACCGAAGATTATCCTTTCAGGCGGGGGTAGTCCCAGTTCCTCTGCCTGCGAGCAACTGGCTGCATAGAACCTGAAAAACCTCTTCCTTACAGAGTCTCTGTTGAAAAAATCCCTGTCGTACCGCGCATCTGTCACCCTCTCTGCAATACTGATGATGGCCCTCTTAAGGGCATAGAGGAGGATGTTATCCAGCACCTCGTACAGGCCCGAGAGTTCTATCATCTTTTCTGCGGTTGGGTTTACCCTGTCAAGTACCCTCCTCAGGGTATCTGTCCTGCCCAGTTTTGCTTCCTGCTGAATGGTATAAAAGAGCCTTGAGACCTTTCCTGCCTGACCAACCCCTGTGCATATCACTGCGGTTATTGGTATGTTGTACTCCTCGAGTTCTCTAATCCCGATCATGCTGAACTCGGGCAACCCTGACAGTAACTCGGAGAGCAAGACCCAGGCGAGTTCCAGCATATGTCCATGGGTTATGAGGACAACCCCACTGGTGGTCCCTATGTATAGATTCGGATAGACGATGCTTATTGGTATCACCTTTCCTTTTTTGAAGAGCCCCTCAAGAAAGAGTGTTCCATAGGTGTTCCTTGCCGGGGCCCTGCTCACCCCTGTCAGTTCAAGCACAGGTGTTTCGCTGGTGAGGTCGATCACTCCTGGCTGTGTCCTCTTGAAGGGTCTCGGTCGTCTGTGAGCCCTGAGCCTCCTGATGATACATGTCTCCCATTCAACGGCATCCCAGATGTGTTTGTCGTGGTTGCCCGGTATGTAAATGATCTCCCTGCAGAGATGATCAGCCTGGAGTGCCTGGAAGAAGGGTCTTGCTGTATTGCAGGAGTCCTCAAAGGAGTTTATAGAAAAGTCCAGGATGTCTCCATTTAATACCAGGTAATCAAGGGGATCACCCTCTGTAAACTCCAGCACGGCATCTTTGAACTGCCTGTAGGTCTCTGTAACAGTACCATCTCTCAAGAGTCTACACCTCCTGTCTCCAAGGTGTAAGTCAGAGATAACCCCAATCCTCATAACTCCCTCCTTATGATATCGAAATGGTATCTACTCAGTGAGGTCAGAAGTCAGAATTTTCCTTAGTTTTCTGACCTGTGAGTTCAGACTTCAGACCTCTGTTTTTTGGCATACCGCCTGTGCCTCAAATCCTATTCTGGACAGATATGGTAATCTACTTTAAGTTTTCTACAAGATTAGTCCTGTATCTGCCGGAGAAGAACTCCTCTGAAGAGAGGACCTTCAGGTGATAGGGTATGTTTGTCTTTACACCCTCAATGATAAACTCCTCTAAGGCCCTCCTCATCCTCATAATCGCTTCCGTCCTTTCCATTCCCCTCACGATCACCTTTGCTATCAATGAATCATACTGGCTCGGTATATTCCACCCAGAGTATACAGCAGTATCAACCCTTACACCGGGACCTCCAGGAAGATAGAGCATACCTATCCTGCCTGCTGAGGGCATAAATGTCTCGGGGTCCTCGGCGTTTATCCTGCATTCAATCGCATGGCAGAGGAACCTCAACTTGAATGCCTTCCTGTCTATCTCCTTTCCAGCAGCAAGGAGTATCTGTTCCTTCAGGATGTCAACACCTGTGACCGCCTCTGTTACTGGATGTTCCACCTGGATCCTTGTGTTAATCTCCATGAAATAAATGTTTTCATCCTCATCCACGATGAACTCTATTGTACCCACATTCCTGTACTTTAGTACCTTTGCGGCCTTTACCGCATAATCCCAGAGTCTCTTCCTCGTCTTTTCTGAGATACCAGGGGCCGGGGCCTCCTCTATCAACTTCTGGTGTCTCCTCTGCACAGAGCAGTCCCTTTCTCCAAGATGAATCACATTTCCCTTATGGTCAGCCAGTATCTGGACCTCTATGTGTTTGATCTCGGACAGATACTTCTCTATGTAGAGAGAACCGCTACCAAAGGTGGCAACCGCTTCTTGCTGGGATGTTGCAAAGGCCATCTCCATCTCCTCCTCTGACCTCACTATCCGCATACCCCTTCCACCACCGCCTGCTGATGCCTTCAACACAACAGGATATCCGACCTTCCTGGCCACCTCCTTTGCAGTCTCCATATCCTTTACCACTCCGTTACTGCCCGGTACAACAGGTATGCCTTTCTTTTTCAGGAGTGTCCTCGCCCTTGCCTTATCCCCTGCAAGCCGGATATTCTCGGGTCTTGGTCCTATAAAGACAATACCTGACTTTACACAGGCCTCTGCAAACTGGGGATTTTCTGAAAGAAAACCATATCCAGGATGTATCGCCTCTGAATCAGTGATCTCTGCGGCACTCAGTATGGCAGGCACATTGAGGTAACTCTGCTGGGGTTCAGCAGGACCTATGCATATCGCTTCATCTGCCAACCTGACATGGATGCTCTGCCGGTCAGCCTCAGAGTACACAGCAACAGTCCTTATACCGAGTTCCCTGCAGGCACGGATCACCCTTACTGCGATCTCTCCCCTGTTGGCTATCAGGACCTTCTTGAAGAGTTTCATTCCTTGGGTATGATCAGAAAGAGTGGCTCTCCGTATTCCACAGGTTGGCCATTGTCAGGATAGATTTCTTTCACTATACCGTCTACCTCGCTCTCAATCTCATTCATCAATTTCATCGCCTCTATTATGCAGAGGACCTGTCCCTTTTTCACTTCTGAACCCACTTCCACAAAGGGTTCGGCGTCAGGAGCAGGCGCCCTGTAGAATGTTCCAACAATCGGTGACCTCACAAGGACCCCCTCTTCCTCCTTCGGCGCTTCTTCTGTAACCGTTATCTCCTTAGTCTCACTGTTGGTCGACTCTCTTATGCTTATTGAAGCGGTCTCTCTCTTGAGCCTGATCCGTATCCCGTCCTTCTCTATCTCCACCTCAGAGACCTCGGTCCCTTTCAGCAACTGTATCAGGGACTTCAGTTCCTCCTTTATCTGTTCAAAGTTCATCCCTTCACCCTTTCTATGTACTGCCCTGTCCTGGTGTCAACCTTGATGATGTCACCCTGGTTTATATGGAGTGGGACCTTTACTGTTGCACCCGTCTCCAGCACTGCAGGTTTACTGCCACCTGAGGCGGTATCTCCCCTTATACCCGGCTCTGTCTCCACCACCTCCAGTTCCACAAAGTTGGGCAGTTCCAGTGCCAGTGGTGAACCCTTATAGTAAAGCACGGAGACATTCATCCCCTCTTTTAAATAATACCTGTTCTGCCCGATCTGTTCTTCACTGAGGCTCACCTGTTCATAGGTCTCTGTGTCCATAAAATGGTACAGGTCATCCTGGCTGTAGAGGTACTGCATCTGTCTTTCCTCCAGTGATGCCTTCGGAAATCTCTCACCTGCTGAGAAGGTCTCATCAATGATCTTACCAGTGGTGAGACTCTTTAATTTCGTCCTGACAAAGGCTCCGCCTCTTCCCATTTTGACATGCTGAAAGTCAAGGATCTCATAGGGCTCACCCTTGAACTCAATCTTTGCACCCCTTCTGAAGTCGCTCGTAGATATCATAACCCTTGCCTCCTCTACAGTATTTGTAATCTTCTGGGTAAATGTGTCAGGACCCTTGCCCTGCCATCCTTTATGTACACCATGTCTTCAATCCTTACACCGCCTCTGCCTGGCAGATATATCCCAGGTTCTACTGTAAATACCATCCCATCCTGTAGCACGGTCCTGTCTTGTAATGATAAACGAGGGGGTTCATGTATATCAAGTCCTATACCATGACCTGTGGCATGCCCGAAAAATTCTCCGTAACCAGAGGCATCTATCACCTTTCTTACAGTCTGGTCAACATCAGAGGCTTTCAAGCCCGCCCTGATCACCTCTCTGCCCCTTCTGTTCGCCTCCTGCACCACCCTGTAAATCTCTTTTATCTTCTCTATACCTTCACCCCTGAGTACAAATGTCCTTGTCATATCAGAGTGATACCCCTCTGTCTCTGCCCCCCAGTCAATAATCACAACATCAGAGGCCCTGAGTCTCCTCTCTGTGGGCCTTGCATGGGGCAGGGCAGCATTTTCTCCGGATGCAACTATCACATCAAAGGCAGGTCTCCTGGCACCTTCCCTTCTGATCGCCTCCTCAAGTCGACGTGCAAGGGAGACCTCGCTCACACCAGGCCTGATATGAGGCATCACCTTAAGGAACGCCTTCTCTGCTATTTTAACGGCCCTCTTTATTGCCCCTATTTCAGCAATGTCCTTCTTTGTCCTGAGTTCATTTTCAACTACTCTGTCAAGGGGAGTCAGAGTAAAATCTCTTTTGAGAGACTCATAGAGCCTGAAGGGGGCATCTTTCTCAAACCCCACTGTCCTGATATTAAGTCCTTTGAGCAACCTCTTTGTTGCCCTGAGCAGTGATCCCCTCTTTGGAACAACAATTGTGCATCCCCTCACCTCTTGCAATGCCTGCTCCCTGTATCGGAAGTCTGTAACAAACATGTTCTCCCTGGATGTGATGAGCAGAAGGGCGGTGGAGCCCTGAAAGCCCGTGAGATAGCGGATATTTTTGATATCCGTTATGAGGAAGGCCCTGAGTTTTTTTCTTTTTATTATCTCTATCAGATCCCTCTGCCTCTGAATGTATCTGTCCTTCATTATGCCTCACCTCCAGGTAATATCCAATTCATCAAGGAGACCTCCTTCAGATGCCTTGAGTTCATAAAACCTGACCATGAGGGTGATCTCTGCCTTCTTTAACTCCAGCAGGGATGACAGATATGCCTCCTCTGCCCTCAGAAGATCATTCAGGGTACCGAGTCCCAGATGAAACCTCTCCCTTTCTGCTTCGTACCTCTTCCTCTGTGCCTCCATAACTACAGTTTTCGCCTGTCTCTGCTGCTCTGCGGTCTTCAAGGCCCTGTAGCGAGTTCGCACCTCCAGTTCTATCTCCTTCCTTTTCTGTTTCAACATCTCTGCCGTCTGAAGTCTCTGAAGCCTCACCTTCTGGTACTCTGCCTTAACAGGTCTGGTAAAAAGGGGCATCTGGAAGGAAAGAGATACTGCCCAGTTGTGATTTGCACCCTCTGTTAACATCTTAAGTGCCTCATCGGAATCAGTGGCAATCCCGGAGAGTCCGTATGTTACTGACAGGTCAAGCCCAGGTAGGGCCTGGTTCCTGTAATACCCTTCCAGGATCTCCGTCCTTTTTAGTTCATATGAGAGTTTTAACAATTCCGTTCTCTGTTTTAATGCCCTTTCGAGGGATTCTTCAAGACAGAGAAATCCCTGTTCATAGGGTACAGTCTGAACGGTAGGTGTCTTAGAGGTCTCAAGGCCGATAAGGTATTTCAGGCGGTCCCTTGCATCATTCAGTCTCGCCTCTGCCTCAATCAGATGGGCCTTTCTTTCTGACAGTTCTGCCTCAGCGGTGTATGTCTCGACCTGTGCAAGCAGGCCCTCTTTTATCTTCTCCTTCACCTCCAGGAGGTTCTGCCTGCCCAGTTTTACTCCGAACTCTGCCACCTTATATGCCTCCTCTGTCCAGAGCAGTTGTAGATAGGCCCTCACCACTTCAAGGGCCACCTCCTCAGCCACCTCTTTGAGATGGACCTTCTGCCGCTGGGCTGAGAGTTCAGCACCTTTAATCCGTGCCAGTTGTACATCCCTTCCCCTGTTTTTAAGTAATGGCTGGGTGAGGGTAAGAGAGAGGTCTGTCTCATAATAAAAGGATGAAAGAAGAAAGGGGGAGTCACCTCTGAACCTCAGGTAACTCCACTGGAGTTTATAGCCTGTTCCTGTATGGAGTTTCCCCTCCAAGGATGCCTCAGTGGTTACTGCACTTTCCTCGGAACTGAAGACAATTGAACTTGACAGTGCATGCCTGAAAGACCTGCCAACAGACATCCTCACCTCAGGCGAGAACTCACCCCTCAGATACTCAGCCTCCTGTTCTGCCAGGAGAGGCTCATATCTGCTCACCCTTATACTGGGGTTTCTCTCAAGGGCCATCTCCACAGCCTCCCTGAGAGTGATGGGCTCAGTAGCCCATCCTGAACTCCAGATACAGAGGATTATAAGAAAAATTACAAGAGGGCTCATCACCTCTCCTCCGTAATAGTGAGATATCCTGACACTATTATCAGGATACCACCAATATAGACCCTCAATGCTGGATACTCAGAAAGGAGCAGGACACTGAAGATTATCGCACCGAGGGGCTCGAGATAGCCGAGTATGGCCGCCCTGTGGGCCTGCAGTCTGCTGAGACCGAAATAGTAGAGGTAAGGAGCGACAGTGGAATGGAGCAGGGCCATCAACATCAAAAGAGGTAATTTATCCGGATTTACAATCTCCACAAATGGCATAAGCATGAGGGCAACAAAAATGTTCTGTACAAATACCAGGGTGTAAGGATTGAATCTCTGGGCAAAGACCCTGATCAGCAGTATAAGGATTGCATAAAAGAGGCCAGAGGCCAGTCCTGAAATGATGCCGAGCATATCAGGTGTTACCCTGAGGCCTTTCAGGAACACACCTCCTATGCACTCTATTATCCCGGAGATACCCAGCATCACCCACAGTCCCAGGGTGGCAAGTGCGAGAGAGAGGATCACCCTTCTGGTAATCCTCTCCTTCAGAAATACCGCACCCATAATGGCTACCAGGACAGGGGCTATATAGTGGGTGAGGACCGCGTTGGCCACCGTTGTCTTTTTGTAGGCAAAGAGAAAGGTGAATGTGTTGAGAAGGAGGGTCAAACTGAGAATAAAGACATAGGGTAGGGCGGTGAAAGGTGGAATCTTTCTTCTGAGGCCCGTAGAAAAGATAACTGCTGCGTGCAGCGGAAGGGAAAAAGCGGCTGAATAGAACAGTATCTCTTCCACATCTATCCCCAGAAGTCTCACAAAGACACCCAGAGAACTCCACAGTACGATAGCAGTGGCAACAGCAACTGATGGCATCTACTGAAGAGAGAGGCCCTTTATCTGGTTGAGGGTCCTTTCTCTTATTTCTGAAGGTTTCTCTCTCTCGATAAGCATCTTACCATTGTCAAAGACGGGTATAAGGATATCCTCCATCTGCCCACCACATTTACACTTATTGTCCTTCGATTTATAAGGGACAACCACTCTCTCGTTACAGGAGAGGCACCTGAGGACCCTCTTGCTGCCAGAATGCTTTCCCCTCTTTGCCACTGCCCTTCCTTCAACTTCGACTATATCCATTGCATAGTCCACCACCGGGGCATTACTTATAGAGGTGCCAATCCCGTAGGCATCTACAATCGGATTCAACCGCTGGACATCCTCTTCCTTTATGCCACCGCTGACGAAGATCTTTACCCAGTTGTACCCACGGAGATCCAGTTCCCATCTCACCTCCTGCAGGATACGAAAGAAGTCACCCCGTCTTGAGGAAGGGGTATCCAGTCTCACTGCAAAGAGTCTCTTACCAAGGGCCTCTGCCACATTAATCGCCTCAAACTTCTCATCTAGGAATGTATCTATAAGGGCGACCCTCTTCACCTCAGGTGGCATTACCTCATCATATGCCCTGAGGGCCTCCACTGTTGAGCCCATACATATGATCAGTGCATGGGGCATTGTACCCATGGGGTCCTCTCCTATAATCTCCCCGCTCTTTACCACTGCAACCCCATCACACCCACCTATAAAGGCGTTTCTCTCTATCATCGGGGCAATTGCAGGATGCATCCTCCTTGCCCCGAAACTGACCACAAGCCGATCTCCTGCCAGGCACTTAAACCTTGCGGCCTTTGTTGCCACCCCTGATGCCTGGCATATCAGCCCCAGTACTGCGGTCTCATAGACACAGAAGTCCTGGTAGTGCCCCTCGATCTCCATAACAGGTTCATAGGGATAAAATACCGTCCCCTCTCTCATTGCCCTCACCTTCAGAGGAAGGTCCTTCAGTAGATAGAGCACCTCTTCAAGGCCTGCAAATACTGCCCACGGCCAGTTCTGAGGAAGACTCTTTGCGATAAACTCAGCCCTTACCAGGGGGTTGACCCCTTTGGCCTTCATTATCTTCAATGTCCTTGAGAAGTATACGTCAGTGATCTTGCCTTTGAGTATCTCTTCAGGTGTTGCAATCTGGAACATCCTTCTCCTCCTTTGTTATATTTTTTCTATGTTTTTACCCCCTTGGTAGACTATCCATATGGGCTCCTCACTGTTTGTCTGTCTCACACCCAACACCCCCAGCCTTATCAACTCAAGTAAAGCCAGAAATACTACAATCATCTCAGCCCTTGATGAGGCATCCCTAAAGAGGGACTCAAACCTCACCATCTCCTCTTCTGAGAGCCTCTCCAGGAGTAACCTCATCTTCTGTCTTACAGTTATCGTCTCTCTTGTAATAACCACCTGCTCTGGCGAGGCCCTCTCCAGTATCCTCTTGAATGCAGTAAGCAGGTCAAATATGCTCACTTCAAAAAGAAGTGGTGTATCCCCTGGCTCCAGCACCTCTGGTGTCTCGGTGCGGAAGAAATGGCAGGACCATCTCTGTCGTCTATAATCCAGTTCTTCTGAGGCCATCTTTATCGCCTGGTACTGGAGCAACCTCTCCACCAGTTCTACCCTTGGGTCCTCTCTCTCTTCTTCAGGTATCTCCTCATTTAAGGGAAGAAGCATTCTCACCTTGATCTGGATGAGGGTGGCCGCCATTAAAATAAATTCACCTGCTATTTCCAGATTCAATTCTTCCATCAGTTCGAGATACTCTAAGTACTGCCTTGTTATCTCAGAAATGGGTATATCGTAGATATCTATTTCATTCTTTTTGATGAGGTGTAGGAGAAGGTCCAGGGGACCTTCAAATACAGGGAGTTTGACTGTGCAGATTGTATCCATGGGGTTAATTATATCATCTATGACCACACATGGTGAAGGCCCTGCGTTAGACCCTGTTTTGCCGATTGCCCTGGTCATTTTTGAGGCACTTATTTACTGGATCTTTTACCGGACACTCCTGAGACAGGATTTATGCGACAGGTCTATGCAGGTTTTGACCCAAAGTCAATCACCAGATAGGGGGCTGAATTTAATCAGTAATTTTTGAGCAGGCACGGGTTCATAGAGGCTTCTGTATCTGTAGTAACCTGTAATCACTCTCTTTACATAATTTCTCGTTTCGGGGAAGGGTATGTCCTCAATGAACTCATCCAGACCAGAGTAACTTTGACTGAGCCACTTTCTCACCCGCTGGGGGCCGGCGTTGTAGGCTGCAATAGCGGCCACCGGGTTCTGGAACTCCTCCAGAAGGCCCTTCAGGTAATGAACACCAAGCAGGATATTTGTCTCAGGTTCAAGAAGGGTCCCTTCATCTAAGGATATCCCTATACTATCTGCAATCCTTCTGGCAGTATATGGCATCAGTTGCATCAGACCCATAGCACCGGCCCTTGAGAGGGCATCCTCCCTGAACATGCTCTCCTGTCTTATGATAGAGAGGATGAGATAGGGGTCTATACTGAGTGCTTCAGAGATCTCTCTTATCTTCTCCCAGTGAGCAAGGGGATACATTAGTGCGGAGATTCCATTCTCGGAGGCACACCTTATAGCCCTATCCCATAACTCCAATTCCCCCAGGCAGAGACACCTCTCAGGAGGGGTGTACCTTCCTTCTATAATCTCGACCAGGGCCAGATCTCTGAGACCTATATCCATAAGCACCCTCACCCTTACAGGTATATCTGTAGGAAGATCAGATCCTGCTGACATGTCTTCCCTCCCTCTGAGCATTATGGCATAAAAGCCCCTGTTAAGGGTTTTGGCCAAACTTCTGTGCGGTCTTCCCCTCTTTTTTAGTGATTTCACCAGCCAGTAGAGGTATCTGTCCCTGCCAGTCTCTTTATAGAGTGCCCTGAGGTTATAGGATGCACTCAGGTAATTACCCTGAAAGTACTCTATCCAGGATATCCTCCAGAGGAGTTCTTCTTTACAGGGGTATCCCTGTCTGTAGGTCCTTCTCAGGAACCTGAGGGCACTTTCGGTCTTCCCGTCTCTCCTTAACCGGTCTGCCTTCAGCAGAATGAGTCTGCATGTATCTCTGTCCCTGTTCTGGAGGAGCCCTCTTAGAACTCTCTCAAAGGCCCTGTAGTTTTCTGCCCTGAAGAAAGAAACTCCCGCTTTTGGATACTCAAGCGATCTTAAATAATAGAAGGCTGCCTTTTCATACTGTCTCATCCTGAAGTAGAGGTCTCCCAGTTTGTGGTACAGGGGTATAATGTCCCGGCTCCTTTTAGATGCGATAAAACCTGTAAGGACCTCCTCGGCCTCACGATACATTACCGCCCTGATAAGAACATCTGCAAGGCCAAGTACCTCATCCTGTGTGAGTGTTGACACTGGGAAGAGCCCTTTCAGTTTGTGATATGTCTCGGGCCTTCTGAGAAAGAGACCCTTCTGTATCTCTCTTGCCTTCCCCGGGGCCCTCTGAGCAATTCCCTGTGAATACTGGAGGGCGATCTCTATGTCGTCTGGGTAACTGTTGAGATACCCTTCTATCAGGTGCAGAGATTCTTCGGATTCTGAAGACCTGAGGGCGGTCTTCACCTCCTCTCTCTTGAGGTATCTAAAAAGAGGAGAATCAGGATATTTACTTTTAAACTCTTTTATACTTCTACTACATTCATCAAGCCCTTTGTCTCTACAGATGAGCAGGTCATGTAGAAAGTCTCTGTAATCCTGAATCCAGTGCGAAAGAGGATGCTTTCGGATGTTTTCAAGGGCAGTCATGATCCTGTCAGTATCCATATTCAGGGCAAGCAGGGGGGAATGAAAAAAAAGGGGAAGTAAAAGGATTAAAAAAGTGACAGGCCTTTTCAAAGGTATACCCCCTCTATTCGATCAGTTCGATCAGGCCTTCGTCTTCCAGTCGTACCTCCTCCTCTTTCTGCCATGAATGTATCTATCTGCAGACAGGGCAGCAATACAACCCTTTGCTGCTGCAACGACCACCTGTCTCACCTCCACACATGTCACATCACCCGCTGCAAAGACACCGGGAATGTTTGTCTCCATCATGTTGTTTGTGATGATACACTCCTCATCGCTGAGGTCTACCTCGTAGTTGAGAAAGTCCACAACAGGTCTACTGCCGTGGAGATATACAAAGACACCATTAACCTGAAGGGTAGAGGGTTCTCCATTGCTGAGGTCTTCCAGGACAAGCCTCTCCACCACCTCATCTCCCTCAATAGCCTTTACGACAACGCCTCTCATTATTTTTAGTTTTTCGTCTTCATGTGGCCTGTGCTCTTCAGAGACCTTCAGTTCCTTGGAGGGGCTTATCAGGAATACTAAAGATGCGAACCTCTTGAGGAGTTCAGCCTCTTTTACGGCCTCCTCTGTATCTCCAAGGACCGCCACCCTCTTGTCTCTAAAGAAGGCGGCATCACATATGGCACAGTAACTTACACCCCTGCCAAGAAACTCCTTTTCACCCTTGATGGTTGGTTTTCTCCCCATCGCACCTGTTGCGATTATTATCGCCCTCGCCTTGTAGGTACGGTCATTGGTGTAGACCTCTTTGGGGTCCTCCTTCAGTCTTACCCCAATAACCTGAGTCTCATGGTACTCTGCTCCAAATTTGAGGGCCTGTTTGCGGAATATATCAAGGAGTTCTTTTCCAGAAACAGGCTCAAGCAGGCCGGGATAATTCTCTATCTTGTCTGCGAGTCCTAAGGCCCCTGCAAAGGGCGACTTGTCCAGCACTATGGTCTTTAGATCGGCCCTTGCTGTGTACTGAGCGGCAGTGAGTCCTGCAGGTCCACCACCAATCACTACCACATCATAGATCTCCTCTTCCATAGCCAATTCCTCCTCCCTTTAATAATTTTAAATTATAACACAATACCAGAGTGGATTCCAAAACCTAATGCAAATTCTTGATTCTCTAAAAAAACTCCTTGATTTATATCACTTTTTATGATAAAATAAAAGTAAACACCACCCCTGAATCTGATCCCGATTACCCAAAAACAAGACAAAGGAGGTGAGGTGTATGGTAGTAGAGGTTGCAGAGGTCAGAGTCACTCCTGAACCGATGGTATTAAGGGTATTTCTGAAGTGTATAGAACTTCTCGGTGGACTTAAGCAACTGACGGAGTACAGGGCACTCACCTGGTTACCTTCACTTGCCAGGGCGGCCTATGCAGTGGTGCTGAGGGAGGAGTATCAGAAGACAGAGGACGAGATTGCTCAGGAATTAGGGCTGACACGCCAGACCGTTAGAAACATTCTAAGGGCTGATCCAGAACTGGCAATGAAAAAGGTCCAGACAATGAAGGAGTTGGTGGCAGAAGAGGGCGGTGATCTGAAGGTTCATACAGCAGGAGGGTTTGCCAAACTCGCGTACAGGTTAATAAGAGAGGGGAATGAAGAGCCAAACCTCTTTGTGGAGTTTTCCTCTCAGGTGCTGGAGAGCATCTCTGAGGAGGTTCCCTGGGCTTACAGGGTGCTCAAGGCGATAAAGGAGAGAGGGATAAGATTCCCGATAACGGATAAAGAAGCAATGATAGAGGCCCTGTCAGGGTTGAGGATCAAGAACAGAGAGATTCATGAGATAGCAGACAGGATAGACTATCCTATCAACAACCCCGCGATTCTGCTCAAGAGGATAAAGGAGGTCCTTGATGGAAAGACAGAAGAATGAACAGGAATATCAGAGACCACAGGTGATCGAGGAGGGGATAATCCTGGGAGGAGAGGCCCTCAAGAAGGCCCCGAAGGTTTATGGGGTACCCACCGGAATCGAGGGCCTTGATCCCCTTTTTTATACCACTGAGATAAAGGACAAGAAGGTGATCAGAAAATCCCTGGGCGGCATACCTTCACTCAGTGTCATAAACATAACAGGGGCCTCTGACACTGGTAAGACCCTGATGGTAGAGCAGTTCACCATAAAGCAGGCATCTGAAGGAAAGAAAGTGGCCTTTATTACAGTGGAAACCCCTGCTACTTTCGTGTCTCTTTCTCTAAATGAGAGGGCAAGGGCGATGGGTGTCAATTTCAGTGAGATAGAAGACAATATAGTCCTGATAGACGCCGCCTCCCATACGTCATTAAGAGAAAACATACCAAATCTTCTGGCAACACTGGCCTATGCGATTAAGAACTTTGAGGTGAGGTTCACAGTTATTGACTCTATTACAGGTCTTTACGAACATAGAGAGATGCTGGCAAGGACAGTGGTGAGACAGTTATTTAATTTTCTTAAAAAGTGGTATCAGACCGCCCTGCTGGTCTCACAGAAGAGGTCAGGCCATGAGGAACTCACAGCAGAGGCTGCTGGTGGGTATGCTGTGGGGCATATTGTTGACGGCACGATCGTCCTTGCAAAGGAGTTGATAATGTCTCAATACACTGCTAAGGTCTTTGGTAGACCACCAGGGGATATAGTAAGACTATTCAGAATAGATGGATGCAGGATGTGTGGACATGACACCAGGACCTTCTTCATGGAAATCACAGATACAGGACTGGTAAAGATTGGTCAACCCCTCAGTTCCAAGTAAGCCACGATTCCCTGATAGCCCCCGAATTGCAGTTAGAAATGATTGTTTTTACGGTAGGGACTCAGGCCAGGAAAATCGTGGATTTTCCTGGCCTGAGTCCCTCTGCCCCACAAGATCTTCTGATCTTGTGGGGACCCCCTGCCGCCTTCCAAAGTTTTGATTGAAAGTCTAACAGCAATTCTGGAATAGACCTGTAGACTTGATTTCTTCCAGGTCCTTCTGTTTTAATAATTCTGTCTGAGGAAGGATTTTCCTTGCCCAGGCACAGGCGGATGCGTGGAAGAGGGGTGTAGCCAGTGTAGGAGTCAAGAGTCGAAAGTCAGGAGTCAGAAGTGGAATCGGGTCTTTTAAAATTGTCCTGACTTCTGACTGGTGACTGTAGACTCCGAAGGTTGGTGATTCCCCCGCTGCCCCGCAGCCGTGAAGGGAACGAAAGCCCATACCAGAGGCCGGAGAACGGAAGCCGGAGAGGGCTGTTATCTGGTCTCTGTGAGCCACTGGCAGGCGGCCTGAAGGTTTACAGTGGAGGCCACTGCTGGGAAGGCGGGTGAGTAGGATGCCCTGAGCCGGAAGACCCATCCGCCTGAAGACCTCGAGGGAGGTGTGCCGATGAGACTCACCATCATTTGTCTGATCTTGATCTCACTCCTTATCATCAGTACCCAGGGCTTTTCAGAAGTGAACCCCCAGTTACCAGAGATAGTGGTCACTGCCACCAGGATCCAGGAACCAGAGGAGGAGGTAACCCAGGATGTTATAGTGATTACAGAAGAGGAGATAAGAGACAGAGGAGTTGACTTTATAACAGATGTTTTGAGAGGCATTTCTGATCTCAACCTTGTCCAGAACGGAGGTGCAGGCCATAATGCAACGGTATTCCTCAGAGGAGGTTCACCAAATCAGGTGGTTGTGATGATAGATGGTGTTAAGGTGAAGAGCACCACTACAGGCTCCTTTGACCTTTCAGGACTGAGGGTGGAGGATATAGAAAGGATAGAAATAGTTCTCGGCCCTCAGAGTACCATGTACGGGTCAGAGGCGATGGCAGGTGTGATAAATATCATCACAAAAAGGGGGAAGGGGAGACCCTCTCTGAACCTCGTAACAGAGACTGGCTCCTTCGGAACAGGTTCTCTCAGTGTGGCCCTTTCTGGGGAGAGGAGTCCCTTTGATTATCGTCTTTCTGTATCCTATCTGGATACCGAGGGATTCTCCGCAGCATCCTCAGGTACGGAGGATGATGGATATGAGAATACCTCCTTTTCTTTAAAGTTAGGTGCAAGACCCACAGACCGTTCTCGCATTGAGATGAATCTGAGATACTATAGAGAGACCTCAGAACTGGACAGTTACGAGTTTGGGACTGGCCTTGTGGATGATCTCAACTACATCCAGAGGGGTGAGCACTATCTGATATCAGGTAGGGGGCAGGTCTTTTTCACACCCGAATATGAGCAGATCCTGACGGCATCTCTGCTCAGGGATTATCTGGATTTCACAGACCCCGATACTGAATGGAACAATGCGACTGTAGATTCCCGAATGAAGACCATAGACTGGCAACACAACATTTACATCGGCAACTACACCATCACAGCAGGCGGTGAGTACAGACAGGAGGAGGCCTATAGTAAGGGCAATTTTGACGAAAGTGTCGACAACAGGGCCCTTTATCTCAATGCAAGGGCCTCAATGATGGATGGTGACCTGATTCTCACAGCAGGCACCAGATATGATGACCATGAACTTGCTGGCTCAAAGATCACTTACAGGGCGGGCGTCCTCTATAGATTACCCCTCTGGGGGCTCAGGTTAAGAGCGTCCTATGGTACAGGGTTTAGGGCTCCCACACTGAATGAACTCTTTTTCCCCTTTTTTGGCAATCCTGACCTCAAACCGGAAAAGAGCAGGGGATTTGATCTGGAACTGGAAGGTGCACTCTTTGATAAGAGAGTCACTGTTGGGGTCAGTTACTTCAATCAGAAATACAGGGATCTTATCGATTACGACTTTACCACATACACCGCTCAGAACATTGGAAAGGCAGAGGTGAAGGGGTTCAGGGTCTCTTCTCATCTAAGACCCCTATCAGGCCTGGAAGTGGCACTCACCTACACAAACCTGGATGCCTACGACAGACAAACAGGACAGCCCCTCACAAGAAGACCTCACCATAAGGTGGTTTTGAGGTCTGTCTATGAACATGGAAGGGCAACAGCAGGTGCTGAGTATATCTATGTCTCAGGCAGGTTCGATTCTGCCTCTGATAGAAACCTCAGGCCCTATAATATAGTGAATCTCTTTGGCCAGTACAGGCTGACCAGAAACCTTGCACTCTTTTACCGGGCCCAGAATATCTTTAATGTGAATTATGAGGAGGCCGGTGGTTATAATGCAGAAGGTGCCTCACTGTACGGAGGGTTGAGGGCTGAGTTCTGAACTATGGGGAGATATACCCTTTTGGGCACTGCTTTGTCAATGGTAGTTCACCTGCTATTGCTTGCAATCCCTGTCTCTTATCCTGAGTGGAAAGCGACAAAGGAGCCATTCCTTCTCGTGGATTTCTCCTCCCTGGTCCAGGATAAAAGAGACAGGGCTGTAGAGAGTGAGCGTTCCGGGAGGCCTCTCTTAAATGAGAGTAAGCCGAAAAGGCAGGGGAGGAGAGTTACTGAGGAGTTGCTTGGATTTAAGGATTACAAAAAAGAGAAGGGTGGCAGAACAGCAGATCATCAACCGCTAACTACTGAAAAACAGACAGAGGAAGAGACAGAAGAGGTTCAGAGGAAGGCCCTCCAGGCCACTCAGAGTGCCCCTTCAATGGATGGTATGGCAGAGGAGGCCACAGGTGTTATAGAAGACGATGAAGAGCAGCCTGTAGATTCTCAATTGATCGGTAAAGGAGAACTGCATACAGCAGAGTCAATGCCCTCCGAGGTTCATGATAAAGAGGTGTCTTCAGTGCCTGAGACCACCTTCGGTAGTGCCTCAGGCAAACTTGTCGGGCCGGATTTTATCAGGAGGGTCACCCCGAGATATCCGGTGATGGCAAGACGATTGGGTGTAGAAGGAGAGGTGCTGCTGCTTCTCACCATTGATGAAGAGGGCAGACTGGTGGATATAGAGGTCCTGAAGGGTGATAGTTATGGGTTTGAAGAGGCCGCGATCGAGGCACTCAGGAGGTCTACCTTCAGACCTGCCATGAAAGACGGCAGACCGACAAAGACAAGGGCAACTCTCCGTGTGAGGTTTCAACTCCGATGAGACTATTTGAATTGATCCAGAAAGGCGGTCCTCTGATGTATCCTATCCTCATCTGCTCCGTGCTTTCAGTTGCACTGGCTGTAAAGAAGGCCCTTGAGTTCAGAAGGGCAGAGAGGATGCTCACTCTCAAACCGGACGAGGTGATTTCTGAATACGGAGAGTGCAATCTCTCCGCAGCAATGGGGTCTGAAGAGGTGGAACTCGTCTTTGAGAACCTGATGGAGAGGATGGAGAGGGGGCTGAGCTGGCTGGCCCTGATAGCACTCGTCACACCACTTCTCGGACTTACCGGCACGGTAATGGGCATGATAAGGGCGTTTATTGTCATCTCGGAGTCATCCACGGTTGACCCATCCCTTCTTGCTGGAGGTATCTGGGAAGCACTAATAACAACCGCTGCCGGACTCATAGTGGCTATCCCCACACATGTTTTTCACCACTATCTGGACCAGAAGGCGGAAAGACTCGGTCTCCGCCTCAAAGAGGTCCTAATAAGATTGACAAAGATCGGGTAATGCGGAGGAGGAAGAATCATAGCAACTATCTGAACCTAACACCATTGATTGACGTGGTCTTCCTCTTACTGCTCTTCTTTATGCTGAGTTCACAATTAGTGGAAGAACCGGCACTGAGGGTCAGACTACCAGAGACCACCGTTACTGAGGCTGGCAGGGTGCAGGCCCTGACTGTCACAATCACTTCTGAAGGGAAGGTGTTTCTTGGGGCAAGGGAGACAGTCCTGAAGGACCTGGCAAATGCCATTCGTCAG
The DNA here is from genome assembly GCA_015492645.1 of Nitrospirota bacterium. Lineage (GTDB taxonomy): Bacteria > Nitrospirota > Thermodesulfovibrionia > Thermodesulfovibrionales > JdFR-85 > JdFR-85. The sequence continues at coordinate 21,331 of WGER01000016.1, forward strand.
GCTGTTGAGACCACAGGGGATGCCGTGGTCAGGATCAGGGCAGACAGGGATGTCTCTGTACAGTTGCTCGTTTCTGTAGTGGAACAGATAAAGACCGCTGGGGTGAGGAATATCTCCATAGTAACGAGGAGGAAATGATCAGGCCTGTTCTTTTGGGCCTACTCCTTATACAACTGATTTCTGCAGGCTGCTATGCTGAGGTGCCCAGGAGGATTGTCTCTTTGGCGCCGAGTGTTACAGAAACACTGTTTCTCTTGGGTCTGTCCGAAAGGATTGTGGGGGTAACCTCCTTCTGTGATAGACCACAGGAGGCTCTCAAGAAGCCGAAGGTAGGCGGGATGACAAATCCATCCCTTGAGAGGATTATCCAACTCAACCCCGACCTTGTTATCCTCACCCCTGAAGGAAATCCAAGGGAACTGTACGAAAGACTACACTCGCTCGGTCTCAGGACATATGTCTTTGATGCAAAGAGCATATTGGAACTACCAGAGGAGATACATCGTTTGGGGGAAACACTTGGAGTGGAAGATCGGGCCCGTGTACTTGCAGAAAGGATAGAGATATACCTGAAAGGCCTGAACAGAAAGCCCTCAGGACACCCCAAGAAGGCGGTATTCATTATATGGCCAGAGCCTCTCATTGTTGCAGGTCCAGGGACTCCCATAGACGAGGCCCTCAGACTCCTTGGCTGGCAGAATGTGGCCTCAGACGCTATAGGCAGGTATCCGAAGTACTCTGTTGAGGAACTCCTGAGGAGGTCACCGGATGTGATCCTGATAGGTAAGGGACATCAAATAGAAAAGGCAGCAGAGGGACTTCTTAGAAGGCTCCAGACTCTGGAGGCGGTAAAGAGAGGCAGGATCTATTACCTCAGCGACAAACTCTACAGACTGAGTCCTTCCATAATTGAGGGAATTGAAGAACTGAGGAGATACCTCAGAGGGGTTGAAGAATGAAGAGGTCATTCTATCTGATACTCGTTGGTTCTCTAATCCTTCTACCCCTACTCGTCCTGACAGGCCCCTCTTTTATAAATCCCTTCAGGATGGACAAGATTCAATGGACAATCCTTATCCGTATAAGACTACCGAGGACTGCTGTGGCAGTGCTTATGGGTGGTGCCCTGGGGGCCTCTGGGGCGGTGCTTCAGGGGTTTCTGAGGAATCCCCTTGCTGACCCCTATATACTGGGGCTTTCAGCAGGTGCGGCATTTGTGGCAACAATTGCGATACTCACAGGGCTGCTCACCTTCGGGGTCTTTACAATACCTCTGCTGTCCTTTGTGGGTGCCGTATGTAGCGGGGTGCTGGTAGGGCTTATGGCATACAGAAAAGGGGGGATCCTTCCTGAGCGTCTATTGCTTGCAGGGGTAGGGCTGGGGTTTCTCTTTTCATCTGCCCTTATGTTGCTCCTTACAATATCCTCTGATGAGGGCCTCAGGAGGGCAATCCACTGGGTCTTTGGTGACCTCTCCATGGCAGACTGGTCACTCCTCCCCTATGGCCTTATACTGATAGGTACGGGATTCTTTATCGCCATGGGAAGGGCCAAGTCTCTAAATGCCCTTATGCTTGGAGATGAAGTAGCCCATAGTCTCGGTTTCAATCCTTATAGGGAGAGGTTACTGCTCTTTCTGTCAGTTTCTCTGATGACGGCATCATCTGTCTCTCTCGGTGGCATAGTCGGTTTCGTTGGCCTTGTGGTTCCTCATATGGTCAGATTCTTCGTGGGGGCTGATTCAAGGAAGGTAATCCCATTTAGCGCGCTGATGGGAGGAGTTCTTCTCTGTCTTTCAGATACACTCGGAAGGACTGTCTTTGCTCCAACAGAAGTCCCCTCAGGCCTTATCACATCCATTCTTGGTGCACCTTACTTCCTCTATCTGTTGAGAAGAAGAGATATACTGGGGGGTTAAATGGATATACTGAGGATGGAAGAAGTGAGTTTCTCATACAACCAGAGCCCTTTTATTGAGAACCTGAATTTTGGTCTGAAAGAGAGAGAGTTTGTTGGACTTGTGGGACCAAATGGTTCTGGCAAGACCACTGTGCTCAAGTTGCTGGCAGGTCTACTGAGGCCCCATGGAGGCAGGATTATGCTCTGGGGCAGACCTCTCCAGGAGTACACCGGACGGGACAGGGCAAAACTCATCAGTTATCTTCCCCAGATCCTCTATACCAATGTCCCCTTTACTGTAGAGGAGTTGGTGAGCATGGGGCTTTATCCCTATGAGATAATGCCACAGACAAGCATTGATGAGGCACTGGGAAGTGTGGGACTTTATGAGAAACGGAACGCCACGCTGACAGAACTGAGTGGGGGAGAGAAGAGACGGGCCTTTATAGCAATGACGCTGTTACAGGGGGCGGGCATCCTCCTGCTGGATGAACCAATGGCCAATCTGGATATCAGGTATCAGATCGAGTTACTCTGTCTGCTTCGAGATCTCAGGCTGAAGAGAGGTATATCCATATTAATGGCATTACATGAAGTGGGTCTCTTTCCATTTTTTGACAGGGTTGTGGTAATGAATGAGGGGAGGGTGGTCACCTCAGGACCTCCATCCGAGGTAGTCACAGAGGGTCTCATCAAGCAGGTATACGGAGTGGAGATAAGGATCCACAGGGATGCCAGAGGGTCCATCTCTATAGGGCTTATATAAAACACGGCGGTTGTGTTAAACTCTATTAAACAATCAATGTTAATTGAGGCAGGCGGCTCTATCGAAAATCATAAATAAGATCGGAGGTGTTAATGAAAGTGAAGACAATACGATGGGCAATGGCTTTTATGCTCTCCTTTCTGCTCTTAGGATGCACAACCAAGGTCGTAACTCCACCGCCACCACCTGATCATCCCCCGCCTCCTCCACTAAAGAGGCCATGTAAAAAGGTCTGGGTGCCGGGTCACTTTGACAGGTTTGGTATATGGGTTCCTGGACACTGGAAGAAGAAGTGCCCATGATTCTAAAAGGCGTGGCCTAAACTGAAGTGGATTTCACCAGCGGACTCCCCTGGCCTTCTGTCCAGTTTGTGGCCATAGTCAATCCTTAATGGCCCCATCGGGGTCTTGTAGCGAAGTCCGACACCAGCAGAGTAACGGAGTGTCATGTCTATATCATCAATCCTCCTCCAGACATTGCCAGAATCAAGGAAGAGGATGATACCAAGGCCCTTGCCCACATCGGTCCTCACCTCTAAGTTTCCCTGAAAGAAGGCGTTTCCACCAGTTGGTGTGCCGTCTTCGCCCAGAGGCCCGATGCTATCCTGAGAAAACCCCCTTACACTGTTTCTGCCTCCCAGAAAGAACCTCTCAACTACCGGCAGATCAACTGTATCCCTGTAGCCCTGGGCTATTCCGGTCTTCAGGGAAAGGGCAAGGACCAGGCGATCTGACAGTTCAAGGTACTTCATAAAAAAGACCCTCAATTTAAAAAAATCGGTCTCTCCAAACAACAGAAAACTGGCGATCTTTATTGAACCGCCTGCAAGGACCCCGGTATGGGGATCAATGGGGTCATCTCTTGTATCGTACAGAATTCCGGGTGTAATACTGCTAATAGCCAGATAGCCTCTGTCCTTTTCAGAAAGTACGATATCTGGACTCACATCAAAGGTCTTTACCATTGAGTACTCATAACTGAGACTACCCTTCAGGTGTCTTGTTATGTCTCTTGAGGCTGACAGGTCAGCCTTATATTCCCTTACCCTGTATCTCGTTTCTCCTGTATCAAGATTCTTCTCTCTTCTGTAAGTGGCAGAGAGGTTCCCCTCCAGATTAATCTTTTCACCAAATAGATAGGGTTCTGAATAACCAAGGAGTATCTCCTTCTTTATGTTGTTCATCTCCAACCTGACCCTTCCAGTCCTGTTCATCCCCCAGAGGTTTCTGTAAGTAAGGTCCAGGGCGGTTCTGAACCCTTCATACTCTCCATAACCCAAGGTCAGTTCCAGGCTTCCGGGTCTGGCCTCTCTTACAGAGACAAGCACATCTCTAACATGGTCTTCCTTTCTCAGTAGTGATATATCGACATCCTCAAACAGGCCTGTCTGGTAGAGTCTCCTTGAAAGGTCGGTAAGAAGGGAAGGATCGAGAGGGTCTAATTCCTTAAAAACCACCTCTCGGAGTATCACCTCTGGTTTTGTATACAGATTACCCTTTACAATAATCTTTCCAAACCTGTACATGGGCCCTTCAGAAACATGTAATTTTAAAGAGACCACACTGTCATTCACCTCTTCCTCTATCGTGACACTTGCATCAAGATATCCCCTTTGACGGTACATTCGTAGTATTCTTTTTCTGCCGTCCAGCAGGTCGATGAGATTATAAGGGGCCCTGATCCTGATGCCAAAGGTCTTGAGAATCTCTTCCTCATCTATCATCTCCTGTCCACTTACAGATATGCCTCCTATTCTGTACTGAGACCCTTCCTCTATCCTGTAAGTAAGCCTCACTGTAGCAGTTTCGGTCTCACCCTCTACAATTGGTCCTTCAACTCTGACATCTCTATAACCAAGCCCCCGGTAAAGGGCGAGTATACTCTCTCTGTCTCTCTTCGTCAGGTCCTCTCTGAATATCACACCCTCTTTCAGACTAACCACACTTAAAAGGATATCTCTATCAAGACGACCTCCTGTGAAGATCACATCCCTCACCCTGTATCTTTTACCTTCATTTATGAAGAAAATGATCTCCTTTACATCTGTCTTTTCCTTAACCACAGGTGCCACCTGCACATCTATATAGCCCCTCTTCTTGTAAAACTCAGTCAATGTCTCCACAATCATCTCTATGGTGGCCCTGTCCATTTCACCAGATGCCTCTTTATCAACTATCCTCTTCAACTCTTCATTATTGAAGTGACTGTTCCCTTTGAACTGGATAACGGTCTTTATACCCATATTTACGGGAATCATCAGGATACCATCCTCATATTCAGGTTTGCCAACCTCAGCACCATAGTAGCCTTCCTCTCTGAGAGCCTCTCTGAGTTTTTTTATTGCTCGACGAATCTCTTTTTCATCATAAATGCTGTTGGGTTCTATATCCACCTTTCTCCTTAACAGTTGAGAGGACCCCACAATTCTCACTTCCTTTATCACCGAGGGAGGCCCTTCGGTTATCTCTATCAGAATAGTAACAAACGGGGAGTCCTTCTCTGTAATCACACTCAATTCCACCTCCGCTGATGCAAATCCTGCCCTCCTGAGATGGTCCTTCAAAGAGGCGATCCCTTTTTCTAAGAGTTCCTCTCTAAACACCTCACCCTCTTTAAAAGGTAGGCCCTTGGAAATAAAGTCATTAGAAAGGTATCTATTCCCCTTAATCTCTATCTCTCCGATGAATCTCCTCTCCCTCAATACCACTATCAATGTCTCCTCTCTCTTCTTTATCAATATATCATCAAAAATTCCTTTTCTAAAGAGTCTCTTGATCCCTTTAGAGAGTGCCTCTCTGGTTATAAGGATGCCACCTGATTTGATACCTTCCAGTCCCAGTAGGGAGAGTACCTCTCTCTGTGTACACAGGCGTGCACCCTTCACATCCACATACCTGATATAAAAAGCACTGTCCTGTCCCTTCGCAACCAGAGGTATTAAAAGCAATACAATACTCACCAGAAGTCTACTCATCTGAACTCCAAACGGAACTTTATATCTCCACCTATTGAGCCGAGTTCATCTCTTTCTCCGACCAGCGAGACCCTGTCGTTCAGGAGAAACTCTATCTTCAGGAACTGTTCATTTTCGGCACCGACGGTGGTTGTGTATGTTAAATAGAGTCTGTCAGACAGTAACCTTTTAAAGAGTGTAACCTTTGGGCCTATTGTACCGGTGGTCTCACTAACAGTAGGCTCAATCTCTATCCGGTCAAAACCTGTCAGACTCTTCAGCCTCTTCTGGAGAGTCTCCTGGAGTTTGCCTGTAATAAACATTGTTGCCTCATAGGCTGTGATACCACCTTCAAGTCCCTTAACACCTTCCGAAAGGCTACCCACTGTGAGGAGGCTCAGTATATCAACCTCATCCAGTGGAGGGTCAGACAGGAGTGCAAGATTGAACTCCTTCATGTATCCGTCCAGCATCAGGGTGATTTTGTATCCCTTTACAGTAGTATCGGCCACAATCTCCAGATAGGGGTTAATCTCTTCAGGATCTGTAAAGTCTGCAGAGGCCCTGATGACATTGAACTGGTTGTTCCGGAAAAAGATTTTACCACCTGTTAACTCCACCCTCCCAAAGATGGACGGTCTTGAGAGGGGGCCTGTGATCAATATATCAACCTTTGCAGGGGCCCTGAGGATGTTGTTTTCTATCAGGATATCCCTCTGTCCTACAATCTTTACACTCAGGTACAGGTCTTTAAGCGTCGCCCTCTTGGCACTCATGTGGGAGGGGCTTCTTCCGATTAGTAATTGCCTCCAGTCAATATCTCTGGTGAATCTTGCCCTCTGCAGGTTTACTTCCGCAGTAAGAAGAGGTCCCTCTTCTGTGCTGGACAGTACCAGATTGCCCGACAGAAGCAGATTCATCCCCTCTAAGGGTTTCAGCATGACCTCCTGAAAGACTCCTTCTAAATAATAATCCTCCAGGGTTGTCCCCTTTAATCTACTGCTACCCCTTATCCTGAATCTACCCCGGGAAAACTCACCAGTTAGTGTGTCCAGTGTAACCGTGTTTTCATCCACATAGGCATATCCACTTACACCAGTAAATCGTTCCCTTACCCCTTCAAACTTCAGAGTTGTATTCCTCAGGGAGATACCTCCACTGAGTACAGGGTCATTCCACCTGCCTGTTATCGAGAAAACGAACTCTGAATATCCATCCAACTGTTCAATGCCTCTGACAAACGGTATAAATGGAGACAGATAGGTGCCTCCATACAATGTAAGATCAACCCTTTCACCTGGTATGAGGTATCCATGGACATTTACCTCTCCGGTACCTGACAGAAGTCTCAACTGGACCACCTCGAGTCTCTTATTGGTATATCTGAGCAACACAGGACCGCTGTTAGAAAAACCTCTTTCGTATAGACTGCTCTGAAGTGTATCAAACCTCGCCTCTGCTGACAGTCCCTCTGAATTCCCTTTCATTTTTATTTCGCCTGCAACCACAAGGAGAAAATCCTCGGGCAGGGAATCCCTGTAGGCGCTTAAAAGGTCATCGTAATTGTCATGTCTGAAAAAGAGGTTCAGATACCACTCAAACCTATCACCTCTCTGATATCCTCCCCTTATACTTATTCTCCTGTTAAGGACCTCCCCCTTTATACTGCCACCCGCTGGGCCAAAATCTCCAGCAATCTCACCCAGTGGATACCATCTCCCTGAGGGTAGACCGAGGCTGGTCTGCAAACTGGCCCTAAACAGGGGCTCTCTCAACCTTCCTTTTATATGGCCAGTGCCTTTCAGTCTGATCTGGAATGGGCATCTCAGAGGCAGGTCACTGCAGGCGAGGATGAATTTATGTATATCTGAACTCAACTCTCTGTTCACAAGCCTCAAGTCCCCTTCAACCATGGACTCTCCCCTCCGGACGATCATTCTTGCCTGAAGGTCATCTCCCTTATAACTGATCTCTCCTGAGAGGTTATCTATAGTGAAGCCCTGGACCGTGAGATCTTCTGCCTCCAGTTTCCCCTTAAGCAGGGGCGACTCTAAGGCACCTTCAACGCTACCACTATAGGAGATGCTTCCGGCAGTCCTTTCCAGGTATTTCCATGAGACCATCTCAGACAGTATTTTGAGGGGGATCCCCCTGGCAGAGACACTGAGATGAAGTACAGGATTTTTAAAGATGAGAAACTCCCTTGAACCTGTTTCTATAATACCACTCAGCCTGATTCTCTCTTTCTCTCCCTCCCCCTGAATATGCCTTATATAGAGTTTGGTATCTCTGTAGAGGAGGTCTGCTGTTACATCCTCCAGAATCATTCCTCTAAGGTTCAATGAGTTGAGGTCTATATTCAGGACTATCTCTGGGTCCGTGCTGTCTCCATAAACCACCAATCTCTTTACCTTTCCTCTGCCCTCAATGTCCTCTGTGTTAAATAATGGGGCCAGGGCGTCTATTTCACCTTCCCCTTCAAAAAAGGCCCTTTTCTGTTTCAGATTCAGCACCCCCCCTCCCTGCAGTATCATACCCTCAGTTCTGACTTTGAGTCTGCTGAGGATAAGCATCCCGTCTCTCAGGAAGAAGAACCCCCTTGCCTCTCTGAGCATCTCTGGAAGTTTACGCTCATGAGGACTGCCACCTGATTTAAACACAAACCAGCCCTTCGGTTTTAACCTTCTACCCTCCGACGTCATCACCCCTGATACCTTACCAGGTGGAAACCCTGGATTCCATTTGATAAGTGACAGCAGAGGTGGACTATCCAGGTCCTGTGCAATTATCCTCAATTCATACCAGGTCACCTTTGGAAGGTTGAGGCTCACCTCCACCTTTGCCTTTCCGTTGTATGTCTTTACCATGCCATTCAGGAACTGTAGTTTCTTCTCTTTATAGACAATCTGGCATATCACAGAGTCCACATCAACCCCATAAAGGTGACCCCTGCCCATCTTAGCCTTTAATTTGAGTAGAGGAGACGAGAGTGTTCCCTCCAGCGAACCCTTAAAGAAGGCAACCCCCCGTATGGGCTCCCTTTCACCAAGCCATTTGAGTAATTCCTGCACAGCAACCCTGCCCTTCAACCTCAGATCAAGTATCCCCTCCTCAGTCAGTCTATTGATTTCACCTTCAAGGGCAACCCTGTTTCTCCCCGAAACTATCCTGAGTTTCTGAATATCAAGGTCCTTTCCCTTAGTAACCACTTCTCCATCGAAGGATCCCTGAAATCCACCTTTTCTTGGGACCATTTCCCCGAGGAAATGGAATTTCAGTCTTCCCTCCTTAGTAATGAACTCAGCAGACAGGTCTCTTAGAGATGCCTTTACTCCTCTGTATCGAACCACTATGCTTGCGTCATGGACCTTCAATCTGTCCACACTCACCTTCCAACCGGATGATTCAATGGTGGTCTGGCCAGTTATAAGGGGTATCCCCGCCACCTCTGAAAGAGATACCTCGGGTGAGTACAGTTCGAGCCTCCTGATCCGTAACCTCTTTCTGAGGAGGTCTTCATAACCGAGCCAGGCCCTTACCCTTCTTGAGTATAGGTTCAGGATCTTCTCTTCCTCTGTGCCTAATCTAAGGTCTTTTATCTCAATAAAAAGGGGAAAGGGATTGACGATCACCTCTCCTATCTGGACAGGTCTGCCAAGGTTTCTCTCCAGAGATACCTTGAGGTAATTACCAATCCGGTGGGCAAGGACCCCACTCCTGACTGCCAGATAGCCACCTGCAAGCAGAAGTAGTAGACAGAACAGGACCAGATAGACTGCTATCCTTCTCATCACTCATACCTCAATGCAACTATTGGGTCATAACGGGCCGCCTTTAAAGCGGGGTAGACGCCTGAAGCTATCCCTACCAGCCCTGAGAAGAAGAATGCAACAAAGACGCTCCATGTCGCAATTTTTGAGGGAAGATAACTGACCAGTTGGGGAACCAGTAGAGACACCCCTATTCCAAGTCCAATCCCGGTTACTCCTCCAATAAGGCTCAGCACTGTTGATTCCGTGAGAAACTGGAAGAGGATGTCTTCATTTGTTGCTCCAACCGCCTTTCTGAGGCCGATCTCTCTTGTTCTCTCCCTCACCGAGACCAGCATGATATTCATGATTCCTATACCACCTACAATAAGTGATATCGCAGCAATACCCGCAAGTACTGAAGTCATAATAGTCAGCACCTTACCCATCACCTCCAGCATCTCATCCTGACTGAGTACTGTAAAATCCTCTCTGCCTGCGTGCCTCCTTCTTAGTATCTCCCTGATGTCTCTTTTTGCATCATCAACCACCTCTTCACTCCTTGCCTTGACCGTAATGTTGAAGAGGGCATCTGTGTCAAAGAGTTCTGTTGCCACTGTGGTAGGAATAAAGACCACATCATCAAGGTCATAACCAAGGGTAACCCCCTTTCTCTTCATCACCCCTATTACCCTGTATCTGCCATCCCCGATCTTTATGGCCTGACCCAGGGGGTTTCTGTCACCAAAGAGGTCTCTCTTTACTGTCCTGCCAAGGATACAGACCCTCCTTCTGTACTGAACATCTTCATGATTGAGATTTCTGCCGAGATCCACCTGGAGATTTCTTGCCGGGAAGTACTCTTCAGTAACACCAACCACATAGGTATCCCTGCTACGCCCCCTGTACTTCACCCATGATGTCCCTACTATCACAGGCACTGAATAGACTACATGGATTGACCTCCTTTTTATCAAAAGGGCATCATCATAAACCAGTTTCCTGACTGCTGATGTGCCCATATGCATACCACCTTCCCGTGCTGTCTTACCGGGTACCACAATAAGGATATTCGTGCCAAGAGAACCGAACTCCTTTCTTATGTACTGCCTCGCCCCTTCTCCCAGTGATACGAGGATGATTACAGCAGCCACCCCTATAACAACCCCCAACATGGTGAGGATAGATCTCACCTTATTTATCCTGAGGGCATCCAGCGATATCTTAATAGTTTCAACTAAACTCATCCCTTAAGAACCCTTCTTTAAGAGTCAGTATCCTTTCTGCAAATCCTGCTACCTCAGGGTTATGGGTAACCAGTATAATGGTAGAACCTTCTCTGTTCAGATTCCTGAGTGTCTCCATCACCTGCCATCCAGAGGCACTGTCAAGGTTGCCTGTGGGCTCATCGGCAAGCAGTACAGTGGGGCCTCCAACAATCGCCCTTGCTATCGCCACTCTCTGTTGTTCACCTCCTGACAACTCTGATGGTCTGTGCTCGGCCCTGTCGGCGAGGCCGACCTTTTCGAGCACCTGGAGGGCCATTTCTTTCCTCTTTTTCGGGTGTACACCTCGATACAGGAGTGGTAACTCCACATTCCTCCATGCCGGCATCCTTGGCAGGAGATTAAAATTCTGAAAGATAAAGCCTATCTTTTTATTTCTTATCTCAGCCAACTCTCTGTCTCCAAGGTCCTCCACCCTTATACCATCCAGGAGGTATTCTCCTTCAGTAGGTCTGTCAAGACAGCCGATTATATTTAGGAGAGTGGATTTTCCCGAACCTGAGGGGCCCATTATTGCTACGAACTCGCCTCTGTTCACCATCAAATCCACACCCTTCAGTACCTCTATCCACCCCCTTCCCATCTGGTATACCTTCTTTATCCCTTTTAAGAACAATACTCCATCCACAATTAGATATTTTAAACTTTTTATGCCTGTTGATGTCAGAGTGATATTTTAGATCGGATAATTGTCGTTAGAAATACGATTAAAAGAGGGCTGGCTTACCTCTAAGTTTCGATTGAAAGTCTAACGGCAATTTACGGATTACACAAATCTATTGATATGTCTGATATATTTTAGGTTAAAATTAAATAATGCAAGAACATGTTGTTGATATGAGAGGTCTGCAGTGTCCCATGCCTGTGCTGAAGACAGACAAGGTCCTTGAGGGGATGAGACCCGGTGAAGTGCTCAGGGTGATTACCACAGATCCTGCCACAAAGAGGGATATCCCGGCCCTTGTGAGACGCCTGGGGGATGAACTGCTCGGCATAGAGGAAGAGGATGACATGATCACATTTATTATAAGAAAGAAATGATCTGGGGTATCCTGCTAACCACATTATTTCTCATCCCGACCCCTGTTACTGCCACGATCTATAAATATGTGGACAAAGATGGAGTTATCCACTTTACGGATATACCACCTGAAGGAAAATATACACTCATAAGGGAGAAGAGTAACCGATACACCCCTCCCAGCAGGAGTGATTACAGACAACTGGCAGAGGAGATAGCCCGCAGACATGACATTGACCCTGAACTGGTAAAGAGGATGATAGAGATAGAGTCAGGATGGAACCCCTATGCGAGGTCACCCAAGGGTGCTATGGGGTTAATGCAGATTATGCCTGACACAGCGAGGATGTATGGGCTGAGGGATCCCTATGACCCTGTTGAGAACATAAAGGCAGGTGTGAGGTATTTGAGGTACCTTATTGACAGGTTCGGAGACATAAGGCTTGCCCTTGCTGCCTATAATGCTGGCCCCACAGTGGTGGATTCCTATGGGGGCATTCCACCCTATCCTGAAACCATTCAATATGTGAAGGAGATTCTGAGAGAGGGATATGAGAACAAGAGAGAGAAGATATACAGGGTCGTCCTTGAAGACGGCACCATACTCTTCACCAATTCTCCCGTATACACGAAGGGACTGAGGACCTTTTAGTCTCTTCAGGGCCACTTCGCATTATATCCTGAAAGGAGGCCTGGATGCAGAAGGAGAGTATTGTTGAGGAGATAATGAAACTCAAGGAGGAGAGGAATGCCATAATCCTGTCACACAACTATCAGAGGGAGGAGATACAGGATATAGCAGACTTTATTGGTGATTCTCTGGAACTGTCAAGAGAGGCTGCTGGTGTTGAATGTGATGTGATAGTCTTCTGCGGGGTAAACTTCATGGCCGAGAGTGCCTCCATACTGTCTCCCGACAAAACGGTCCTGTTACCAGAACTGGGGGCAAACTGTCCAATGGCAGACATGATAAGGGTCTCAGGGGAGAGAGAGGTCTGGAAGAGTTTTCCCGGTTACAGGGAACAGCCTCATTTTGTCTTTCCTCATGATTTTACGCTCCTTGATATAAAGCGTCAGTACCCGGATCTCCCTGTGGTAGCCTATGTAAACACCACTGCTGATGTGAAGGCCGAGAGTTACATATGCTGCACCTCTGCCAATGTGGTAAAGGTGATAGAGGCACTGCCTCAACAGGAGGTTATCTGTATCCCTGACAGGAACCTTTCTGCCTGGGCCCAGAGCAGGACGAAAAAGAGAGTTATCTCCTGGGATGGCTTCTGCCATGTCCATGACAGGGTAACAGCAGAGGATGTGGAAATGGCAAGGAGGGAACATCCAGATGCCCTTTTCGTTGCCCATCCAGAATGCAGGATGGAGGTCCTTGAAAGGGCAGACCATGTGACGAGCACCTCAGGGATGCTCAGGTTTGCCAGGGAGTCGGACGCCAGGGAGTTTATTATAGGCACTGAGGTAGGCCTTCTTTACAGGTTGAGAAAGGAAAACCCGGACAAGGTCTTCTATCCGTTGAGGAAGGATATGATCTGTCCTAATATGAAAAAGACGAGACTCCAGAGTGTCCTAACGGCACTTAGGCAGATGAGGCATGTAATTAAGGTGCCAGAGGATATAAGGGTGAGGGCAAAGGAGGCCTTGGACAGGATGCTCGCAATAAAGTAGATATGAAGAGTTTTTATATACATACCCTTGGATGTCCAAAGAATCAGGTAGATTCAGATGAACTCCAGACTGCGCTTCTCTCCTCGGGCCTTAATAGAGTGGATAACCCTCAGGAGGCAGACTGTATCTTTGTGAACACCTGTGCCTTCATCACTGAGGCAAAGGAGGAGTCCATAGACTCCATACTCACGCTCGCCACTCAGAAGGGAAAAGGACAGAGGCTCATCGTTCTCGGATGCCTGCCTCAGAGATACAGAGATGTACTGGAGAGGGAGATCCCTGAAGTGGATGCCTTCTTCGGGGTTCAGTCAACAGGGCATATCCTCGGATACCTCAACCTGAAGTTGGTCCGGTCTGTTGAGCACCCCTGTCCTGACACCTTCCCCTACGCCTATGTTAAGGTCTCCGATGGGTGTAACAGGGGGTGCAGTTTCTGTGCGATCCCCTCAATCCGTGGAAGGCACAGGAGCATCCCTCCAGAAGAGATACTGAGCAGGGCGGAGGCGCTCCTGAAAAGGAACTACAAAGAACTCATACTTGTCTCTCAGGACACCTCGAGTTATGGCAGGGACCTCAAGGGCTACAGGTTGCCGGAACTCATCAGAGATATCACCTCCTTCAGTGGGGAGTACTGGGTTAGGATACTATATTTGTATCCCACATCCATAGGGGATGACCTGATAGAGGTTATTGCCGGTGAACAGAAGGTCGTTCCATACCTGGATATCCCTGTTCAGCACTCTGTGGCCAGAATCCTGAGATTAATGAACAGACCAGGCTCTGAGGTCCAGTTGCTCTCCCTGATAAACAGACTCAGGGAGGCGATTCCCGGGGTGGTCTTGAGGACATCCATTATTGTGGGGTTTCCCACAGAGAAGGAGGAGGAGTTTCAGTCTCTACTCGGGTTCATCAGGAAGGCAGAATTTGACCACTTAGGTGCATTTAAGTATTCAAGGGAGGAGGGCACAAAGGCTGCGTCATTAAGACCACAGATACCTGAAAGGGTGAAAGAGGAGAGGTATCAAAGGCTCATGGCTCTGCAGGCAGAGATATCGGAGCAGAGGTGGAGGCAATGGAAGGGTAGGGTGGTGAGGGTCCTTGTTGAAGAGGCAGGGGCAGAGGTGGCGGTTGGTAGATTCTACGGTCAGGCCCCTGAGATAGACGGGGCGGTGTACATGGAGCCCTCTGCTGGTCTGAAGAGGGGAGATTTTGTTGATGTGATGATCACTGACACGGGTGTATATGACCTCTGGGGGAGGCCCCTGTGAGAGGCTATTTAGTCCATATAGTGCTATTTGTCCTCACCTTTTTATCCACCCTACTTGCCGGCGCACTCCAGAAGGGGATAAACCCCTTTACAGAGCCCTGGAGGATATGGGAGGGGCTTCCCTTCTGTATATCCCTTATGGCGATTCTTCTCACCCATGAACTGTCTCATTACTTTGCCTCAAAAAAGAACCACACAAAGGCGACACTCCCCTATTTTATACCTGCCCCTTCTATTATCGGGACATTCGGTGCCTTTATAAAGATGAAGTCTCCGATAACCACAAGAAAGGCCCTCATAGAGATTGGTGCCTCAGGTCCGATTGGTGGATTTGTAGTTGCGGTCTTTGTGAGTGCCTACGGGCTGTCTCAGTCACAGATTGTGGAATTGCCCGAAGGTGAAGGCGGTCTTATTCTGGGTGACTCCATACTCTTCTCACTCCTGTCTCAACTAATACTCGGCACACCCCCTGAGGGCAAGGATGTCCTCCTCCATCCTGTGGCCTTCTCAGGCTGGATCGGTCTGTTTGTGACCTCCATGAACCTTCTGCCGATTGGCCAACTGGACGGTGGGCATATTGCCTACGCTCTCTTCGGCAGGAGGCACCACAGGAGACTCTCCTATTTACTCACCATAATACTTGCCCTGGCAGGGGTGGTGAGACTCTATCTCTACAGTGACCTCTTCAGTGGAGAGATATTTGATTTATTAAGGAGGCATCTCTGGGAGGGATGGGCGATTTGGGCGGTGCTACTGTTTATGCTCGGGCTTGAACACCCACCTGTAATATACTGGGAAGAACCCCTCCGGCCAAGCAGGGCCTTCATAGGCTATATCGCCTTGTTTATATTTATAATTACCTTTACCCCGGTGCCCTTCAGGATGGGTTAAACATTAAAGTCTTCTTGAGATGCAAATCCTAATTCTTTTCACTAAGGATCTTATCTTCAGGTTCTGTTTGATATTAACCCACAGGTGGTGTGCCTCAGATCTTTACTCTACAGGGTCCTCAAACCGTAAAGTATTCTGAACTCATATCCATGGAGGTGAATCTTCAGTTGGCCGGAGTGAAGGTGAAACTCCTCTCCCTCTCCTTTCAGGAGGTCTTCGAGTATCATGGATTCTCTCTCTGGGATATGATCCCAGGGAATAACAATGGTAGCAGGGGTCTCCGAGTAATTCACAACCACTAAGATGAACTCATGTCCCCATTCCCATAAGTAGGAGATTGTACCCTCTGTCTCTGAAAGAGGGACCATTTTCCATTTCCCCTTCATAAATAGTGGATGAGAGATAGCCCTCAACAGCCTATTGTAGAATTCCCTCAGACCCTCATTGGCAGGTTCTGGGGCCACCCTCTTTAACTGGAGTGGAATCTTCTTCCTTCGTCCTTCTAACTGGCCATGATGGAATAGTTTCAGGCCTGGCACGGTGGAGAAGATCACTGCTGCAGTCTTTAGTGCCTCAGGGCCAAACACAGAGGCGGCCCTGTCTTCATCGTGATTCTCTATAAACCTGAGGAGTTTCTGCTGAAAGGAGATCTCTGCCTGCAGGTGTAGTTTTAGCCCGTAGAGCTCTGCACCTTTCAACCTATCATAGAGCCTTTTATCATAGACGTAGTCAAAACCGAGTTGCTGGAGTGTCCATTCTGTGTCCCAGTAGGCCTCAGCAATCAGGATCTTATCCGGTATGGAGTACCTGAGCATGGTCCAGAACTCGCACTGCTGGGGTTGGTGGACATTATAGGGGATCGCCCACTGCCAGTGCCAGTTAAATATGTCATTCAGAACAAGCATCGCCATATCACATCGGAAGCCATCTGCGTGAGGGGATATCCTCTTCACCTCCTCAAGCAGTGCCATCCGCATCTCTGTGTTAAAGTGATTTAACTGTAACGTATCAGACCAGGCAGGGAAATGAGGGTCCTTACCCCGTGCAAAGTATTCAACCCTGCCATCTATCTGGAGAGGTGTAAAATCCGAAGGTCTCTCTCTGTAGTGACTCTCATCTCCCCTTATATAATAATCAGGGTGTTGGGTGACCCAGGGATGATCAGGGGCAGTATGGTTTGGGACAAAGTCTACAATGAGTCTCATCCCGTAACGATTGAGTATAGACCTCACCCTGTCAAGTCCATCCCAGTCTCCTATTAAGGGGTCAGGCTCATAGGCCTGGATGGAGTATGGAGAGCCATAGATGTCATCTTCTCTGACCCCCGGCAGTACATCCCTGAAGAGGTCGATATAGTGGCCAAACTCAGGACTGCTGATAAATATCTCTCTTCCGAGAGGGCTCCTCTTCCATATTCCCATCAACCACACACTATCAAATCCTGTTTCTGCAAACCTGAGTAACTCCTCCTCCGGTATATCTGAAAGCCTGATCCGTTTCTGGTAGGTCTCTGATAGTTCATGCAACCATACGATGGTATTGATCTCGAGCATCCTGAATATCTTTGGCATGATGATTCCCTTTTTATTCAGAACCCCAGTCTATACCATTTATGATCACCGAGTAGAGCCTGTCAGCAGCCTCTGGATCCAGTTCTTTCAGCCTGTTATAGATCTCCATCGCAAGGTCTGTCCTGTTGATACTCACATATACAATCCCGAGGCCCTCAAGGGCATTCACATCCTCGGGCTCGATCTCCAGTGCCCTCTTAAAGGCCCTGATAGAGTCTTTTGCCCTGTCTATATGACTGTTCAGGAGGCTGTATCCCATCCCTGTGTGAAACTCTGCCACATCAGGTGCGAGTTCAACCGCCTTTTTATACTGTTGCAGGGCCCTGTCAGAAAACCCCATCCTGAGAAGGACCTCACCATAGCGGGCATGCAATTCAGGGTCAGAAGGTGAGTTCGAGATGGCATCTCTCAGGACCTGTGCGGCCCTTCCATAATGCCCTTCAGCGATAAGAGAATCCACCTCTTTGAGGAGGGTCCCTGCCGTAAGGGTGTTTCCTCCCTGCACAGGCGGGGTGGCCTTATCAGGTTCATAAGGTGATTCCCTCTCTCTATCCGTCACCACAACAATAACTCCAGTAAGGTACTCATTCCTGCTCCTGAGATAATCCCTCGCCTCCTGATAGGTCTTGAATCTACCGAGTCTCAGGGAGAAGTATTGTCCTGTCTTCTCCAGGACAAGTTCCTTCAGTTCCTCTTCTGAGAGATGTCTCTTCAGACGCTGTAACTCATCCTCTGCATCCTCTCTGCTCAGAAAATTACCGATATGAATGGTGTAATATCTATCAGATGTGTGTAATGTTTCGTCTTCATGAGTTTCTTCTCCGGGCCTTTCAGCAAGGGGTCTCTCTTCTTCGACTTCCTTTAATGGATAGATCTGCCTGTATCTTTCAGGATGGACTACCTTCAGCAGTATCGCATCCTTCACTTCTGAACGAACCTTGCGCCAGATGTTGATCGCCTTCTGGAGATGCCGAAACCTGCCAAGCCGGATTATAAGATATTTTCGGCTTTTGTCTATTCTTAAATCGGTTATCAAATCTTTATCAAGTGTTACTTTAAGTTTTTCATAATAATTTACTGCAAGAAATTCTTTATTTGGAGAGTAGGTTGCCAGTTGTACTGTATAGTAGCCGTTGGAGGCATCAGCGGCCCTGCTGGGGCAGAGAGACAGGGCAAGGCCAAGGCACAATGTAGTTATGAGTCTTTTCATTATAGACATTATACCCATTAATCCTGAGAGATGTTAAGGTCGTGGGTTGGAAGGTATCGCTGAATTGGATGCCTCACCAGCACTGCCTGCTCCCTTCAACCCTTTTTCACCCAATAGATCAGTGCTGTCCAGAATAACCTCCGATAGTATACACAGGCGGGGTACCGAAGAACGGAAGTCAGAAGTCTGAAGTCAGAGGTCAGAAAACTAAGGAAAATTCCGACTTCTGACCTCTGATATCCGACCTCTGTTTTTTGGCATACCGCCTGTGCATCAATCCTATTTTGGACAGATGTGCCGATAGGTGAAACGTCATTACATTAGGCAGGCACTTGTGGTGTCGCGGACTTCTGACTTCTGTTTCCTGATTCTGCTATAATATCTTTCAGTAATGAGCAGGTTTATATTTGTGACAGGTGGGGTCGTTTCATCCCTGGGAAAGGGGATCGCCTCAGCAGCCATTGGTGCACTCCTTGAGTCCAGGGGTATCAGGGTGGCCCTCCAGAAACTGGACCCCTATATCAATGTTGACCCCGGCACATTGAGCCCGTTTCAGCACGGAGAGGTATTTGTTACTGACGATGGTGCGGAGACAGACCTTGACCTGGGCCATTATGAGAGGTTCACTTCTGTAAGGACCACACAGGCAAACAATGCAACAACAGGCCGTATCTATTACAATGTGATCACCAAGGAGAGACGGGGTGATTATCTGGGTGAGACGGTCCAGGTGGTACCCCATATAACTGATGAGATAAAGAATACTATAAAGGCCCTGGCAGATGGCGTTGATGTGGTGATAGTGGAGATAGGGGGTACCATTGGAGACATAGAGAGCCTGCCCTTCCTTGAGGCGATAAGGCAGATGAGGTATGATGTGGGCAGGGAGAATGTGATGTATATCCATCTGACACTCGTTCCCTACATACCCTCTGCCGGGGAGTTGAAGACAAAGCCGACCCAGCACAGTGTGAAGGAACTGAGGGAGATAGGTATCCAGCCTGATGCACTCCTCTGCAGGTGTGACAGACCCCTGCCACCAGAGATAAAAAAGAAGATCGCTCTTCATTGCAATGTGGACTATGATGCGGTGATTGCTGCAGTGGATGTGGAGACCATCTACGAGGTCCCCCTCAGGTTCCATGAGGAGGGCCTGGACACCCTGATTGTGAGGAGATTGAAACTGAATACAGCCCCCCCTGACCTGAGCAAGTGGGAGGACGTGGTGAGAAGGATAAAGGAGCCTGCAGAAGAGGTGAATATCGCGATAGTGGGTAAATACATCGGACTGAAGGATTCCTACAAGAGCCTGATTGAGGCACTCAATCACGGAGGGGTCGCAAACGAGGCAAGGGTGAACATCCACTGGATTGACTCTGAAGAGATAGAGAGAAAGGGGCCAGAGGAGTTTCTCACTGAAGTGGATGGCATACTGGTGCCAGGCGGGTTTGGAGAAAGGGGGATAGAGGGGAAGATAGAGGCGATAAGATATGCGAGGCAGAAGAGGGTCCCCTTTCTCGGTATCTGCCTTGGTATGCAGTGTGCTGTAATAGAGTTTGCAAGGAATGTCTGTGGCCTCAAGGGTGCCAACAGTACCGAGTTTAACCCTGATACACCCCATCCTGTGATATATCTAATGACGGAGTGGTATGATTTCAGGACCAAGAGGATCGAGAGGAGGACGTCTGATACAGAAAAGGGGGGGACAATGAGGCTCGGTGCCTACCCCTGCAGACTCATTGAAGACTCCTTTGCCTACAGGGCCTATGGGGTGAAAGAGATCATGGAGAGACACCGTCACAGATATGAGTTCAACAATGCCTACAGGTCTGTACTGCAAGAGCACGGGATGAGGATAACAGGGCTCAGTCCTGATGGTCAACTGGTTGAGATCATAGAACTGAGGGAGCATCCATGGTTTGTTGGATGTCAGTTCCACCCTGAATTCAGGTCAAGGCCCACAGAGCCCCATCCACTCTTCAGGGCCTTTATTGAGGCTTCCCTCAGGGAGAGGAGGTCCCTCTTCCCATATCTGCCTGAGAAGAAAGAAGATGTAGTGGTGAGGAGGGGTTAAATGCCAGGTAAATTGAGCAGGGACAGGGAGGTGATGAGCGAGATAAATGTGACCCCTCTGGTGGATGTGATGCTGGTGCTCCTGATAATATTCATGGTGACGGCCCCTATGTTGAAACTCGGTCTTGATGTACAACTTCCAGAGGCGAAGGGGAAGCCACTTCCTGCAGAAGAGAGGTTTGAGGTGGTGGTCAATAAAAAAGGGGATGTCTTCCTGAATGACAGGAAGGTAACACTGAAGGAACTGCACAGGAAGATGAAGGCGATCAGTAAGAGGAACCCCTCTGTCTATCTAAAGGCTGACAGGAGGGTCTCCTACGGGACAGTGATAAGGGTTATGGCTGAACTGAAGGATGCTGGCGTTGAAAACGTGGGACTCGTTGCTGAACCCCTTCACAGATGAACACCCTCAGTCTCAGGACTGCAGCAGTGGTGTCTCTCCTGTTACATGTATTGCTCTTTCTCACCGCCTCTGTGGCCTTCAGGAATACCACCAGACTGAAACTGCCTGAGGTCTACTCTGTTAAGGTAGTCACTACAGGCGGAAAGAAGGGAGGACCTCCAGGCATCCGGCAGATAAAGAGGATAAAAGAGAGAAGGAGGAAGATCCTCTCAAAGAAGAAGGCGGTGGTGGTTGAGAAAGAGGTGAGGGAGACAGTGAGAAAAGGGGTGAAGGAACCCGTGAAGGAAGAGAGGCCATTGGTGAGTGTAGAGGAAGAGATCGCCCTTTTGAAGGCGAAGAAGGAGATCGAAGAAAGGGTGAAACTGAAGAGGCAGGTCCTGGTGAGCCTCGAAGAAATTGGAGGCACCGGGGGTGCGGAGATGACTGTTGAGGATGCCTATTGGGCAGAGGTGAGACAGAGGATATGGCAGGAGTGGGTGGTGCCGGAGTTCCTTATAAAAGAAGGGCTTGAGGCAGTGATCTCCATAAGGGTGAAGAGAGACGGGACGGTGGAGATCCTTGAGGTGGAGTCCTCATCCGGGGAGCCACTGTTTGACAGGGCAGCCATCAGGGCGTTGCAGAAGGCATCGCCTCTTCCTCCACCTCCAAGGCAGATGGATATAACAGTGAGGTTCACACCATGAGAGGTCTGATAGCCCTTCTGGTTTTGCTCATACCGGCTGTGGCCCTGCCGAGGGTGGTCATAGACATCACCACACCCGGTTTTAAGAGGCTCCCTGTGGCTGTGTACGACCTGATAGGCGACACCAGGGGTATATCCGGGATAGTGAGGGAAGACCTCCAGTACTCTGGTGTCTTCGAGGTGGTTGATAAAGATGCCTATGTGGAGAGTCCTTATCCGGTATTTAAGCCCACCAACTGGCTCCCACTGGGGGTGGAGATGGTGGTCAAGGGTTCAGTGGTTGAGGAATCCTCCCAGTTGAAGGCCACTGTCCATCTGTACGATGTTGTGGAGGCGAAGAGGGTCTATATCAAGACCTACAGGGCAGAAAAGGTCCACCTCAGGTATCTTGCCCACACCATTGCGGATGATATCTACAGGGCGGTGACAGGGCAGGGCAGTGTCTTCAGGTCTAAAATAGCCTTTATAAGGGAGTTTGGGGATGGCACCAGGGGAGTCTTTGTGATGGACTGGGACGGCAAGAGGATGTGGGATACAGGTGTGAGGACCGGGATGCTTCTGTCACTGCACTGGTCCCCTGATCAGAAGAGATTGATATACTCCTCTGAGAGGGGTAAGAAGTGGGGTATCTACATGATCGATTTTGAGAGGAAGAGGGAGAGGGCCGTATTTGTGAGTAAGGGTGTGAATATTGCAGGTGACTTCCTGCCATCCTCTGACGCATTCCTGTTCTCCTCTTCCCTGAGGGGTAATCCTGACCTTTACATCTATTCCCTCAGGGAGAAGAAGGCCAGAAGACTCACCAGGAGGTACTCTATTGAGGTCTCCCCCTCTGTTAGTCCTGATGGAAAACGGGTAGTCTTCGTCTCTGACCATTCAGGCACTCCCCAGGTCTATGTAATGAATATAGACGGTTCTGGACTGAGGAGGGTCACCTTCTCAGGTAGTTATAACACCTCCCCTGTGTGGTCACCAAGGGGTGACCTGATCGCCTACGTAGGGATGGTGAACGGGAGGAACCAGATCTTCCTGGTAAGGCCGGACGGCACAGGGGTAGTCCAACTCACTGATGGTGCCAGTAATGAGGACCCTTCGTTCTCACCGGATGGTAGATTCATAGCCTTCACATCTTACAGAGACAACTACAGGAGGGTCTATATAATGAGGACCAACGGGGAAGGGCAGAAACCTCTCACACCAGAGGGTATGAGGGCCTTTGGGCCGAGTTGGAGACCGGAGGCAATCGAATGAGGATTCTGATGCAGAGGGCAGAGATAGAGGCATTTGTTGAGAGGTTGAAACTGAGGGGTGAGAGGGTCCCGGAGGAGATATTCAATACCACAAAACGGATTGTGGAGGATGTGAGGACAAATGGGGACAGGGCGCTCAGACACTACACAGAGAGGTTTGACAGTATCAGGCCAAAGAGTTTGAGACTTTCCATTGCTGAGATAAGAAGGGCTGCCAGGAGGTGTCCTAAGGATGTCTATGATGCCCTCAGCCTTGCAGCAGAAAGGATCAGGAGGTTTCACGAGAGACAGTTAGAGGGGTCCTGGCAGTACACTGAGGATGGGGTTACACTGGGGCAGTTGGTCAGGCCACTCAGGAGGGTAGGGGTGTATGTGCCGGGTGGTAGGGCTGCCTATCCATCCACTGTATTAATGAATGTGATCCCTGCCCAGGTTGCAGGGGTGGATGAGGTCGCCCTCTGTGTGCCCACACCTCAGGGTGAGATCAATCCAGCCCTGATGGCCGCAGTGGAGATAGTCGATGTGAGAGAGGTCTACCGTATTGGTGGAGCACAGGCGATAGCAGCCCTCGCCTATGGGACCGAGACCGTAAAGAGGGTGGACAAGATCGTGGGACCTGGAAATATCTTTGTTGCCCTCGCAAAGAAGTTGGTCTATGGGGTGGTAGACATAGACATGTTTGCAGGTCCATCAGAGGTGCTGATTGTGGCAGATTCAACCGCCCGTCCTTCCTTCGTGGCTGCAGACCTCCTGTCTCAGGCGGAACATGATGAGATGGCCTCGTCTGTACTTGTCACCACCTCAAAGGCCCTGGCAGAGGCGGTGATAAAGGAACTCTACAGCCAGATGGAACTACTACCAAGGAGACAGACCATAGAGAAGGCGATCCAGAACTACGGAGGGATAATCATTGTGAGGAACCTGAAGAGGGCAGTAGAGATTGTGAATGCCATCGCTCCGGAACATCTGGAGTTGCTCGTGAGGAAGCCAGAGGCCCTTCTGCAGGAAATACATTCTGCTGGAGCGGTATTTCTTGGTGAATACTCGCCGGAACCCATGGGTGATTACCTTGCTGGTCCGAATCATACATTGCCAACATCTGGCACTGCCAGGTTCTTCTCTCCTCTTGGAGTATATCACTTTCTGAAGAGGACATCCATTATTAAGTTCTCCAGGGCCGCCTTCAGGAGGCTCTCTGGGTATGTAATGGTCCTTTCCGAAGCAGAAGGGCTTCAGGCCCATGGCAATACAGTGAGGGTGAGGCTTACCCAGAGGTGACCAGAGCGCTCTTCAGTTATCTCCTCCTGCTGGCAGGTGTCTATCTATACAACTACTTCAACTGGAGGGTCCTGGCCGTTCTTATCCCTCTTTATATGATAGTATTTCCATTGTTGATGGAAGTGAGACCGAGGTTCTCCTTCCGGCGAGAAGAGGTGTGCCAGTCACTGGTCATATCGGTGCTGCTCCTTTTGCCCTTCATTTTTGTATCTCTGGTGATGGGGGCAAAGGGGTCACTACCCCCGCTGTCCACATTGATGTTTCACTTAGTGGTGGTCTCTGTGCCAGAGGAGGTCTATTTCAGGGGCTATCTACAGGAGGTGATCGGCAATAACCTCCGCGGGGTATTTATAGTGAGTCTGCTCTTCAGCACCGCACACGCTGGTAGATTCCTCTTCTCAGGAGACTACTCAGCACTCTTCACATTCTTTCCCTCTCTTGTCATGGGTGGTCTTTACCTGAAGACAGGGAACCTCCTGAGCCCGGTCGTCTTTCATTTTCTTGCGAATGTTGCCTTTATCTCCTTCTTCTGATCCAGACCACCGCCTCTTCAGGTGATACCCGTGGAGGTGGAGAAGGCACCCTTGCAGGATAACCGACAGGCACTATTGCCACAGGTCTCAAGTGTCCTGGCAGTGCAAGCACCTCTGACACCTCGTCCTCATAGAAGGCACCCACCCATACAGTGCCAAGACCGAGTTCGTGGGCCACAAGCATCATGTTCATGATGCTACATGCCACATCCTGGATACTGTAGAGGTATACACCCCTGTCACCATACACATTTCTGATCCTGGAATCTGTACATCCAACCACCACAAGGGGTGCCCTTGCCACGAACCCCTGCCTGAGGGCTGCCCTTGCAAGGGCCTCTTTGGTCCCTTCGTCCTCAACAAAATAGAACTTCCTCGCCTGGAGATTGCCTGCGCTCGGTGCCCATATGAGCGCCTCTATCAGTTTCTGTATGTACTCATCAGGGATGGGCCTGTCCTGAAACTTCCTGATACTCCTCCTGCCTTTGACCGCCTCAAGGACCGTCATAAACCCTCCTTAAGGAATTCTCTTATCCTCCTTACACCTTCTTCCAACTCATCAAGGGGTCTGGTATAGGCAAACCTCACATACCTGTCTGTCTGGTTCGTTCCAAAGTCAACACCCGGGGTTATGGCAACCCCCTTTTTTTCAAGGAGCCTCTTTGCAAACTGCAGACAGTCATTACTGTACTCCCCTATACTGGCCCATATGTAAAAGGCCCCTTCAGGTCTCGCATCCACAGGGAACATCTCCTTAAGTGCTCCGTATAGAAAGTCCCTCCTCTGTCTGAAGGTCTCCCTTACTGTCTGAAGGTATCCTTCATCAAATGCCTCAAGGGCCGCATACTGTGCAGGGGTGTTCGGAGATATAAAGATGTTCTGACAGATCATCTCTGCCCTCCTTACCATTTCCTGTGGCAGGATCATCCAGCCCACCCTGAGTCCGGGCATACAGAAGTATTTAGAGAAACCGTTTATCACTATGGTCCTGTCCGAAAATCTGAGGGCCGTTTCTGATCTGCCTTCATATTGAAGCCCATGGTAGATCTCATCAGATACAAACCATATACCCAGCCTTTCCGCCTCCTCTATCAGTGCCTTGAAGACCTCAGGGTCATAGACAGTGCCGGTGGGGTTTGAAGGTGATGAGACCACCAAGGCGGATACGCCCTTTCTGTTCAGGTCCTCCGGCATTATCTGGTAGTTTCTTTCCGGACCTACTGGTATGAAGAGGGGGTCAAGACCAAGCAGATAAAGGAAGTTTCTGTAGCAGGGATAGGAAGGGTCAGCAAGGATTACCATCCCATCCAGTTCCTTCAGGAGGGAAAAGACTACAAGAAATGCACCCGATGTGCCAGGTGTTACCAGTATCCTCTCAACAGGCACCTCAACTCCATAGTTCCTTTTGTAATAACTCGCAATCGCCTCCCTTAACTCAGGAAGCCCCTTTGCAGGGGTATAGTAGAACCTCCTCTGCTGGACAGCCCTTTGAAGGGCCTCTATGACCTTTGGGGATGGTGACAGGTCGGGCTCTCCAACCTCCATATGCACGGCCCCCGGTATCTGGCGTGCCCTCTGCAGTATGTCCATCACCATGAAGGGAGTGAGCCTATCCAGAGACGTCCTCACCCTCTAATCCTCAATGAGTGTGGTCTTTGCTATACTGATAAACTCTCTCAGTTTTTCTATATCCTTCTTCCCCTTCTCCCTCTCCACCCCAGAACTCACATCCACTGCATAGGGTCTGACCCTTCTGAT
This sequence comes from Nitrospirota bacterium, assembly GCA_015492645.1. GTDB lineage: Bacteria > Nitrospirota > Thermodesulfovibrionia > Thermodesulfovibrionales > JdFR-85 > JdFR-85. The sequence goes on from WGER01000016.1 coordinate 47,598, forward strand.
CGCCTCTGAGACATTCTCCGGTGTCAGTCCTCCTGCAAGTATAATCCTCCCGTAGGGCCTTGCCTGCAGGGCTATATCCCAGTTGAAGATCTGTCCGGTCCCTCCAGGGGCCTCCGGGCTATAGGCATCCAGCAGATAGGCCGACACCTGATACCTCTGGAGGTCTCTCAGGTCGGTGATATCCCTAACCTTTATCGCCTTTATCACCCTGGACCATAGGGTGCACATCTCTGGAGGCTCTTCTCCGTGGAGTTGGACCACCTGTATACCTGTCTGCTGGATGATATCACCGATCACACGGGGGTGTTCATTCACAAAGACACCAACAGTGGTCACAAAGGGGGGCAGCAGGTGTATTATCTGTCTGGCAGTCTCAGGGAAGACATGCCTGGGGCTTCCCTCATAAAATACGAACCCAAGGGCATCTGCACCAAACTCTACTGCCTTCAGTGCATCCTCTACATTGGTTATACCGCATATCTTGACCTTCACCTGTCTCATCCAATCAATTCCCTGTGGACCTTAACCGGCACCTCCCTTTTTATTGATTCCACAAACGCCTTCAGGACCTTTTGCCTCTTGTCCTGCAGTATCGCCTCTCTTAGTGCCTTTACGAGTTCCTCGTTCCCCTTTACTCCGGACAGGTCTTTTTCGTCCACATCCACGGCAGCCTCTATCAGGGTCGTGACCTTCTGAAGCATCAACTCCCTCCTCTTTATCGCTTCATAGGCCCTTGGGGTGAGGCGGTTTAGCCTGAGGGTCCTGAGATAGACGTCTCTCCTGAAGACCCCGTTCCTCTGGAATACCGGCTCATTCATAATCGCCTCCTGGAGTTCCTCATCAGTAACTGTGATCCTCCATTCAGTTGCCTTTCTGAGCAGCAGTCTCTCCTGAATAAGTGCATCCAATGCCTTCTCTGAGAGGTTCAGTTTTTCCTCCATCTCCTCAAATTTGTCTTTATACAGGTCCCTGTAATACTCCCTTATCCGGTCATAGACCCTCCAGTACTCATCAATATGTATCTTTTCATCACCAATCTCCACCACAACAGGGTTCTGATTTCTGTCAACAGGACCTACATAGAAGAAGACAAAGGAGACGATTACAAGAAAGAGAAAGATGTAGAAGAACTTGGCATGTTTCCTCATGAACTGGAGCATCCCTGTACCTCCTTTCAGTATCTCTTTTCAAAATAGTCCATCAGGATCTGACGATGGTCAAAGGCTATCTCTTGGGGGAGGTTGTCTCTTGTGAAGATGCCCACCTCCTGGGCATCTGAAGCAGCGATGGGCTTCCCCCTTGCCCTGGCGATATATACGGTGGTTATGGTGTGGAAACGCGGGTCCCTGTCTGGCCTGGAATAAGTGTGCATCTGGCGTATAAGTTCAATATCAAGGCCTGTTTCTTCCTTTGCCTCTCTAATAGCAGCCTCTTCAAGGCTCTCGCCGTAATCCACAAATCCACCGGGCAGTGCCCATCCGTAAGGTGGATTCTTTCTCTTTATAAGGACAATCCCCTCCTCTGTCTCTATAATAACATCAACAGTGGGAAGGGGGTTCCGCGGTGTTTCCTCCAATTTATTCGACCTCCTTTGGAGGTGGAAGGCTCACCATACCCTCTGGGATTATGGTGGATATGGCATGTTTGTAAATCATCTGAAGATTCTGATCCTTTATAAGAACCACAAAGTTATCAAATCCCTTGATCACGCCCTTGAGCCTCACCCCGTTTGTCAAATAGACCACCACAGGTGTCTTCTCCTTCCTGAGATGGTTAAGAAACAGATCCTGCATATTCTGCGCCTTGTTTGCCATTTTCCTCTCCTTGATTTTTATATTTTTTGCTTTTTCTATTGTAACTCAAATAGAAACCTTTCTTTCAAGGGTGCGCGTTAGACCCAAATTTGCCGAGAGAAATAGAAATGAACTATTTTGTTATAATTTAGGATGGACTATACAATAAGGATAGCAGGTGAAGCCGGTCAGGGGATCCAGACCATAGGTGGTGTCCTCTCAGATACACTTTTAAGAAGCGGATTTTATGTCTTCAGTTGTCAGGACTACATGTCAAGGATCAGAGGGGGGCACAACTTTTTCACTATAAGGTTTTCTGATGCACCGGTTATGGCATCCAGAAAGGGGGTTGACCTCCTTGTCGCCCTTAATCTCGAGGGTATCCAAAACCATAGAGACCTTCTTACTGAGCGTGGTATGATCCTCTACGACCCTGAGGCCACAGGTGAGACCTTTGAGGCTGAGGAGGTCCTCGCAGTCCCTCTCAGGAAACTGGCTGTACAGGAAGGCAAAAACCCAATTACAGAAAACACAGTGGCCACAGCAGCAGTAATAGGGATGCTCGGGATGGATATGAAGGTCCTTGAGGAGGTGATTACAGAGACATTCCGGAGGAAGGGTGAGGAGGTGGTCCAGAATAACCTGAGGGCAGCAAGGGCAGGTTATAATTATGCAGTTCAGAAGTGTCTGAGGTGTGGTTTTGTTGTACCACCCGTCTCAAACCCAAAGGGTCTCCTCCTGAATGGTAATGAGGCTATAGCACTGGGTGCGATAGCGAGCGGCTGCAGGTTCTACTCTGCCTATCCAATGACCCCTTCTACAGGTATCCTGAACTTTATGGCCTCACGGGCAACCAGATATGGTATCGTGGTTGAACAGGCCGAAGATGAGATAGGAGCCATAAACATGGCGATTGGTGCCTCCTTTGCTGGTGTGAGGGCGATGACCGGTTCTTCCGGCGGGGGATTTGCCCTTATGGTCGAAGGTCTCTCCCTGGCTGCAATGACAGAGACACCTATTGTAATTGCAGAAGTGCAGAGACCAGGGCCTGCAACGGGTCTGCCCACCCGTACAGAACAGGCAGACCTCCTCTTTGTCCTTTACACAGGACATGGAGAGTTTCCGAGAGTGGTCTTCGCCCCTGGCAGTCCCGAACAGGCCTTCTATCTCACAAACAAGGCCTTCGACCTCGCAGAAAGGTTCCAGGTGCCTGCCTTTGTGCTCTCCGATCAGTATCTTGCAGATTCCCGGTGGACGATCCAGCCTCTCAATCCAGAAAGGGTCCTCTACAGGGACTACAGGCTCAAAGGCGAGGAACTCAGATCTTTGAAGCAATACCTGAGGCACGCCTTCACAGACACAGGGGTTTCTCCTCTTGCTGTTCCAGGAGATACAGAACACTTAGTGGTAACAGACAGTGATGAACACGATGAAGAAGGTCACATAACAGAGGATGCCCTTATCAGACAGAGGATGGTCCAGAAGAGGGTCTTCAGAAAACTCCCTCTACTGAAGAAGGAGATATCTCCTCCCACCATATATGGAAGTGACAGGCCCGAGGTATTACTCCTCTGCTGGGGATCAACCTACGGGCTGGTTAAGGAGACTGTGGATACTCTATCTGATAGATACTCGATAGCAATGATGCATTTTTCTGAACTCTACCCCTTTCCCGAACACTCAGGACAGACATGGTTCAGTATCCTGCAGAATGCGAGAAGGTGTATCTCTGTTGAGCAGAATGCCACAAATCAATTCTGTAAACTGCTCAGGTCTGAGACCTCTTTTCATGTGAAGGAACATATAAACAGATATGACGGCAGGCCTTTTACTGTAGATGAACTCACCGAACATGTCCAGAAGACCCTGGAGGGACATAAATGAGTGATGAATACACAGGCCAGATACCTGCATGGTGTCCAGGTTGCGGCAATTTCCCTGTACTTGAAAGCCTGAAGCAGGCCCTGATGGAACTGAAGTTACGACCCTTTCAACTGACCATCGTTTCAGGAATAGGACAGGCCGGCAAACTACCCCATTATACACGGTGTAATACCTTCAATGGACTGCATGGAAGGACGCTGCCTGTGGCCACCGGAGTGAAACTCGTGAACCCTGAAATGATCGTTATAGCAGTGGCAGGAGACGGCGACTGTTATGGTGAGGGCGGTAACCACCTCCTTCACGCCATCAGGAGAAATGTGAATATAAAACTCTTTGTCCACAATAACCAGATATATGGACTCACGAAGGGACAGGCCTCCCCTACCTCTATGGAGTCCCTCAAGTCCAAGACACAACCCTTTGGTATACTCTCAGAGCCTCTGAACCCCATAGCCCTTGCAGTTGCCCTTGACTGCAGTTTTGTTGCAAGGGGATATGCTGGAGACCAGGAGTTTCTCAAGGACCTCATGAAGGAGGCGATCTCTCACAGGGGTTTCGCCCTTCTTGACATACTTCAGCCCTGTGTGACGTTCAATAAGGTAAACACCTATTCATGGTACTCCGAGAGGGTCTACAGACTAAAGGACCACGACCCTCAAGACCGCATAAGGGCGTTTCAGGTAGCCCTCCAGTGGGGTGACAGGATTCCAACAGGCGTAATATACAGGAATGAAAGGTCCATTATGGAAGATAGGATCCCGATCCTGAAGGAGGGACCACTCACCAAGAGGCCTTTCGACCTTAATAAAATACTTGAGGAAGAAGCATTTAACCCTTTAAAATAAAATGAAAAAAGTCTCAATACTTGGATCAACAGGTTCAGTAGGAAAGGCAACCCTGGAGGTGATCAGGCGATACCCTGGTAGATTCAGGGTGGTAGGTCTTGCCACAGGCAAAAACATTCACCTGCTAAAGGAGCAGATTGAGGAGTTCAGGCCTTCAGTGGTTGCAGTGGCGGATACAGAGGGGGCAGAGAGGTTAAGGAGAGAGGTCTCAGGGGTCAAGGTCCTCTCAGGCCATGAGGGATTGAATGAGGTGGCAACCCATCCTGAGGTGGATATGGTGATATCTGCCATATCCGGTTCTGCCGGTCTGATACCCACTTATGAGGCTATCAGGGCCTCAAAGGCGATCGGGCTTGCAAACAAGGAGACCCTTGTGATGGCTGGTAATCTGGTGATGTCAGAGGTGAAAAGGAGAGGTGTCCTACTGATTCCCGTTGATAGCGAACATAGCGCCCTCTTCCAGTGTCTTGAAAACCGGGACAGATCCACTGTGAAGAGACTGATCCTGACCGCATCTGGAGGTCCCTTCAGGGAACTGCCTGAGGAGAGGATGAGGTGTGTTACTGTTACTGAGGCCTTGAACCATCCCATCTGGAAGATGGGGAAGAAGATCACCATAGACTCGGCAACGCTGATGAATAAGGCCCTTGAGGTGATAGAGGCCCATTTCCTCTTTGACTTTCCTGCAGAATCAATTGAGGTGGTGATCCATCCGGAATCTGTTGTCCATTCACTGATAGAACTTGCCGACGGTAGCCTGATAGCCCACCTTTCAGTTCCTGATATGAAGGGGCCTATTGCCTATGCCCTCAGTTATCCTGAAAGGTTATCCGATGTGCTTCCTGGCTGTAAACTGACCGAATTAAGAAGATTGTCCTTTGAGAGGCCTGACCTGCAGAGGTTCCCCTGCCTTGGGTATGCCTATACTGCCCTGAGGATGGGTGGCACTGCCACCACTGTGCTGAACGCCGCCAATGAGATGGCGGTTGAGGCATTCCTTCAAGGTGTTATATCTTTTATGGACATCCCTGTTATAATAGAAGAGATACTCAGTGCCCATTCTCCTAAGGCTATCCAGACCTTGGACGATGTCTTTGATGCAGATAAATGGGCAAGACAGAGGTTTGAGGAGGTCCTGCAGAGACATTGAGTATACTTTCAGCAATAATACTACTCGGTGTACTCATCTTTGTGCACGAACTGGGCCATTTCCTTTTTGCAAAACTCTCTAAGGTTAAAGTCCTCAGGTTCTCTCTCGGGTTTGGCCCGAAGGTGTTTGGCATTAAGATGGGTGAGACCGAGTATGTCCTTTCAGCCTTTCCACTGGGTGGATATGTAAAGATGCTCGGGGAAGACCCGAAGGAGGATTATCCCTTAGAAGAGAGATCACGGGCCTTCGGGGAACAGCCCCTTAAAAGGAGGGCATTGATTGTGCTGGCAGGTCCCCTCTTTAATATTATCCTTTCATATGTGATATTTACGGGAATTCTCGCTACAGGGCTACCCCTGAATGTTCCAAAGATAGAGAAGGTTCTGCCTGTTGTGGACTCTGTAGAAGAGGGATATCCAGCAAAAGAGGCCGGTTTAAGGCCGGGCGATAGAATAGTCCAGATAGAGGATAAGAGGATTGATACCTGGTTTGACATGGTTGACATAGTCTCCCAGAACCCTGGCAGGGAACTTCTCTTCGTGGTGAAAAGGGGAGATGAGACCATAGAGGTGAAGATCGTACCAAAGGCTGATATAGAAGTGACACCAGAAGGTGAAAGGATTACCATAGGGAGGATCGGGGTGAGAAGGGACACAACCGGGCTATTTCAGACCATAGAGGTGGAATCTCCTTTAATGGCCCCTGTTGTAGGGATAGTGGCTACCTACAGGATGGGATTCTTTATTATAGATTCCATCAAATTACTGGTTACAGGAAAGGTCTCTCTGAAGAATCTTGGTGGACCTGTTACAATAATGAAAGAATCAGGCAGGGCAGCAGAGGCAGGTTTTCTTCCCTATATCCTGTTTATGGCCCTTCTGAGTGTCAACCTGGGGATACTGAATCTCCTGCCCATTCCAATCCTTGACGGTGGTCACCTCCTGCTTTATGCAATAGAGGCAATAAAGGGCTCTCCCTTAAAACAGAACACTGTTGTACTCATCAACAGGGTCGGTTATTTCATCCTGGCGTTGTTGATGGGGCTTGCTCTTTACAATGACTTCCTCCGTATCCTGTCAGGCAGATGACAATAGAGGTGAAGATATATTATGAAGATACCGACTGTGGCGGGGTTGTTTATTATGCCAACTATCTGAAGTACTTTGAGAGGGGAAGAACTGAGTATCTCGAATCCAGGGGTTTCAGGCTGAAAGACCTCATGCAGAAAGGGATATTCTTTGTTGTGGTAGAGGCCCATCTTCGATACCACTCACCTGGCAGATACGGGGATGTTCTGCTGATAGACACAGAACTGAAGGATAAGGGGAGGGTATCGCTCCTCTTCTCTCACAGTGTCAGGAGGAAGGGAACGGAAGAACTGCTTGTAACAGGCGAGGTGAAGATCGCCTCTGTGAATGAGAGAATGAAACCTCTCAGGATACCAGAGGATATCCTTTCTGCTGTCTGAAGGGTCTTGGGGTTCTGCCTCGGTGTTTAGTTTTGGAAGTTTTCGATAGAAATGACTGCTTTCGGATTCATGCACTGTTGGGTCAGGAGTCATAGGAGAATTGTACAAACCTTGACTTTTGGGGATTTAAGATTATATTTTTAAAGTCTATGGCAAAAGATTACAAGGACACGTTAAATTTGCCCCAGACCGCCTTCCCGATGAAGGCCAACCTCACTCAAAGGGAGCCAGAGATCATCGCCTTCTGGCAGGAGAGAGATATTTACTCAAAGATACAGAAGAAGAATGCTTCTGGTGCTCCCATGATCCTTCACGACGGGCCTCCCTATGCGAATGGCCACATTCATATGGGTCATGTCCTGAATAAGGTCTTAAAGGATATTATCGTAAAGTACTGGAGCATGAAGGGTTACTATGCACCCTTTGTGCCTGGATGGGACTGTCATGGGCTTCCTATAGAATTGCAGGTGGATAAACAACTGGGTAAGGAGAAGGATAGCACCCCTGTACTGAAGAAGAGGCAACTGTGCAGGGAGTATGCCGAGAGGTTTGTCCAGATCCAGAGAGAGGAATTTATCCGATTAGGGGTCTTTGGTGACTGGCAGAGGCCATATCTAACAATGGATTACCATTATCAAGCCACTATTGTGGAAGAATTCCTGAGGTTTTTAAAGGAGGGCTATGTTTACAGGGGTAAGAAGCCTGTACACTGGTGTCCTTCCTGTGTTACCGCCCTCGCCGAAGCAGAGGTGGAGTATAATGAAAAGACCTCTCCCTCAATATTTGTCAAGTTCCGTCTGGACAGTCCGATCCATCCCCAAAAGGAGACCTATATTCTGGTCTGGACAACCACTCCATGGACACTGCCAGCGAACCTGGCCCTCGCTGTGAATCCAGAGGTTGAGTATGTGGCAATCGAGACCGGAGAGGAAGTCTATATTCTGGCAGGTGCACTGCTCGAAAGGCTAAGAGAGGAGATCGGTCTTGATGGTAAGGTGGTCAGGAGGATACCAGGCAGACAACTGGAGGGTCTGAAGGCAGAACATCCATTTCTTAACAGAGAATCCATCATTCTTACAGCAGACTTCGTTAGTATATCTGAAGGTACAGGGGTGGTCCATATCGCCCCTGGTCATGGGGAGGAAGACTACCTCCTCGGCCTCCAGCACTCCCTTGAGATCTACGCACCTGTAGATGATAGAGGAAGGTTTACCATTCAGGACTATGGACTCAGAGGGATGGATGTCTTCAAGGCCAACTCAAGGATTATAGAGATACTCAAGGAGAGGGGTGCACTGCTGAAGTCATCAGAGATCACTCACTCCTATCCTCACTGCTGGAGATGCAAGAAGCCTGTTATCTTCAGGGCAACTGAACAGTGGTTCATCTCTGTGGAACACAACCACCTGAGACAGAGATGTCTTCAGGAGATAGACCGGGTGAGGTGGATTCCCCATTGGGGGAGAGAGAGGATAAAGGGGATGGTATCGCAGAGGCCGGATTGGTGCATCTCCCGTCAGAGGGCATGGGGGGTTCCTATTACTGTGGCCATCTGTGAGACCTGTGGCAGGGTGGTGATGGAGGATGCCTTTTATGAAAATGTGCTTCAGATGTTCAGGGCAAAAGGGGCAGACTCCTGGTTTGAGGCAGACCTGAAAGAACTCTTACCAGAGGGTTACAGGTGTGAATGTGGTTCTGCAGAATTTCGGAAAGAGAGAGATATCCTGGATGTCTGGTTCGATTCTGGAGTGAGCCATGCTGCTGTGCTACAAAAGGATGAACGGTTGCGCTGGCCTTCTTTCATGTACCTTGAAGGGAGTGATCAACACAGGGGCTGGTTCCAGAGTTCCCTTATATGTTCCGTAGGTACAAGACAGAGGGCCCCATATGAGGTGGTGCTCACCCATGGATTTGTTGTGGATGGTGAGGGGAAGAAGATGTCTAAATCACTCGGCAATGTCATCTCCCCTGAAGAGATTATCCGTGAAAGTGGTGCAGAGATTCTGAGATTATGGGTGTCAGCAGAGGACTACAGGGCTGATGTAAGGTTGTCCAGAGAGATCATAAAGAGGCTTGTGGAGGCCTACAGAAAGATCAGAAATACCTGCAGATTCATGCTTGGAAATCTCTACGACTTTGATCATGGTGACTACAGAAAACACCTCCTGGAAATAGACAGATGGGCACTTTTGAAACTTCAAAAACTCATAAAGAAGGTAACGAAGGCCTATGAGAACTTTGACTTCCATGAGGTCTTCCACCGAATATACAACTTCTGTGTGGTCGACATGAGTGCCATCTATCTGGATATTCTTAAAGACAGGCTTTACACCTTTGCCCCTGAGTCATTGGAGAGAAGGGCTGCACAATGGACTGTGTATCAGATACTGAATGCACTCGTGAGGTTGATGGCGCCTGTACTCTCCTTTACTGCTGAAGAACTCTGGCAGCATCTACCTGCTAAGGAAAAGGCTGAGAGTGTCTTTCTTACAGACTTTCCTGCGCCTTCAGAGGAATTCATGGACGAAGACCTTGAAAGGCGTTGGGATGTTCTTCTCCAGATAAGAGAGACCGCTAATAAGGCGCTTGAGGAAAAGAGAAGGGAGAAGTTCATCGGTAACTCCTTAGAGGCAAAGTTGAGACTCTATGCAGCAGAGGATATCTACCAGTTGCTTCAACAGTACAGAGACTTCCTGCCGTACTTCTTTATAGTCTCTCAGGTGGAGGTGGGTGAAATTTCTGAGGCCCCTGAGGATTCATTAAGGGATGAACAGATCTCCCTGGCGGTGTCTGTAGATAGGGCCGAGGGAGAAAAATGTCTCAGGTGCTGGAATTATTCACCTACGGTGGGCAGTTACAGAGAAGACCCACATCTCTGCAGTCGTTGCCACAGTGTGTTGATGAGTATAAAAAGATGAAACTTTTACTCCCTCTAATGATGATTCCCCCACTTCTTGTGGTGGATCAGGTCACGAAGCACCTTGTATCCACCCGTGTTCCTCCATCATCTCCTATTAAGGTTATGCCATTTCTTCAGATTGTAAATGTGAAGAATACAGGTGCTGCCTTTGGAATACTTCAGGGCCTGGGGAACTCTACCTTTGTGATAATCACGACTGTGGCCATCATCATCGTCTTTTTCATCTATTTTAAAAGTCGCGAGGACAGCCTCTCGCTCACTCTGATCCTTGCTGGTGCAATGGGTAATCTGATTGATAGACTCCGGTATGGGTATGTGGTTGACTTCATTGACATCCATATAGGTAGATACCACTGGCCTGCCTTTAATGTGTCAGATAGTCTGCTAACCATAGGTGTGTTTCTACTCTTTTTTAAACTCTTTAAGAAGGGTTGATCAGTCCCGCCACAAAGCCGACTACAGCAATGTCAGTAATGGTTTTGGCCAAGAGTGGTAAATTTGGGATAACCCTTTTGGTACAATATATTGTATGAGGTCTCCTGGGATCATGCTGACAGTTCTGGTTCTCTGGATTGTGCCCATGTCTGTCCATGCACTCAGTGGGGCATACATACTTGACAGAGGGGAGACCGTGTTTGGTTTTCCCAGACACTACACTATCAAGGACGACTCCGAGACCCTTGTGAGATTGGCCATTCAATATGACCTGGGATACAATGAGATTGTTGCGGCAAATCCAGACATTGATCCATGGTATCCCGGTAAAGGTACGAAGGTGGTACTCCCCACTTCATGGATACTCCCCCATGGTATACCCTATTCTGATAAACACTACACACTGGTGATAAACCTTGCAGAGTTGAGACTCTACATGGTGAAGAGAGAGGGAGAGAGGCTAAGGGTCTTTACCTTCCCTGTAGGGATTGGCTCCGAAGGCTATGATACCCCAATAGGTGTATTCAGGATTATTGAGAAGATAAGAAGACCCACCTGGTTTGTACCTGAGAGCATCCGGAAGGAGGACCCTGAACTGCCACCCCTTGTGCCTCCTGGTCCTGACAACCCCCTGGGAGAATTTGCCCTGAGGCTTTCAAACCCCTCCTATCTCATACATGGCACAAACAAGCCCCTCGGTGTGGGCAGGAGGATAAGCCATGGCTGTATCAGGATGTACCCAGCAGATATAGAGAAGGTTTTCAGTAGAGCAGAGGTAGGTGATCCTGTTTATATTGTCTCCCAGCCTGTAAAGTTGGGCAAGAGAAATGGCAAGGTCTATATTGAGATAGAGCCAGGTGGGGGAGAGAATCTGCTTCAGGAGACGCTAAATGTATTAAGAGGCGCACCTCTGGACACCCTGACCCTGTATCGGTTTGTGAAGGAGGCAAAGGGATTTCCACAGCACTATCCACTGCTCAACCTTTCAAGTAACACCTCCCTCATGAGGTCCAGAGGTGGTTCCACACCTGTCCAGAGGCGGAATGCCTCTGCCCCCTGATGCAGCAACATGCCTGTGCCATCTATTGTCCTGCACCCCCTCCTTGATGCCTCCCTGAGCAGGGGGGTCTGTCTGTAGATGAGGTCATATACTATCTGTCCCTCCCTCAGATAGTCAGGATCAATGGGTAATGGGTCCGTCTCTTTGAGACCAACTGAGGTGGCATTTATTACAATATCAGAGATCTTACAGTAGTTCAGATTGCTCGTGAAGGCCACCTCAGGGTTTAACTTTTTGAGTTTCATGGCGAGTTCCAGCCCTCTTTCTGCGGTCCTGTTATAAATGTACAGCCTTGAGACCTCTGGGGCGATAGCAAATGCCACTGCCCTTGCCGCTCCACCAGCACCGAGCAGAAAGACCTCCTTGCCGGCCAGATCGATACCCTCGTCCTTCAGGGATTGAATGAAGCCTCTACCATCGGTGTTATGACCGATAAGGCTGTTCCCCTCTCTGGTGATTGTATTGACAGCACCAATAAAGGAGGCCTCCTCATCGACTCCATCAAGGTAGGCGATTACTGCCTGCTTATGGGGAATCGTGACATTTGCACCCACAAAACCGAGGGCCTTCAGTCCCTTCACCGCATCTTTCAGGTCCTCTGGTCTCACCTCCAACGGGACATAACAGAAGTTCAACCCTAAGTGATCAAAGGCGGTGTTATGCATCTCTGGTGAGAGACTATGCTTGACAGGAAACCCTATGATACCTGTGAGTCTTGTCTTTCCGTTGATTCTCATTTTTCTCCTCCAGCAGATTCAAAAGACCCTTTGGTGTTGACTCTATAATAGCAACCTCCTTACCGAGTATCTCCGAGATCTCATCCACTGTGACATCGTCGATCAGCATTCTATCCGCCTCTTTGATAGTAACGTCCGGCAGGACCAATACCTCGTAATCATCAACGTCTGAGGCCCTTCTGATAATATCCCTGCCACTGAGAAGACCCGTTACTGTTACAGTCTCTCCAAAGAACTGATTATCAACATCAATGAGTTTGACACTGTCCTGCAGGTCCAGCCTCTTGATACACTCTCTAAGGAAGGGGTAGAAGGAGACCCCTGTTACCACAAGATAACTCCTTCTTGGAGGCTTTCTCAGGGGCTTCAGTCTCTTTGCCTTTGCCATAAACAGTGGTACCATGCCCACACCATTTTCAATTTGTGGGAAGTCGCCATAGTATCTGAGTGGAGGAAAGGGCTGGTTTGCCTTGATATAGAGTTCATCAGAACCGAGTACAACAGGGTCTCCATACTTCCGGAGCATCTTCCTCTGAAATTCTTTGATCACCTCTATGGCATTGAGGGCCTCCTCCCTTGTAAGGGGTCTGATATCTGTCTTCACAAAGCGGGTTATCCCCACAGGCACCACTGCTATAGACTGGACATATGGGTAGAGTTTTAGCAGGTCCTGTATTGTCTGTCTCAAATGCTCACCATCGTTGTAGCCTGGGCATAACACTATCTGGGTATGCATCCTGATACGGTGTTCTGCAAGCCAGGTGAGTTCATTCATAATAGGCGGGGCATTCCTGTTGCCGAGAAGTCTTCTTCTCACCTCGGTGTCAGTGGCATGGACAGAGATATAGAGCGGGCTCAGGTGTTGCTGGATTATCCTCTTTTTGTCCTTTGCTGTGAGATTGGTAAGTGTTATGTAGTTTCCGTAGAGAAAGGACATTCTAAAGTCCTCATCCTTTATATAAAGAGACCTCCTCAGTCCTCTCGGTAGTTGATTAACAAAACAGAAGATGCAGCGGTTCCTGCAGGTCTTTACCTTAACAGGTGCAAGCCTTATACCCACTGGTCCATCATCTGTCTTCTGGAGTTCCAGTTTCACCGTCTCCTTTCCTCTTTTTACAGTTATCTCCATATACTCAGAGTCAGAATAAAACATAAGGTCTATCGCATCTCTTATTCTTCTGCCATTTATACTGATGAGTCTGTCTCCAGGTCTGACACCGGCCCTGTCAGCAGGACTCCCCTTTACAACCTCTTCAACCTTGTTCTCAACCATCACTACCTCCCATCTGCTTCAACCCCCTGTACAGGTACTGGAGCCCTGATACCACTGTCAAAAGTGCAGTGAATATTTCTAAGGGCTTTGGCTCTGGTAAGTAGCCCCTGTTCAAGTTTATATACAGTAAGATATAGGCCACCAGGGTCAACTGCATTGCGTTGGAGATCTTTCCAAGAAATGAAGGTTCCACTTTTGCTCTATGGGTTATAAAAAAGACTATCAACCAGCCTGTTATAATTATAACATCTCTGCTTATAACCACAATACTGAGCCATTTCGGGACGAACCCATAAATAGCGAGAAGCACAAAAGAGGTGACCAGGAGGAATTTGTCAGCCACTGGGTCAAGAAATCTACCGAGTTCGGTCTGTTGGTTCTTCGCCCTTGCTATCATCCCATCCAGCAGATCAGTTAGTGCTGCTACGGTGAATATCAGCAGTGAAAAGTCATACCTCTGATACATCAGTGCGCTGACGAATACAGGTATCAGCACAATCCTTGCCATGGTCAGTATGTTTGGTATTGTCAGTATATACATTTACCAACCTCAGGGTATATTAAAGGGTATTCCATTGAATTCCAATTTTACACCAATGGCCCTGTAGCAACTGGTAGAGTCACGACCTGAGGAACTCATCATAACAGTGGCATGGCAGTGCTCAAGCATAAAACCGAACCGTTCAGACCTCCTCTTCGCCCTTTTCAGTGCCCTTATCGCCTCGGGCTGTTCTCCCCTGAGCAGATGAATCTGTGCTGTGCCCAGTAGATAGTAGACCTTACCCCTTTCATCTCCTGTCACCTTGAACCAGGTATAGGCTTCAGAGAGGTACCTTTCTGCCCTCTTCAACCTCCTGAGCATTATGCATGTCTGCGCCATACTCCAGAGTGTGTATGAAGAACTGACCCTGTCCCCGATTTTCCTGTACAGCCGCATCGCCTTATGGAAGTATCGCATCGCATCTCTGTATCGTCCCATCATCCTGAGGGCATTGCCTATGCCACAATAGGAATAAGCGAGGCCAAAGGTGTCTTTAAGGTCCCTGAAGAGGGCATTCGCCTCAGTGTAGTATTTTAAAGAGTCCTTTATCCTTCCGGCCACTCTTGATGCCCCACCCAATGCATTGAGGCAGTAACCTACTGCCTCAATGTCCTGTCTTCTGATATTCAGCCTCAGGGCCCTTCTGAGGATTCTCAATGCATCTGATGCCCTGCCCTGGCATCTTAATGCACCTGCCCTGGCCCATAGGACAAAGGAGAGACCCTCAAGGTCTCTCCTTTTTTTGTAGAACTCTTCAGCCCTCTCGAAACGGGCCATCGCCTCCCGCCATCTACCCATGCCTCTGAGGCAGAGCCCCACACCAACCGAGGCATCCACTGACAGGTCTTCCGACCCGATATCCCTGGCCACAGACTCAGCCCTCTGATAGGCCCTGATCGCCTTTTTGTATTCACCTGTCATCCTCAATGTGTCAGCAATGGCAAGGAGTGTTATAGCCCTGGCCTCTTTATCCTTTGGGCCAAACCCCTTCAGGGCCATCTGGTACCTCTGGAGGGCCTCCTGAAAGCGGGACCTCTTTCGGAGGGTTTCTGCCTCTTTAAAGAGTTCTTCCGGGTTCAATCTCTTTCCTGAGGACCCTCATAAGTTCGATGTAGTTGTCTGCACCAAAGAAGCCTGAACCCATAACCAGTATGTCAGCCCCCGCCTCTACAACCTGCCTGGCATTGTCCACCTTTATCCCTCCATCCACCTCTATCAGGGTCTTCAGGCCCCTCCTCAGTATCTCGTCTTTAAGGGTACCTATCTTTCTGAGGCTGCTGGGTATAAACTCCTGTCCACCAAATCCGGGATTTACGGACATTATCAGGACCAGATATAGTTCATCTAGGATATCCTGTAGCACCCAAACAGGGGTTGCAGGATTTATAGAGACACCCGGTTTACAGTTTAACTCCCTTATCCTCTGCACAGCCCTGTGTAGATGTACAGAGGCCTCGTAGTGGACGGTGATTATATCCGCACCTGCCTCTGCAAATGCCTCAAGATGTCTCTCAGGGGCTTCAATCATCAGATGTACATCAAAGGGGAGGGAGGTTGTCTTCCTTATTGCTCTCACAACCTCTTGGCCTATGGTGATGTTAGGGACAAAGAGGCCATCCATCACATCAATATGGATGAGATCAGCACCTGCCTCCTCGGCTGCCCTTATCTCTTCTGCAAGTTTGGAGAAATCAGCAGAAAGTATGGAGGGTGCAACTAAAGCCATCTCAACTGTTGCTCCTCTGTATACTGTAGCCTAAGTGTGATGCTATCACCGGTCTTCACAATGCTGCCAGGCTCAGGGCTCTGTCCCACTATGGTCCCTCCAAACCCTTCTAACTCAATCTCTATACCCATCCTGTCCGCCAGCATCTTCGCCTGTTCAAGGCTCATAGAGGTGAAATCAGGACAAACATAGAGGGTGTCATAGGGCCCCCTGCTCACCACCAGTGTGACCGAGTCAGAGCCCTTTTCATACTCGGATGGCCTCTGAGCGATAACTGTATTGGGTTCCTGGGCCTGGGAATGGGTCCTGATCACCTTCTTTATATAGAGATTCTTCTGCCTCGCCAGTTCCCTCGCCTCGTCCAGGTCAAGCCCTAAGAATGAAGGCATTGAGAGTATCTTCGGTCCTTTACTCAGAATCACACTGATTGTTCTGCCCTCCTTCACCTGCTGGCCAGGAGGTATGTTCTGGGAGATTATATGCCCTTCAGGTATTGTGGCACTGTACTGTTCGGCCTCTATTTTCAGGTACAGTTTCTCCTTTGACAGGATCCTGTTTGCCTCGATCAGGTTCTTGCCCCTCAATTCCGGCACCTGCACTGTCTTACCAGAACCAACAAATCTGAAGGTGAGGTAACTGCTAAGTAGAGCCATTGTAGCAAACACAAATATGGAGAGTATTGTCTTCAATATCAGTTTCATCTCCTCGACAGCCTCACGCCAAAGTGTCCATCCATATCATCCCTGTGGGGCAGGCTCATAAAGAACCCCCTTTCGTCAAAGAACCGATTATCTATTCCCTCAGGCACATCTTTTATAATATAAAAATCACTGTTTTTCTGCAAGAAGGCCTCCACTACCTCGACTGTCTCCTCAGGTTCAAGGCTACAGACAGAGTACAAAAGGGTACCACCTGGATCAAGGAATCTACTCACTGCCTGGAGCAGTTCGAGTTGCATCCTGCCGAACTCCTGAAGGTCCTTACTGCTGTAGCGGTACCTGACATCAGGGTTTCTCCTGATGACACCAAAGGAAGAGCAGGGTGCATCAAGCAGTATCCTCTGAAAGGGTAAACCAAAGGTGAGTCTTTTTATATCCGCCTCTATAATGTCTATCTCATCATGCCCTAGGGTCTTGAGGTTCTTCCTCAGGATCCTGGCCCTTTCTGGAGAGACCTCTACCGCCACTATATTTGCCCTGCCCTGGGTCAGTTCTCTCAGGAAGGCGGTCTTGCCTCCTGGAGAGGCACAGGCGTCGAGTATCCTATCCTGGGGTCTTGGAGAAAGTAACATGGTACAGAGTTGTGCGCCCTCATCCTGAACCATCGCAACACTGGACAGTTCTGCCAGCAGGTCCTTTGATGGCCTGTCCTTGAGTTTTATTCCAAAGGGTGAGTATCTTGTTTCTTCACACTCCATCCCCTTGTTTTTCAGATAATTGATTAGGGTCTGTCTCGTTGTCCTCAGGATATTAACCCTCAAAACGATTGGAGGTATCGCGTTGTTGGCCTCCATCAGGGACTCAGCCTCCTTTAACCCGAACCTCCTGACCCATCTCTGCACGAGCCAGAGTGGATGAGATGTTGAGATACTGAGCCTCTTAAGGGGATCGCCTGGAAGGGGAGGTTCTTCCTTCAAGGTGGCTATCTTTCTTAGAACCGCGTTCACCACTGAGGGGTTCCTGCCTGTCCTCTTCTCAACCTCTACAGTCTCTGATACAGCAGCCCAGTCAGGCACCCTCATAAACAGGATCTGATAGGCCCCTATCCTGAGGTTCATCATTGTCTGAGGTTTGAGTTTCTGAGGTTTCGTGAGGTAAAAACCGAGCCTGTAGTCAATATACAGGAGCCTTCTCAGCACACCATAGACAGTCTCATGTACAAAGGACCTCTCCTGCTCACTGAGACCTCCCGTATGCCTGGCCATCACCTCTCGTAGAGACCTCTTTTTTTCAAGGACATCCAGTAGTATCCTTAGTATTCTCTGCCTTGGTGACATCGTCCCTTTCTTCGGTGGTGTCATCCCCTTCAGGTGAACTGGATGTGATCTCCATTAATAGTTCAGACACTGTTTTGCCCAGCCTTGGATGTTTCAGATCAGGGGCGATCTCGCTCAGTGGCCTCAGGACGAATTCTCTTTTGTGCATATGGGGATGTGGTATAACAAGGTCCTTTTTATCTATAACCCTGTCGTTATAGATCAAGATGTCTATATCTATAATCCTGGGTCCCCATCTCAGGCCATCCTTTCTTCCCATCCGCCTCTCTATCCCTTTAAGCATCTTGAGGAGTTCATCCGGGCCCAGTTCTGTCTCCACCTCAATCACCATATTTATGAACCTGGGCTGGTTCTGATAGCCCCATGGTTCTGTTTCATAGAATGAGGAGGTCCTTTTGATAATCAGCCCCTTTGCCTGGAGAAACTCTATAGCCCTCAGGCAGTTCCGTCTTCTTTTACCCAGATTTGAGCCGAGACCGAGGAAGACCTTCACAGGCTTTCCTTTATCCTCTGTACAGCCTCTTCGATCCTCTGTAGTGAGGTTGTAAGGGCAAACCGTATGTAGCCCTCGCCTGGCTCTCCAAAACCATTACCAGGTGTTGTTAGTACACCTGCCTTCTGGAGGAGGTGGATTGTAAATTCCTCGGAAGTGAATCCCTCGGGCACCTTGGCCCATAGATAAAAGGTGGCAAGAGGCCTTTTCACATCCAGGCCAATCTCTTTAAGTCCCTTATACAGGAGGTCTCTCCGTTGTTGGTAGGTCTGTCTGAGAGAACTGAGGATTGAGTCCTCGGTCTTCAGGGCTACAATAGATGCCTCCTGTATCGCCTGAAACACACCTGAATCGAGGTTTGTCTTTATCTTTCCAAGACCCTTAATCACCTCTTCATTGCCCACGACAAAGCCGATTCTCCAGCCTGTCATGTTGTATGTCTTTGAGAGGGAATGAAATTCTACAGCCACCTCTTTGGCGCCCTCTATCTGGAGTATACTGATGGGTCTGTTATTATCAAAATATATCTCTGAGTAGGCAGCATCATGGCAGAGGATGATGTTATGCTTGGAGGCAAAATCCACTGCCTTTCTGAAGAACTCCTCTGTAGCAACCTGAGTGGTGGGATTATTTGGATAGTTCAGAAAGAGCATCTTTGTCCGACTGAGTATCTCCTCTGGAATAGAGTCCAGATCAGGGAAGAAGTCATTTTCCTCAATAAGGGGCAGGAAGTGAGGGTGTCCACCTGCAAAGAGGGTTCCAATATGATAAACAGGATATCCGGGTGAGGGGCATAGGACAACATCAGAGGGATTAACAAAGGCGAGGCTTATATGCCCTATCCCTTCCTTAGAGCCTATGAGGCTGAGAACCTCCCGTTCTGGGTCAAGGTTGACCCCGAATCTCCTCCTGTACCACTCACTGACGGCTTCTCTAAAGGAAGGCATTCCCTCATAGGAGGGATATCGGTGATTTTCTGGCTTCTTCACCGCCTCTCTCATAGCCTCTACAATATGTCCAGGAGTAGGTATATCAGGATCGCCTATACTCAGATCAATGATATCCATCCCCCTTTTGACCGCCTCAGCCTTCATGCTGTCGATTCTGGCAAAAAGGTAGGGTGGAAGGTTCTTTACCCGCTCTGCAAGTTCAAACCTCATAAGACCTCCTCCTGTAAAAATTTAATAAGTTATTATTTTACTTAATCTGAGATGTCCACATCAAACTATCCTGATAACCCAGTTTGCTGTTTTAGGAATAATTGTTTTTGCGGCAGGGTCCCCACAAAATCAGAGATTTTGGGGACGGAGGGACCGGAGTTCGAAAGCCTGAGGCCTGATTTGTCAAATCTGTGCCAGCAGAGATATAATTTATTTCTAAAAAACATTCTGGAGGTATGTGTATGCTGGTTGGTCTGCTTTCAGACACTCATGATAATATTGACAGGATTAAAGAGGCGGTGGAGGTCTTTAACCAGAAGGGGGTATCCCTCGTAATCCATGCAGGGGATTATACATCACCCTTCTCCCTTATTCCCCTCCTTGAGGGATTGAAATCGGAGTTTGTCGGAATCTTCGGTAACAATGATGGAGACAGACTGCTACTCAATGACCGCTCTGGAGGAAGGATAAAGAGACAGCCCTGTAAGTTTGAGCATGGTGGTAGAAGGATTGTTGTAATGCATGAGCCTGATCTGGTGGAAGAACTGGCAGATAGTGGCCATTTTGACCTCGTTGTCTATGGGCATACCCATAGGGCAAAGGTGCAGAAGGTGAGGGACACCCTTATAATAAATCCAGGAGAGGCAGGTCACTGGTTATACGGGAAGGCAACTGTGGCTGTAGTGGATCTGGAAACTATGGATGCAGAAATAATAAATCTCGGCTGAAAGGAGCATAAATGAGAGTAAAAGACAATCCCCTTGCCCTGATTGGAAATACACCCCTTGTCAGGATCAACAGACTCACAGGGGAGAGGGACGCAACTGTCTTTGCAAAACTCGAGGGCTTCAACCCTGGAGGCTCTGTGAAGGATAGAATAGCCCTCAGCATGATAGAAGCAGCCGAAAGGGAGGGGAGGTTGAGACCAGGTGGAACCATTGTTGAACCAACCAGTGGCAATACTGGTATTGGACTCGCCCTTGTGGCTGCTGTTAAGGGATACAAACTTATCCTCACGATGCCCGAAACGATGACCCTTGAGAGGAGACAGATACTGAAGGCATATGGAGCCGAGTTGATACTCACCCCGGCTGACAGGGGTATGATGGGGGCCCTTGAAGAGGCGGAGAGGCTCTGTCTTCAGAATTCTGATTATTTCATGCCCCAGCAGTTTGAGAATCCCGCAAACCCAGAGATCCATAGAAAGACCACTGCCTTAGAGATTATCGAGGCCCTCGGAGGGGTGCCTGATGCATTTGTGGCTGGTGTTGGCACAGGGGGTACCATCACAGGTGTGGGTGAGGTGTTTAAGGAAAGAAGAAGAGATTGTTATGTAGTTGCAGTAGAGCCAGCATCTTCTGCAGTCCTTTCTGGTGGTACCCCTGGACAGCACAAAATCCCTGGTATAGGTGCTGGATTTTATCCAGGGGTGCTGAACACGGATATCTACGATGAGGTTATTGCTGTGAAGGACGAAGATGCCCATGAGATGACACGACAGTTGGCCCTTAAAGAGGGGCTGTTCATGGGTATTTCCTCGGGGGCAGCAATGTGGGCAGCCCTCAGGATTGCAGAGAGACTGGGCAGGCACAAGAAGGTGGTGGCCGTCTTTCCTGACCGTGGCGACAGATACCTGAGTATGAATATCTTCAATCACACCTCGTAGGTGTGACATGATCCTCTTCCTCAACGGGCAGTATCTGGATGAGACAGAGGCAAGGATATCAGCAATTGACAGGGGCCTGTGGTATGGTGATGGGGTCTTTGAGACGCTGAGGGCCTATGAGGGAAGGTTCTTCAAATTAAGGAATCACATGCAGAGGCTTTCCAGAGGACTCCAGACACTTCAGATCGAAGCAGATATAAATGATATCCCCAATGTACTTGAGAATCTACTGAGGATGAACCACCTCTCAGATGCCTATGCAAGGGTGACCATTACGAGGGGAGTGTGTGAACAGGGTTTGTTACCAACTGGCTGTGGTAACCCCACGGTCCTGGTCTATGTCTCAAATCTCAGACGGATACCCCGGAGGCTCTACAGAGAGGGTGTTGATATCCACATCTCAAAAAGGAGAAACACAAGATCAGCAGAAGACAGTGAGATAAAGTCAATCAGTTTTTTACCGAATCTGCTCGCAAGGATGGAAACCCCTGAAGGCTTCTATGACTCATTATTACTGAACCATTCTGGTTATATCACTGAATGCACCACAAGTAATATCTTTTTTATAAAAGATGGAAGACTCCATACCCCATCTCTGGAATCAGGCATCCTGAAAGGGATAACAAGACAGACGGTTATTGAACTCGCCGATCGTAGAGGCATTCAGGTGGAGGAGGGGCTCTATACTGTGGCAGATCTCCTGCAGGCGGAGGAGGTGTTTATCACAAATACGATTATAGAGATACTGCCTGTGAGGACAGTAGCGGGTAAGACCTTCAGTGTGGGTGAGATCACAGGACTGTTGATGGACGCCTATAGAGGGTTGAGAGGTTCCTAAAGGAGTGTCTTCAGATATAAGTAGAGACCCAGGAGATTTACAGAAAGAGGCAATAAACATCCACTAAGTGGAGGAGGAAGGGTTCCGGCATAGCCGAGGGAGACAGACACGGTAAGGAGAAACCAGTAACCAAATAGAGAGATCACCAGAAGGAGTATTGATACCACCCCGCCCAACTGTCTCATTCTCAACGATAGGCTGATACCGATAAACATTAGGGCAAGTGCTGTAAATGGGTAGGAGTACCTGGAGTAGAGATCTACCCAGAGTTTCTGGTTCTTTATCCCAAATCTATCGAGTCTCATTAGATACTGCCTCAATCTAAAAACTGACATCTCCTCCACAGCCTCTTTTATCTTCAGGAACTCTTCAGGACTCCCCATTTTATTCAATATTAGGCTTTCTCTGTTATATACCCTCCTGCCGGTGAGGTCATAGACGGTTGACCTCTCCAGCACCCATCTGTCTTCAATCCACCTGCCCCTGGCTGACTCTATCCTCTTTTTTAGCCTCCCCCCTTCCAGCCAGAATAGAGAGATCTCCTTCAGTTTACCATTGTAGGGATCAAAGGCCCCAGCCCTTGCAATGATTTCCCTGGAGGGTCTGAGCCAGAGTTCACCGGAGACATAGGAGAAACGATCCTTTTCAGGAGTCAAGAGGTTCTTTATTTCTGCGCTGGCAAGGGGCCTTACCACTTCAGAGAAGAAGAACACCAGCATTGAAAGCACAATGCCAGCAATCAGAAAGGGAATCAGAAATCGCCTCATGTCTGCTCCTGATGTCTGTAATACCATCAACTCATTTCTCCTGTTTGCAACGGCCAGCACCAGAAACACCCCTATCATTGATGTGAAGGGTATCAGGTAACCGAAAAATTCTGGCAGTCTGAGGAGCACTATCTGAATGATCAGAACAGATGACCTTGCAACCCTTATTATCTCATCGGCCTCATCCACTACAGAGACCACAGAAAAGAGGAGTGACAGGCCTGTGGTTAAGACAACCATTGTGAGGATAAAATCCCAGAGATACCTCTTCTGGACTCTATTCACCTATCCTCCTGTAACAGATGATGGAAGATACAAAGAAGGCAATAAAGGGGATGAGGCATATAAAGAAGGGCCCCCTGTCTGCCCTGTAGGGTTCTCCATATATACAAGAAAGATATAGTAGGTGGCAAAGACAGATATGGCAGCAAGTAACCCCTTTAATCGGCTCCTTTCTGACAGAAGGCTCAATGGAACACCCATCAGAGTAACGGGCAGAAGAAGGAGCGGGAAAGTGAATCTTCTGAACAATTCAATCAGGTACTGCTTTTTCCTATCTTCAATTGTCCTCCTGTAGAGTTCCCTTAGACCCATCTCTCCCCTCCTTCTTCCTATCAGTTCAATAGAAGAGGGGAGAGATACCCTGTATTCTCTGAATTCGATCTCCGTGGATTCATCAGATGCGATATGGATGAGACCGTTTTTCAGAACAATCACAGGTGGTTTGCCTTCTGACTTAATAAACACTGCTTCAGGTGCTGTTATCACTTCTGCCCTTCTTTTGTTATGCCTGTAAAGGAAGACGCCTCTCATCCTTTCTTTGTCTTTGCCCTCAACAATGAGGGTGATCCCTGGTAAGGCGGTAAAGAAGACGCCCGGCTCTATAGCCTCAGCCAGACGGGATGAGAGTAAAGAATTGACCTCTATCCTCAACCTTTTCAGTGTCAATGGAGAGATGTAGAGGGATAGTGTAAAACTGACAACCAGACATATTGCTGAAAGAACAAAGAAGGGTCTGAACATCCTTCTGAGACTCATTCCTGCTGTCCTCAGGACCATCATTTCATTGTCAAACTTCATCCTGCCGTAGACAATTACACTGCTGAGCAGTACTGCCAGCGGTAGAGAGTAAACCATTATCTGCGGTTGTACAAGGAGTGTTATAATGAAAAAGTTCATTAAAGATGAGCCTGTCATCCCCATGATCCTGCTCAGTTTCAAGACCTTTTCCATCATGAGAACCAGATTGAGTCCTGCCACAGTCAGCAGCAGGTGAACCACAAGGTCTCTGAATATAACGCGCTGGATAAGCATTGGTAATTATTGTAAACGAAAGGCCATTCTATAAGACACCCCGTGTCCGTTAGACCTGATTTGGTCGTTCTACTCTCCCAGATTTACCGATAGAAATACGATTAGAGAGATCTACGAGGCGGGTGAATAATGCGGGGACTACCCCGCATTATTCACTAAGGACTCTCCTTTATGACCCTTTTGTTCAGCGGTTGGGTGGGTCTTGCATTCATCTTGTAGAAATGCTCAAATCGCTCTATTTGGGCCTTTGAAACCTTAACCGCCTCTTTCAGCACAATCCACTTTACACCTTCTGTACAGGGTGGTGTAGTTAATGATCCCTCAAAGAGGTAGTAACCCTTATCCTTGGGCAATAATCTTGAAACATCAATGCTTATCTCCTTATTGACCTTTTTATGTCCAATCTCCTCCGGGATATTCTCCCAGAGTTTCTGTATCAGTGGATTTTCATCACCTTCTTTTAAAAATACAGCCACAACTACAAGTTCTCCATTACTACCCTTATGTACCAAATGGGCTTCCATATCAAAGTGTTTACCATTGACTGTATTTTCACTTGGTCTGTGGAAATGAAACTGCACAAGATTGTATCTCTTTCCTTGGTATACAATATAACTTCCCTCTAAATAATTGACCTTTACAGTGTGACCATTGTTAATAATGGAAAGTGGAGCGGGACTGTAGTGAAACTGGACATCTGGTATGTCTTCTTTAACAGTATTTACAATATCCACAGGTGATTGACTCTTACCCTCTTTACATAACCTGAACTCCTCTGACAGATCACCCCAGTATGCAGGTCCTATTTCCCCCTCATACCCCCAATGGACTTTGCCACTTCCAAATACCTTAAAAGAGAGTACAAAGAGGATTATAACGCTCAGATACAAAACCTTCCTCATAAAAACCTCCTTTTTTTATGATCTTAGCGGTCTAATTTACTCCCAACTCGCTTTATCATCTATCACCCCCCTCTCTGAGAAACTAAACTTAAAGCAACAATTTTATATTACATTATAACTCTAATTGTCAAGAGTCAGGGGCTCAGGAGTTAGAGATAACAAAGTGTATACATTTTTCTTGTCTCTCCTGACGTTTGTTTTGTCTCTTATTTTTTGATTAAAAAACTGTCGCATAAATCCTGTTTTGAGGCAGGAACGGAGTTTCTCCGTTTCACAAAATCTCTGATTTTGTGGGTCCCTGCTGCCAAAACAGCCATTTCTAACGCCAAATCTGGATCTAATATGGATTCTTGACACCAATTTGAGAATAATTCTAAAATGAATAGTCAGTGGGGTGGTAGTTCAGCACGGTTAGAAC
>WGER01000017.1 GCA_015492645.1 Nitrospirota bacterium
AATCCCCTGATACGGGATGTGGGGAATTTTTTTGATATAGGGGTGATGAATGATCATCGTTATGTTGGGAAGTTGACCTTTGCATTGAACTATGCCTTACATGGGCTTGATGTGAGGGGGTATCATTTAGTGAATCTGCTGATTCATGTAGTGAATGGTGTACTGGTTTATTTACTTGTTGTGGCAAGTTTCAGGGCACCTGGGTTGGCGGGGAGCAGGCTGGACGGCAGGCTGGTGGGTTTGATCACGGCTCTTTTATTTGTGAGTCATCCTCTTCAGACGCAGGCGGTGACCTATATAGTGCAGAGGTACACCTCATTGGGGACGATGTTTTATCTACTTGGGGTGCTTGGGTATGTGAGGTGGAGGCTTGGTGAGGGGGGTTGGTGGTACCTGGTGGGGCTGGTGAGTGCGGTGGCGGGTATGAAGACGAAGGAGATAGTGTTTACACTTCCACTGGTGATAGGCTTATACGAGGTGGTATTTTTTGAGGGTGGGGCAAGGAGGTTTTTATATGTATTGCCATTTGTGGGGAGTATGGTACTGGTGCCTTTGAGTTTTATAGGGAAGGTGGGTGCACTTGGTGAGTTGGTGGAGGAGGTTGAGAGGGTGACGAGTGTGGAAGAGGGGCTTGGCAGGTGGCAGTATATTCTGACTGAGGTGAGGGTACTGGTGAGTTATTTGAGGCTGGTGTTTTTGCCTGTGGGGCAGAATCTGGACTATGATTATCGGGTATCAGAGGGGATGGATTGGGAGGTGTTGGGCAGCGGGGTGGTTTTGGGTGTACTGCTGGTTGCTGGGGTGGTGTTTGGGAGGGGCAGGTGGGTAGAGGGGAGACTGGTGGGTTTTGGGTTGTTGTGGTTTTTTGTGTGTCATCTGGTGGAGGGATTTCTTGTGGTGTTACCTGATGTGATATTTGAGCACAGGATGTATCTGCCGATGTATGGGGTGGTGGTGGCGGTGGTGGTGCTGGTGGTGTGGGGTGCGGGTGCAGTTGGGAGGCAGAGGGAGGCGGTGGTGGTGATGATGTTGGTGGTGTTGGTTCTGGTGGTGATGAGTTACAGGAGGAACCAGGTGTGGACAGACGAGGTGAGACTGTGGCAGGATGTGGTCAGTAAAAGCCCAAACAAGGCAAGGCCTCACTTTAACCTTGCAGAGGCATTTACGAAGAGAGGCGATGTGGAAAATGCCCTGAGGGAGTATCTGGTCACGGTGAGGCTGAGGCCCAACTTCGCCCCTGCCTATACCAATATAGGACATATCTACCAGAAGAATGGGGAATTTGACAGGGCGATCAAGTACTACAGGCTGGCTATCGCCTTTAATCCGGAAGACGAGGTGGCCCACTTCAACCTGGGTGTACTCTATATGGATAAGGGGATGTACAGAGAGGCCGAGAGAGAACTCCTGAGGGCAATACAGATCAACCCAAACTTCTACCAGGCAAGGCAGTTCCTGAATTATCTCTACAGAGAGATCCGCAGTGTTCATTAACCGATTTTAGTTTGCCGGAGGGATTACCTTGTGAGATTGAGAAGCCTCTGGTGAGGAAGGCGCCAGTCAGGTTTTAACTGGATCGCCCTTCTGTATGCCTCAATTGCCCCATCTATGTTGGAGGTCTGTTCATAACTGTACCCCAGGACGTAATAGGCCATTGGGGATGCAGGGTTAAGGGCAATTGCCTTTCTGCTCACCTCAATGGCCTTTGTAAACTGTCCCTTCTTTGCAAGTAGAGAACCGAGTATGGTCAACAACTCAGAATTGTTTGGAGAGAGTTCAACAGCCCTCCGGGCCTCCACAAGGGCGAGATCCAGATCACCTGTTGCATCATAGGCGAGGGCGAGTTTTGCCCTGAACATGGGATTTCCAGGGCGTAGATTTATCGCCACCCTGTATTCCTCTATCGCTTCCTTCAGCCGCCCCTTCATATGATATATGCTCCCGAGGTTGTAATGGCCATAGGGATACTCTGGGAATCTCTGAAGAAGTTCCCGATAGAGGGCCTCCGCCCTGTCAAGGTCTCCTTCAAGCAGATATGCATAGGCCCTGTTGTTTAATACCCTCACCTTATTTGGTGACTTTCTGGCTGCATCTTCCCAGAGGGTCAACTCGGTCTTCCAGATGGCATTATCGTGGTAAGTGACTGAGCCAAGGAATAAGGCCAGAGAGGTGACTGCTGGCATCAGCCTTAATGGATGCCTCAAGAGGGCGCATATGAGATACGCCATCACCATGGAAAATCCCACTGTAGGCAGATAGAGCCGCCTCTGTTGGGCCAGATCACCCAGGGGAAAGATGCTTGATGTGGGCAGTAGGCTAATAAAAAACCAGAGGATACAGAAACTGACAAAGGATGCCCTCTTTCTATAATAGAAGGCTATAGCCGTTAAGGTAATTATAATTGCCAGTGAAGCCATAACAGGCAGACTCAGAAGAGTCCTCTCTGCAGGGATATCAGGGTCGACATAAGGGCCTCCTACAGGTATGATGAGCCACTTCAGGTAATAAAGGCCGATTACTTTTATCTCTGTAAGGAGGTACTGTAAGGGGGGTAGCAGACCCTCATAAATCCTTCTGTCTACTGGTGCAACGGTGGAAAGGGTCAGTTTTCTCAACAGCAGGTATGTGCCCAATACTATGAATAACACTGCCAGCATCAGACGGTTTCCCTTCAGGAGATCCACTCCCCTTTCATGGATGTAGATATAAAGCAGGATCAGAAAGGGCAGTACCACTATGGTCTCCTTCACCCCAAACCCCAGGATGAATACCCCAAAGGATGCTATCTTGAGAGCCCTTTTTCCTGTGGTACTGGCCTTCAGAAAAAGAATGAAGGAGAGGAGTAAAAGACCTGTCAGGAGCACAGAACTCCTGCTTGATATATAGGTAACAGAGCCTGTATGCACAGGATGGAGGGCAAAAATAAGAGAGGCAATAAAGGGGAGTTCCCTGTATGGCCTCTCTGAAAATTCTCTGAGTAATAGGCCTGAGAGAATGTACACCTCAAACACCACAAACAGATGCATCAGTAGATTTACCAGATGGTATCCAGTCACATCCAGACCGCCCAACTGATAATTAAGCAAAAAGGTGGCCTTCAGCAGAGGTCTGTGAAATAGATCCTTCAGGATTAAAGGAAGGTTTTTTATATCATGAACGAGTGGATTATTCACTATCATATAGTTGTCATCAAAATGGAAGGAGGCATTCAGGCTATTCGAGTAGACAATGGATACCCCTACTACAAGGACCGTCAGTTGAAGAGATCGGGTACTCAAAAATACATTCCATAACCTTCCCATTAAAAATAATTATAAGTAATAAATAGCCTTGACATCCAGAATTTACCTCTCTTATAATACTCAAAACTTTAAACAGAAGGAGGAGGGTCTTATGAAAAAGTGCTTTATAATTGTTGCAGTTGCCCTTTTTGCCATGTCAGTACTGTCTGCCTCCCAGACACTGGCTGCAGGCAAGCATGATGCACTTAATTGTACGGGTTGTCATGGGATTCATGATGCTAAGGGAGAGATCATCTTTGCTGTGGGGCCTAATACCAAGGCCATCAATCCCAAGACAGGGAAACCGAATTCAGGGGTGACAGCCCTCTGTCTGGGTTGCCACGAGACCCCGGAAAATGGAGGAATGGGAATTCTGCCTGTCTCTGCAAAGCATAGCCATCCCTTCGGGATAGCGCCAAACCCAAAAGTGGCTATTGTGCCACCACAGTTTCTGAGAAATGGCAAACTGGAGTGTGTTGGATGTCATGACCCACACCCTTCAAACCCGAATTATAAATATCTGAGAGTCGATACAAAGGATGGTGCTGAGATGCAGAAGTTCTGTGCTATCTGTCATCCGGCAAAGGCAGATGTGAAATTGGGTACCATAAAGGTCTTTGATAGCATGGATGAAAGAAAATTTTTAAAACAGGAGACAGCACCTTCTAAGCCAGCCCAAAAGAAGGCTCCTACAAAGAAAAAGAGATAATCCTCTGTTCCGAATCCCCGTGGACACCACGGGGATTTTTATCTCATTACAGACAATTTCAGGATGACATTTCCAAACAAGAGTACTCAGCATATCCGAGATGACTCTTTAGATGTGACGAAAAAAGTGAGATCTTTAATGATCAGACTCTGAATTCATCCAGCGTCTTTTTCAGTTCACCAAATTCTTTTCTCAGTTCATCAAGATCAACCTCTTCTCTTTGGAGCAGATCCGAGATCGTTTCTGCTCTCTCTTTCATGGTCTTTACCTTTGTGCCAAGCATATCCAGAGACGCGTTTATCGCCTTTGCAAGGTCATGGACCTCGTCACCCTTTCTGAGAATAAACCTCACCGTGAGATCGCCTGTTCCCACCTTCTGTTGAAGTTCTCTTTCAATTCTATACAGGGGGCCAGCGACTTTATGGGGAAAGGGTAGACTCAATAGAAGTGCACAGAGCAGGGCCACACAAAGCGAAAATAGTATCACTGGCAGGAGCCAGTCAAGAAAGTTTCTTGCCTGGATATGAAACTGTGTATAGGAAGATGCTATCTTCCTGTCACTATAAAAGTATAGAATCATCCCCATTATTCCCACTGCTACAGTAACTATCAGGAGTACCCTTAAAAGGAACTTCAACTGCATCTGCCTCTTGATCGAATAGTTTATCTTTTTGCGTCTTTCCTTTTGTGGTTTCATAAATTCCTCCTTCATTTAAAGTATATTTGTTTTGAGTGGCACTTCAGACAGAGGTCTTTCCTGAACTCAAACTTCCCGAGGAATGGTCTGTCAGCACCGTGGGGTGCATGACAGGTGGCGCAGGTGATCACCCCATCTTCGATCGTAGACATATCATCAGGTACATGTACATCTTCACTCTTGGCCCTCACACCAACGGGGTGAGAGACACTGAACTGATGACAACCGACACAGGCCTTGATGGTCGTATATCTGTCAATCTTGAAGTGTGAACCTTCGGCCGTCTCATGTTTTGCCTTCAGGGATATCCTGCAGTAGGAAGGCCTGCTGGCATGGACCTCCAGGAAGACTCCAGGCCTTCCACTGATCTTGAAGATCAAAGCCCTCTTGATGGTAAGGACACTATCATGCACCTCTGCTTTGTTCATACTCACGGTGGATGTGTCCACCAGAAAGGGGGCTGATCTGATCTCATTGCCAAAGAGGTCCTGTACAGTTACAGTACAGAGGTATTTGCCTTGATAAAGGCCTCTCACCTCCACCTCATGTAACCATTCATAGAGATCTGTAGATGAAAGGGCCTTTAGATCAGACCCTCCTTTTTCTCTGCACTCTATTGAAAACGATGTGGGTGTACTGTCTTCCCATACTATCTTTGCCGAATAGAACCCCTTCTTCTTGATGCCTGCCACTGTGGGGGCAGGAGGGTCTTTTACTGGTTTAAAGTCACCACTACGGTTGGGTAAATCCTTCTTGAAGAACTCCAATCTGTAGGGCTCCGAGAGCGCCCCCATGTCATCTTTTAATTGTATCATTGCGGTGTATGGGACATCTTCTACCTCTTTAATATGATAGATAAAGTCTCTGGAGGGAGACTCTAAACTTATTTCAGTTGATTGGACCACCTCCTTGGGCGCTGTGTGACATATCCTGCAGTCTTTAAGGACCACTGAATGTGTGTAACGGCTCTTTTCTGCTCTTTCGATAACTGCCTGATGGCACTGACCACATTCAACCATTTCTCTTTGTTCTGCCCGTACCTCCATGACAGTCGTAAAAAACAACAAATATGAAACTAAAAAATACAAAATCCCCCTCATTCTCTTCTCCTTTTTTGGTACTAAAACATATTATATAAACAATCACTCTCAAAATCAATGTAAAAATTGCTCTATCGCCAGAAATGTCCTGTAAAATCCAGTTAAACCACAAATGAGATGCTTGACGAATCTCGGTCTGCGGACATGATTTTTGATCTAACGCGTTTTCTTGACACTCAAAGAGGTTTTATGATAATTTTGAGTAGTTGGGGTGTCGTCTAATCGGCAGGACGGCAGACTCTGGATCTGCTTGTAGAGGTTCGAGTCCTCTCACCCCAGCCATTTTTTTGCGGTCCCATCGTCTAGTGGCCCAGGACACCGGCCTCTCACGTCGGAAACAGGGGTTCGAGTCCCCTTGGGACCGCCATTTTTTTCTTGTAATATTATTGACCAGTCCCTTCAGGTTGTTGTTCCATCACTTCAGGAGGCTTTACCGTTGGCTCGGGTCTCAGAGGCTTTATTGTCTCTGCTTCAGGTCCAGGTGGTGAGGGGAACTTCTTTTTGACCTTGATTACAGGCGGGTCATTAACAAAGGGTCTGTACCTGTTGAGACCAAGACCGATGATGTCGTCCCTGTCTACAAGGAGGTTTATCTCAGGCACCTTCTTTGTAAAAGTGACCAGCACAGCCCCCTCTGGAGTGACCACTGTTAGAAGCAGCCTGTCCTCCTGCAATTCCTTTGCAACTACTCTGCCTTCCACAGCCCTGCCTGTAGGTGCAAGGTCTATCCTGAGCAGGTTGTTCACAAACTCAGGGCTGAATATCATCACCCCTATCCCGATCAGGACACCTACTACAAGGCCGATAAGAAAATTCAGGAAGCCTCTCATCCCTTCACCCCTTATTTTTTAATGCAAGCCTTAAAGACCTTACTATAGTAGCCTATTGCTGGAGAAAAACTCAAAATCATGCGAGTTCAGTGCCTATACTCTGAAAGGCCTTTTTGACAGCATCATCTGCGTCCTTTGCATCGATTACCCCCTGTATCTTCCATGTCTTTATGCCTATAACGGGTTTACCCAATTGAAGGGCAAAGGCTATCTCAGAAAGTGTGCCATATTCACCACCAATAGCGATTAACGCATCAGAAGTCTTAACAATAATCACATTTCTTCCAACACCCATCCCTGTCACTATTGGTATTTCCACATAGGGATTGGCAAAGGATCTGTTGTCCTGAGGAAGGATGCCCACTGTTAGACCACCTCTGCTCCTTGCCCCCCTTGAGGCAGCCTCCATCACCCCTTCCAGCCCACCACAAATTAAAACAGCCTCTCTCTCTGCAATCAACCGTCCCACCGCCTCTGCCTCCTGCAGGAGTTCGGGAGTTGCCTTTCTACCTCCAATCACACCTATAAATCTCCTCATTCCGTCCTCCTATTGGTTCTGGAGTTTCGGAGGGGATATCTCTGATGCGATCTTGATTGCCTGCACGATACTGTCTGCCTTTGCCCTGCCCTGCCAGGCGATATCATAAGCGGTGCCGTGGTCAGGAGAGGTCCTTATAATTGGGAGTCCCACTGTTAGATTTACACCCCTTTCAAAGGCTATCATCTTAAGAGGGGCAAGCCCCTGATCATGGTACATACTCACCACAATATCCACCCTTCCAGTCCTGGCAAGATAAAAGATAACATCAGCAGGCACAGGTCCCATAACCCTGATGCCCTCTTCCTGTGCCTTCTGGACAGCAGGCAGTATCACATCTGTATCTTCATTGCCGAGAATCCCATCTTCTCCTGCATGTGGGTTGAGGGCAGAGACCCCTATAACAGGTTCCTCTAAATGAAGCATCTCAGCAGCTGTTGTGGCGAGTTTTATCTTTTCATAGACCATATCAGTGTTTATGGCATCAGGCACCTGTCTTAGAGGCAGGTGGGTCGTGACAAGAATGACCCTGAGATACTCTCCCATCAGCATCATCGCATATCTCTTTGTGCCTGTAAATTCAGCAAGCATCTCTGTATGACCTGGCCAGGTATAACCTGCGAGTCTCAGAGATGTCTTAGAGATAGGGCCTGTTACCATAGCATGAAACTCTCCCCGAAGACACCCCTCCACCGCCCTCTTTATGTACAGAAAAGCCCCTCTACCCGCCTCATCGGAGGGTTCTCCTTTTGTGTAACTTTTGAGGCTGTATGGCTCATCTATTGTAATCTCTGTTAGGTCAACTCCCACCAGTTGAGCAGCCTCTTTGAGGACCTTTCTGTCACCTATAAGTACAGGCTCACAACTCTCCTCTACTTTAGTGGCCAGGGCCGCTTTCACCACAATCTCCGGTCCAATACCTCCTGCATCTCCCATGGTAATTGCAATCCTCTTCTTCATGAATACCATTATACAAGATTTATACATGGTGCTGACATTCAGGGCAGGCCCTATTAGGCATAGTTAACTGTGAGAGTAAAGAACTTAGAAGGAAATTTTTATCCCGATCAGGATGATAAAAATCAGCAAGGTCAAAAGTAGCACGATAATGGCTATCCTCTTCCTCCTCTCCATAGCAACCCCACAGAAATTTCTACAAATTGCGTAATTTGACTCAGATATCTGTGTGATATCACACACATATGCATATCTCGTCCAAAAAACTTTAAGTAAGTGATATCATAACATCTAAATCTACAAATTTAGAGCAAGTTCCATGCCAGTATACTCTGCTAAGTTTGAAATGATGAGGACCAACTCGGGAGAGATGAATAGTTAAAGGACTCTGGCGCGCCCAGGAGGATTCGAACCCCCAACCTACGGATTCGTAGTCCGCCGCTCTATCCAGTTGAGCTATGGGCGCTAAATAAATTTTAATAAAAAGGTGATTGCTTCGTCAAAATATACTTGATGCAGTTGCCCCTGGTTGGCTTTAGGATAGGGATCCCAGCAAAATCAGGGATGTTGTGGGTATCTTGCAGATTTCTAAGGTTTTGACAGAAAGTCAATCATTATCTATGGAAGGAGGTTTAAGGTTATGGATGTTTATCAGAGAATTGAAGAACTGGGTATCAGTCTGCCTGAACCGCCTGCTCCGGTGGGCACTTATGTCCCCCTGAAGGTGTCAGGCAGGTTGGTATTTCTGAGCGGAATCCTGCCCTTCAAAGATGGTGATCTGATGGCAAGGGGTAAGGTGCCTGCTGAGGTGGGAGTGGATACTGCAAGGCAGTGCGCCAGACAGTGTATTATCAATGCCCTTGCACTGGTAGAAAGAGAAGTGGGATTGAGGAGTGTGGGAGGTATAGTCAGACTGAACGGCTATGTGGCATCTTCTGAGGGGTTCTTTAATCAGCCAGAAGTCCTTAATGCCGCCTCTGAACTGCTCTTTCAGGTCTTCGGTGAAAGGGGTAGACACACCAGGGTGGCAATAGGTGTGCCGCTGTTGCCATTGAATGCACCTCTGGAGATAGACCTCATCTGTGAGTTGATTTAAATTCACATCTGTCCAAAATAGGATTGAGACACAGGCGGTATGCCTCAGAAACACAATTAACGGACAAATTTTAAAGTAGACTAACCTGTTCAGTACACTCAGGTTCAGAGTGTCAGTCCAGTAGTATAGGCAGTGTGAAAGAGTTTATTTTCAAAGGTGTCCTGAATTCTGTTTCTTCGGCACACCGCCTGTGTATACTATCGCAGGTTATTTTGGACAGCAGTGATCTAAATTATTAATTACCTTCAAAAATTAGGGGCAGGTCTCTCGACCTGCCCCTTTGTCTTTATATGATAACGAAGTAGGTAATCCACAGGTAATATACAGAGAGGTCTCCTCCAGCAGGTGTCACCGCCACTCCGAG
Source organism: Nitrospirota bacterium (assembly GCA_015492645.1). Taxonomy (GTDB): domain Bacteria; phylum Nitrospirota; class Thermodesulfovibrionia; order Thermodesulfovibrionales; family JdFR-85; genus JdFR-85. Next base: position 9,573 of record WGER01000017.1, read on the forward strand.
ATAATAGGTGCCTGGAGGCAGGGCATCTGTAGGGATCTCTCCGAAGAGGCTTTCGTCTACTTCTGCAGAAACATTGCTCTTCCAGGGGACCAGTCCTTCAGACGCAGGCTGTATGCCCAGATCAGATCTCACTATGTAGACATTGTCAGGGTCTATGTGAGGTGCATATACTGCAAGATAGACATCTACTGGTCCCTCAAACTGGGGCAAATGCACCTGGATGTTGAGAGTTCCTCCTGGCACATCCCCTACCCCAATAGGACGACACTCTGAAGGATCAGGAGATATGGATGGAACTTCTGTTTGAGGATAGTTAAATACCGTGGGCTCTGATGGAAGGGGCACGACATAAGCAGGTGGGATGAGATAGACAAAATGGGCTGTTACTGTTATTGGTGATTCAGAATCTATGGTGATCTCACAGGTGGGATCATTACCAGAGCAGGCGCCCGCCCATCCTGCAAAGTAAGAAGTATAGGGGGTTCCGTCAGGAAGTGTTCCGTCAATAGGGGTTGCAGTAAGGGTTACTGTGGTACCCACTGTAAAGTCATAACTGCATGTCCTGGATGTGCTGGGATCGTTGTTTGAACAGTTTATGCCAGATGGAGAACTTACCACACTTCCAGAACCATCTACTGTTACTGTTAGAGTAGATGTTGAAGGAGTGGTTAAATTATTCCAGGGCGCATCAAAGTATAGTCCACCCTCATTGTAATAGGAAAATACGACTCCTCCTCCCGTCTCTGGTGGGGAATAAACGATCTTTGGCCCATTGTCATCGAAGGTGAGCCCCCTCCCGATCCGTATCTTCTGGTCGTTAAACCGTGTGTGTGCGTGCCAGGTATCCGGGTCTGAAGTATGTGTCCAGGCCCAGTAGGCACGGATGTCATTATTACTGGTCAACACGGTATAGACCAGGTCTATATAACCATTGGGCTTTATCTTAAAGGGCTTGACATCGGAGAGATAGACACTGACAGCAGAGATTGCTGCCTCTTCAGAGACCACGGATGTCTCGCCAGACCAGCTCTGCCCCCCGTCTGCACTGTACCGGGAAAATACACTTAAACCTCCACTAAAGGGTATCGCACCTCCATAAACCACCCATACCCCTGAATTGTCCTTATTTGCTGCCACAACTATCGGGTTGTAATCAAACAGATCGTTGTCTGTAATCCTGACCATTGACTGCCAGGACCCACCGTTGTCAGTTGAGGCCTTGAAGGCTATCTCGAAGTCTGGGGTGGAGGAGGTGTCATAACTGAAGGCACGGAAGATATTATTAGGAGGACCATAGGCGATGCTTATCCAGCGTCCCTGCTCTGCCCAGGAGGCCCCGCTAAGACTGGTGTGCCATGTCTCTCCGTCGTCGGTATATCTGACCCATGTCCTGTCACCTGTGCTCGTACCCTCTAAGTAGTAAACAAATATCCTCCCATTCTCCAGATTCCTGGTCACCTCAAAACTCTCTTCCAGGATCGGTGCTGTGCTGACCCTCTTGGCATATGCAGTTCCGGTGAGATAGTGGTAGTTTACGCAGAGGTAGCCGTCGTTGTCCACATAGAAGAAATAAAACTTACCCGTGTCGTCGTCATAGATCATTCTAATCTTTTTCAATCCACTCCTGTTGTTATCACCTGAGGTACAATGAGTAATTGTATCCGCGACCCATTCCCATGTATATCCGTGGTCTGTTGACGAGTATATTCTAACACTGCTTTCTCCAGAAACCTGAAAGGCTACATACATCGTTCCGGTGTCCTTGTCGTAGTCCACATCAAAGGCATTTATATATCCTCCTGTCCAGATGGGAATGTCCGTTCCCCATCCCCATGCAGGTACACTTCCCAACAATACCAACAACATACACATACATAAGGCTTTCAAGATTCCTGCCTCCTTTTTCATGGTTCCTACCTCCTTTCCGAGATTTTGAGCCTGTTCAACAGGCTCTAACTTAATCTCAAAAATCCCTTTGCCCCGCTACCTGAATGACAAATATCTACTATTCTCGGGGGCCGGGGCGTAGCCCCCAGCGTAAAATCAGATTTTCCTGGATGTTCTTGAGATTTTTCTTAACAGAGACCATAAAAACCAGCCCTGCCCTTTTCATCCTTTCCTCCCTTTAAAGATTTTAATCCGCAGGGTCTTCCGCCCTTCATTAGAGAAATTATACACACACCCGGTTACAGATCGGTTACAGATTCTCCCACCAGAAAAAACTTACACTTCGGAAGTGTAAGTTTTCTGGATTTGACATCTTGCCTCTGATATTGATATATTTGAGGTATGGATGTAAAGGAGGCAATAAGGTCTGCGCTGAAGGAACTGATTCTGCCTGAACTGGAGGACCTGAAGGGGCAGGTTCAGGAAGTGAGGGCGGAGCTGAAATTTACAAACCAGAGACTTGACGATGTAAACAAACGGCTTGACGATGTGAATCTGCATCTTGCAGACCAGAGCCGAAGGATAGACGAGACCAACAGGAGAATAGATTCCGTAAGGGAGGAGTTAAACCAGCGGATTGACTCCGTAAGGAATGAACTCATTGGAATGATAGGGGAGATCAACAGGAGGCTTGACCGTCTCTATGAGGTGATAGTGAGGCGTGAGGAGCATGCAGGGCTTGAGCAGAGGGTTACGAGGCTGGAGGAGGAGGTCAGGCAGTTAAAGGCCCGTATTGCCGCTTAGTGGGAGAGTTTCTTTTTCAGGCGTTCTGCAGAACGGTCCTGTAAATCTCTTCTGTTTTTTCCGAGGGTTTCAGTCCCAGGTCTTTCGTGAGGATCTGTCTGCAGAGCCTGTAGGTGAGGACCACTTCTGCCTTCCTGCCCATTCTGCCATAAAGGACCATGAGCCTCCTGTAGAGTTCCTCCTCAAGGGGTTCAAGGTCCCTGGCTCGTTTGTATAGGTCAAGGGCATCCTGTAGGTTCCTTTCATCTTCATAAATTTCTCCAATTCTCAGGATCCACTTCAGAAACTCTGCTCTCAGGTTCTGTCTCATGCCCTCTGCCCAGGGGATTGGATCTGTAACCTCCACTGCCTAAAAACTCACACTTCGGAAGTGTGAGTTTTTTAACTGCCCTGATGGGTAGAGCCATCGAGACCTGATTGAGAACTCGGGGGCCCACAAAGTCTTTGACTTTGTGGGGTGCAAGTGTCGGCATCAGACAGTACAGTGTGCCCATAAGGGGCACGGATAGGTGACCGGTGTAAAAACCTCTGGGGAGAATGGCCAACGGAGGTGTACCTAAGTTTGACAGTTGTAGGCAAATTTGAGAGGGTTTGAAAGCTAAAAATAAGGATTTTGATTTTAAAATACCTCACATCTGTCCATCTATGAATAAGGGTAATCCTTTGATTTCTATTCAGGTACTTTTAAAATAGCAAAAGGGGCAGGTCCCTGCCCCTTTTGCTATGCAGGGACTGTACAGTCTCTCCTACACCCTCATTCTTCTCATCTGCCTGAGTGCCATCATGCCTGCCAGAGTCATGAAAATGAGTATCCCCCAGTCTGTCATCGTGGGTACTGCCCTAACCTCAGGTGCATCGTTGTCTTCTATAGTCACCACAGCAGTGGAAGGTGTGCCAAGGGTTGCACCTCCTGTGGGGTTCGTAAGACTGAGGTTTATTGTCTCATCTCCCTCCACTTCACTGTCCTCTACGATGGGGATGGTAAAGGTCTTCGGTGCACTGTCACCCTCTGCCCAGGTGAGTGTGCCTGATACGGGGGTGTAGTCAGTGCCTCCAGTGGCTGTGCCGTCTGAGGTAGTATAGCTCACCGAGACTGTTCCATCACTGCCTCCTGTGCGGGTCACAGTGATGGTGATGCTGCCATCACCTTCGTTCACTGTGTAGACAGAGGAACTGAATTGTATCTGCCCTGGATTCTGTGGCTGCAGATCAAACCCTGCCGTGCAGGTCCTGTCTGCGTTCATGGTTACATCACAGGTGGTATTCGTTCCGCATCCTGAGCAGTCCCCTCCCCAGCCACTGAACACAGAGCCTGCATCTGCAGTGGCTGTCAGGGTCACCACTGTGCCGTCTGCAAACTGTGCAGAACAGTTCCCTCCGCAGTCTATGCCGGCAGGGTTACTCGTTACGGTGCCACTGCCTGTGCCTGATTTGTTAACCGTAAGGTTATAAAACACCTGCTGGGGCTGGTACTCATCGGCCCCGATGTCAACCACGGGGTTGCCGTCCTGATCTCCGTCAATAACCCTCGGGTCTCCCTCAAAGTCCTCTGCTGTAAGCCCCGGGGCGTTGTTGTCCCCTGCGTCTATGCAGGGTGAGGTTGGCTGGAGGTGGAAGTCTCCTCCTGCAGGGTCAACAAAGAGCGGGTCCTGCTGGATGTTGGAGCCATGGCTGTAGTTGTCCGTATCGGTGATGTAAAGGTCCTCTGACTCAAGAGTGTTGTTACCAGGATTTGGGTCTGAAGATTCATCAAAAATAGCATTTATTCCAAGGTCGTTGTTGTAGAGGTTTATTGTAGAACCCGTGCCGTTTCTATCCCCGTCAGAGTTTACATACAGGTCGTCTCCGTCGTCTCCACCCGCACTGGCAGTATTATCCCAGAAGATATTGTTGTAGATTTCCGCTGTTGCCGAATCTTCTGTTGTCCCCACACTGGCACCACCCCCCCAAATACCAGCAGAATTATCACTGAAGGTGTTATTTGTTAAACTCACTGTGCCTGAGGTTGTCCCCACAGCGGCACCACCACCAAAATTAGCAGAATTACCACTGAAGGTGTTGTTTGTCAAACTCACTGTGCCTGAGGTTGTCCCCACAGCGGCACCACCACCGGCGGTACCACCACTGGCACCAGCAGAATTACCACTGAAGGTGTTGTTTGTTAAACTCACTGTGCCTGAATTTGTCCGCACATAGGCGCCACCACCCTCCTCAGCAGCATAATTATAACTGAAGGTGTTGTTTGCTAAACTCACTGTGCCTGAATTTGTCCGCACATAGGCGCCACCACCATAATAATCAGCAGAATTACCACTGAAGGTGTTGTTTTCAAGGGTAATGTCAGCGGCAGTTGTCAGCACATAAAGTCCACCACCATTGGAAGTTGAATTTCCCTTCTGGAAGGTGAGGTTCCGGATGGTAATGTCAGAGTTGGTGTCGTCAGAAAGTCCAGCGGTATTAATAAACATTATCTGCACGCTTCCTCCACCGTCAAGGCTGTGACCATTGCCGTTGATGGTAAGGGTGTGGCCCTCTTCACCGGAGTAGGTGAGGGGGGAGGTCACCGTCATGTCTGCCATGACATTGATCACATCGTCCTC
>WGER01000018.1 GCA_015492645.1 Nitrospirota bacterium
CCTGTCAAGCAGATCCATCGCCAGCCTCTCCGGGCAGGTTCATTACCCTGAGCATCTCGTACCCACTTTTTGTGACCCTTACTACCGCCTCTAAGGTGGTTGAACCTCCAGGTCTTTTCACGACTATCCTGTAGACATCACCGGATCTCACCTCGATGTAGGGTGCCAGTGTCTGATAGGCCCCGCCTGCAATCGCCTGTACCTCTGTAATCGTCCTGAAGGGCTGCTGTGTCCTGTACTCTATGAGGGCGTCAACAACCTCTTCACTGATGCCAGGGATTGCAAGCAGGAGTTCCCTGGGTGCGGTATTGATATTTATCTTTGCAGAACGGGAGTACACGGTCAGGAGGTCTCTGAGTCCCCCTCTGCCATCGGTGCCGTAGTAAAGGTCTTCATCCATACCCCTTATAAGAAGCACCTCCTCAACAGTCCTGAGGGATTCATTGCGGCACTTGTATGGGCGGGGCAGACTGCCGTAGTAATCATCCTCAGCACCGTTGAGCCTGTGGAGGTTGTCACGGTCTCGCCAGTCAAGCAGTGAGTCAACAAAGATGTCGATCCTCTCCTGAGACACTCCCATATTCTTGAGCAAACCCCTTAATATTAACTCAGAAGAGGAGTTTAAATCCAGCCGTCCGTTTTCTGGACTGACCCTCACCTGAAATGTCTCTCCATTTAACTGGATACTGTTTGGCCTTCCATACAGGTCCAGGACCCCTTCTTCGGCAGGATGGGCCTTAGAGTAGAGTATCTCCACTACGGTCCTATGTAATAGCCCTTCAAGCAGGAACTCCTCCCTCAGGTGCTGAGAAAAGAAGAACTCAGACTCTGTTTCTACCCTGCTCATGTATGAGAAGGAGAGCACCACTGTCATGAGAAAGACCATCACCCATAGTACCATCAGTAGTGCCACCCCTCTTTCAGTATCCACCTTCACTGGATGAACTCCTTTAATGCGTCAAATATGTTGTCTCCCTCTATCTTAGGAGGATTATGGACTATTAACGGTCTTGCATAGACAGGAAAAATGAGGTTTTTAACATCCTCTCCCCTTCTTATGTAAAGAGAGACCAGTAGCGGGAAATCCCTTGGTTCGGTAAAGTCCTGGGTCCACTGGTAGTCTCTATCAAAGAAGGAAAAGGCAGCCTCATCAATACCATCCAGGACCACCACTGACAGGCCTTCCTCTTCTCCGGGCAGTCTCTCCTCTTCAACCAACTGAAGCCCCTGAGGACCTTCTTCTACCCTGTAGGTCACCTCAAAGAGTCCCTCCTTCTGTCCCCAGATGGATAGAGTGGACTGGAATGTGAGGTGCCTGCTGTCACCGCTGAACCATGCGTATCTCTTACCCTCCCTGTGCATGGTGGAGGGTACAAGTGAGGTGATCTGCCTTTTCATATTCATATACAGTCCCCTCAACCTCTGTATCTCTTCCACCTTCGCCTCGGCCCTGTCGACTGAACTCATCCCGAGCCTCACCGCTCCTACCAGTATGACAGATACAAGGGCTAATAGGGTTATGGCGATGAGCAGTTCTAAAAGCGTGAAGCCCTTCTGGCTATGGAGTCTCATAGAGCCTCCTCTGTACCGTTTTCTCAGTCACAAGTGTGAAGACCTTTCCGCCTGCACTGATGGTGAGATTTATCCTGAAGAGCCTCAGGGGAAGGCCCTCTGTCTTCTCCACCTCCACCTCTTCCACTGTCCTCCTCACCTCGTATCCATCCCTCTGGATGTACTCCTCTCCCTCTTCTAAGACCTCCTCTGCAAGCAGAGCCCTCATCTCTGAGGCTGCAATGAGGGCCAGGTCCAGATTCTCCTCTGATGCCCTGATGCTCCTCAGACCTCCGGAAAAGAGCATGGTTATTGCTGCCACAGATGTGGCAAGTATGGCCAGAGAGACGAGCACCTCAAGGAGAGTGAAGCCCCTGCTTTTCATCCTGCTCTCTCAACCTCCGGTGTACAGGTGATGGGGTCGAGGCTTATCGAGTATCCCCTTTCATCCGTCCTTAAGACTATTCTACCGCCAGAGCAGCCATAACCGGGATAAAATACCATTCTGTAGGAATCATCCCTCACCTCATAGCCATCAGGGGTTATCAGGTAGACCTCTATGTCCTCCGGAAGGGTCTTCCTCCGGTTTCGGAAGGAGATAGTCCTTTCTGTGAGGTCAAATACTACCTCTGCCTTTCTTCCCTCTATCTGTGCCCTGTTCTTGGCATATCGCGTCAGAGATACAATATCCCTAACAGATGCCTTTAACCTCTCCTTTGGAAGCATCAGACCCATGTTCACAGCCACCATGCCCACTATCACAACCACCAGTGTGAGGACCACCAGGAGTTCCAGGAGTGTAAACCCTTTTTGCCCTGACATAACTGAATATTAACACTTCTCATTGACATTTATAAAGGGATTCTGTTATAAATATTATCTGGTTTCCCCGGTAGCTCAGCCGGCAGAGCGGGTGGCTGTTAACCACTAGGTCGCAGGTTCGAGTCCTGCCCGGGGAGCCATTTTGAATTTAATATCGAACCTGTCTTAATGACTTCTGGAGAGGGTAAATAGAAAATATTTACCTCTATCTCATCCTTCCCATAGAGAATATCTTTTATAAGATATTGGAAAAGCCTTGGTCTGTCCTCTACAGAAACTGTTTCTATCTTCTGAACAAAATTTCTCAATGTATCCAGAACTATCTTTGCCTCAAACCTCTCCTGCCTCTCCTTCTGGATAGAAAGCCTTATCCCTTCTAAGTCAAACTCTAATACCTTCTTTTTATTCTCAAGATTTTCCAGTTCCTTCTTAATTGATGGAAACTTCCTTGCCCCTCCTTCAGCAAGAACCGACACAAGATTTTTAATCTTCTTTTCTACTTCCTCAATCTCTTTTAAAAGCCCTTCCTCCTGTTGTTTAAGTGGATATAGCCTCTCTTCTTCTCTCTGATTTATCCTTCTTACCAGAGATTCAATAACCCTTTCATCCTGGCTCAATTCTTTA
>WGER01000019.1 GCA_015492645.1 Nitrospirota bacterium
ATTCAAACTGGTCAGACCCTGCGACATGGGGTCAGAAGACTGGCAATGAGAGGGGTCTGATACTACTGCCCAACCTGAGGGATGTATCCTTCGGGTTTGAGGTGATCTCAGCCAATACAAGTTCGATAACAGTGAAGGGAAGCATTGTCCCATACGCAAGAAAGATATCGGTGGGAAACAGTTTTGCCCTTATATACGGGCAGGGGATAAACGCCTATTTTGAGAACTGGACAAAGACCGTAAAGTTTTACAGCAACCGAGGGGTGTATGGTTTTGCCCATAATGATGCCCTGGGAGGGGACAAGGACTCTGATGGGAATCCTGATGACAGTACCCCTACGGGAGTGTGTCAGGTCTGCCATACACAGACGGCCCACTGGAGGGCGGATGGTACAAAGGCGGCGATAGGTATTCATTCCTCTCAGAATGGTACTGATTGTACCAGTTGTCATCCCCACGAGGAGGGTTTTCTGGCAGCAGCCTGTGATAGTTGTCATGGATATCCACCAACCACATCAAATCTGGGTGGTCCTGATGGTCTTGCCAACTCTCCAGATGTGACCGGATCCACAACACCCGGTGCCCATCAGAAGCACGCCACCTCAACAGGTCTTAACTATTCCTGTGAGACCTGTCACACCGGATACACAATGCCTGAGGACCCGCTTCAGATAATAGACATAGGTTTCAACATATTCACTTACGGCGGCACCAATACGAAGTACGACGGGCAGACCACTGTGGACGGTTACAGGGGTAACAATGGCACCACAGTGAGCCAGACAGGCACTCTCACCTGCTCCAATATATACTGTCACAGTATCGTGCAGAGTGCAGGTGGTGGAGCCTTGACTCCGGATACCGCTGATTATGCCTCTCCTGTATGGAATGACCCAGCATCAGTGCAGTGTGGTTCCTGCCACAAGGCTGATGGGGTACAGGGTAATGCCACCCTGATGGACAGCGGTTCCCACACGAAGCATCTGAATGCTGGTAAGGGATGTTCTGACTGTCACAGCGGTGCAGGTTCGGGGACTACAAAACATGTTGATAATAATATCGATGTTGTTATTAGTACTACCTACGGAGGCAGTTATAGTCAATCACCAAATCCTCCAGCAAATGGTTATGGTTCATGTTCAAATGTATACTGTCATAGTGATGTCCAGGCAGATGGTGGAAATGCTGGTCCAACTGTTTATACAACCCCAACATGGGGTACCACAGTGACATGTGATTCCTGTCATGGCACCGCAGGAGGTGGTAATGGTCAGCCAGCAACAGGAAGCCATGACAAGCATGTTGCTCAGAGTGGACTGTCCTGTAATCAGTGTCACAACAGTGCGGGCTCTGGAACTACATTACATGCCAACAAGATTATAGACATTTCCCTTCTTCAGGGAGGAACATATTCACAAGGCAGTCATGCACCAGGAAGCGGTGGATACGGAACCTGCTCAAGTACATACTGTCATGGTGTGGGTACACCCACCTGGGGTGCAGCAGGCAGTGTCCAGTGCGGTGACTGTCATGCGGTAAACAACACCCTTGCAGGTAGCCATCCAACACACTGGTCTGTGGCCACCAATGCAACTACTGCTGACAGAACCACAGCAGCGAACAACTCTACCACTACAAATTATATCTTTACATGTGCTGTCTGTCACAATGGTGCAACCCATGCAGGCGGACCGGTTGGAGGTGGTCAGACCGCTGAGGTCGCCTTTGATGCAACAGTAGCAGGTGGGGGGGCTTACACGGCAGGAGCCACCACCAACACTGATCCGAATGGTTTTTCCTACACTAACGGTTCCTGTTCTGGCACATACTGTCACAGTTTAGGAACCTCTTTCAGTGCACCCTATGGTGCACCAAAGACAATGCCAACATGGGGTGCCACACTTACCTGTGGTGACTGTCATGGTGGAACAACCACTGGACCAGACTATCCGAATGGTTCACCCAAGGCAAACAGCCACAACGCCCATGTGGTTGAAAGCGGTTTTTCCTGCAGTGAATGTCACTCTGCAACAGTGGATAATACAAATACCATAATAGATAAGACGAAGCATGTGAACAAGGCCTACGATGTAGCAGGGACCTATATTGGTTCATATACCTATGATGTCAATGGAGGCACCTGCTCAAACATCACCTGTCATGGTGGGCAGAATGCCCAGTGGGGAACAACCCTTACCTGTGCTGATTGTCACACCAATGATATGGGAATGACGGCCACCGTAAGACGCGGCATCTACAAGGCAGGAAACGACTTCACAAAGACATCGCATCACATAGCAGCGGCCTCACCGGCGGATGCATCATGCACGGTGTGCCATAACAGAAGCAACCACACCAGAGAAGGTGATCCCAATGTGAGGCTATATAACGAAGATTCGGGAGCAGCAGTGGTTTATGATGGGACAGGGGCCTCTCTTGAGGGATTCTGCGTGAGTTGTCACGATACAGATGGGGCCTCAAGGCTCGGAGCCAATGCAGCAAAGCCTTTTACAGATTCAGGTGACAACACAGCTCCCCCTGATATTGGATGGAAGAGTTCGGCTTCTGCACATACTGCACTGACTGACAAGTGTTTTGGCTGTCATGGTAACTCAGGAGCAGCAGGCACCACGCTTGATCCTGTGATTAATGCCCATGGTTCAGACTCTGCAAAACTCCTGAGGTATACAGGCTGGCTTTCAACAGATGAGAGTGGTTTCTGCTACAACTGCCATGGTAATCCCACAGCCAATGGTGCACAGGATGATATACAGTCTGTTTTTGGACTTACCTATGCTCATGGAGACCAGAACTGTGCAGCCTGTCATAACAAACACCAGGCAGAGCCAGGGCTTCATACCCCACAGAGCGGTGGTATCGCACCTGTGAACTACGGTGCAACAGTGCTTGACGCAGCAGCAGTCACATGGCCTGCTGCATGGACTGCAACAGACTTCAGCACCACCGCGACCAAGGCAGCCACATCAGCAGATGATGAATGGCAGTTGTGCCTGAAATGTCATAATGGTGGAGGTCCTGCGACCACTGATATTGCCCTTGAGTTTAACCCGAACAATGCATCTTACCACTCGGTAGTTCAACTGAACCCAAACAGAAATACCAAACCTGCAGGTAATCAGTCAGGACAGGGTGGCCCTGCCTTTGTTCCGCCATGGTCTGCAAACTCCAGGATGACCTGTAGTGACTGCCATACAAATAGTAACAGCACACAGGCCCAGGGACCCCATGGCTCTGCAGTGCCATTCATACTGGTTGCCCCTTACAATAGCAACACAGGAATGGCAGGCACCCAGGACCATCTCTGCTTTAGGTGTCATGACTGGGAGGGTTATGTGAACAACAATCAGGACTGTAAGAATGACCCCTGTCAGTATCATACTGGATTCTCTAATGATACCCAGACAAATCAGGGTCGTAAGGATTTCAATCTCCATGCCTATCATAATAGGAAGGGATACAGTTGTCGTAACTGTCATCTCGCCAGACCCCATGGTGCACAGGGTGGTCCTAACAATATAACAAGGGCCCTGCTCCTGTGGGATGGTAGTAACACTCCTGCTCCATACCGTCAGGCAGGTGCTACTCCAAACGAATGGCTATATATAATTACATGGCAGTCATCACCAGGAAACTGGAACCAGAACAACTGTGCAATTAATACAGCCAATGGTGGTCATTAGCAGTGGAAGTTATAATACAGTACGTCTATGAAGAGCCAGACGCCCGTCTGGCTCTTCTTTTGAAGATTTAAATTGGTTATAATATATTGAAATAATGAAGAGGCTGATCAGATACGTCAAGTCTCTAAAACTCTCGCTCTTCCTGCTTATACTGGTTATTCCACTTATAGCACTTGGAAACATTATACCCCAGAGGGGCAGGTTTTCACCTGCTTATATCAAGGAATGGAAGGTAGAGCATCCTTTACTCTCAAAACTTGCCGAGTTGCTCGGACTTGATCATCTTTATACCACATGGTGGTTTACGATACTCTTTACAGTGCTCTTTATGAACATGGCTCTTATCACATGGGACCTTTTCTGGCGGACCTACAGAAAATCAAAGGGTATGCATAGGTTTACTGGTGAGGCACCGCGGTATCTTGTGCTTGAACAGATGCCCTATAATCATGACTGGCTTAATATGTTTGAAAGGACTCTCAGGAAAAGAAGATACAATATTGTCAAGGTCGGGGGTGAGATATATGGTAGGAAGGGCTGGGCAGGTATATGGGGAGGAACAGTGCTTCATATTGGTCTTGTGGTTCTGCTTTCAGGTGCAGTAATAAGTGCTCTCTTCAGGTTTAATGGTTATGCTGAACTGGGCGAAGGACAGCATATCTTTGACAGAGAAGAATACTATATTTCGGTTAATAAGGGCGCTCTATTCCCTGGACATAAAAAAGATGTGGCTATCAAACTTGTCAAGGTAGAATATAAACAGGAGGGGAAGATAAAGCATCTCTACAGTACAGTAACGGTTACTGATGGGAAGGAGGCTACTGTCACGAAGACGATAAGAATGAATGAGCCTTTAAGGTTCAAGTCTCTGAAGATATACCAGGGAAGGATCTCTGGTCCGGCGCTGCTCTTTCGGATTAACACCCTCTTAGGGGTTAATAAGGGTTATGTCAATCTTGCCCCCTTCAAGGATGGTAGAACAGGTGTACTCTTTTCTATTCCAGGTTCTCCCTATCAGGCAAAGGCAGATTACAAAAAGGGAGACGGGTTTATTAATATTGAGGTAAGAAAGGCCGAGAAACTCCTGTACAGGGGGCAGATGAAAGTGAACAGCCCTGTAGTGCTTGAAGAAGATACAGTTCTGATACTTGAGGCAATAAAGAGATGGGTGGGCTTAATAGTGGTTTATGATCCTGGAGTGGTGGTGGTCTTTTCAGGTTTCTTTCTTGCAGTACTTGGGGTTACCTTTATGGCTGTATTTGATCCGAGAGAGATATGGGTAAGAGTAAAAAGGGATGGCAATATGGTGGAGATTCTTGGATGGGGACGGTGGAAGAATATGTTCCTTGATGAGTTTCGAGAAATAAAAAGGGAGACCGGGAAATGAGTTTCCTGATTCAATACCAGAGGGTTATACTATGGATGGTTATCCTTCTGTACTTTGTGGGATGGCTGCCCTTTGCCCTGGGAGTCATTTTTGATAAAAAGAGATGGGTCTTTGCTGCTCTGAAACTCATAGTGGGTGCTTTCTTAATCCATGTTGTATGGATTGTAATAAGGTGGATGGAGGTAGGACATGGCCCCTACCTGAACCTTTATGAGGTCGCCTCATCTGATAGCATTGTGGCAGTGCTCATTTACCTTTTTGCACAGTGGAGATATCCAAAGGTCAGAATCCTCGGAGTCTTTATTATACCAACAGTGTTTCTTCTTATGGGTGTTGGAGCACTTTCAACGAAGGAGCCAGTTGAATTATCTCCCATTCTTGATAGTTCCTGGTTGGTAGTTCATGTGATAACAGCAAAACTGGCATTTGGCTCATATCTGATCTCTGCTGCACTTGCTGTTTCGTACCTGTTTAAAGAACGGGGTATAAAGGGTGGTGTATTTAAGTGGTTTCCAGAAAACCCTATTAATGAAGAATTAAACCGTAAGTTCATCACCCTTGGATTTTTGAACCATACAGTGATGCTTGTTTCTGGCTCCATCTGGGCTAATGTCGCCTTTGGGAGTTACTGGAGCTGGGACCCTATAGAGACATGGTCGTTGATCTCATGGATTGTGTATGGAATATTTTACCATCTAATCACAATTCATGGCTGGAGAGGAAAGAGGATGGCATGGTTTACACTGGTTGCATTGGGGAGCATTGTTTTTGCACTGTTTGGTGTGCCCTTTCTCTTTAAGGGATCACATAACCTTTTTCTATGAGGGGAGAAGATATGAAAGTATTCACAATACTCATTTTCCTGCTTTTGTTGTCTGGATGTAATATACAGGCTGATGACAGAAAGACGGAAGAGAAGAGAGTAAAGGAGACCATAAGAGAGTATAATCGGCTCCTTGCCGAAGGTTACAAAAAGATGGATATGAATGACCTGAGAAAAGTTGCCACAAGAGAACATGTGGAGAAGGTTTATCTGCACATGGCTGCCCTGGGTGAGGAGGGAAAAAAGATGATAGCAATACAGAGAGAAATCGTTATTAATAAGATCAAATTCTTAGACAGAGAAAATGTTGAGGTCCGGACAACGGAGGTATGGGACTATAAACATATAGATTATATTAAAGATGAAGTGGTAAGGGATGAGAAGAATGTGAGTTACAACCTGTTATACAAGTTGAGGAAGATCCCTTATCATGGATGGGTTGTTGAAGATGTCAGGATGACCGATAAGAGTACTGTTCAACAATGATGAAAAGGATGTTCACGATTGTGGTTGGTTTTATGCATGATCTTGCAGCAGGCTGCTGGGCTGCTACAGTTCTTTCTGTCTACTGGCTTGAGAGGATTCAACAAAATCGGCAGGCAATGAGTGAACTGTTACGTCCTCTCCAGAGGGAGTTTTTTTATATCGGTCTGGTTTGTGTGGCAATTGTGTTGATTGCAGGGGTGGGCAGGACATTCACATATGCCTATATTGGTGATATATACGGTAGGGAGGCGGAACCCCTCAGACGGAAACTGTTGATAATAAAACATGTACTGCTGTTTCTAATATTTGGTACAGGGATCTACTGGCAATATAATATGGTCTTCAACTAATTCAGGCATAAAATTTGCTTAAAAAATGGTGATGAAAAACCTCAAAAAGATAATGCTCATAACACCTCCGTACCACTCGGGGGTGGTGGAATCAGCAGGGGTATGGCTGAATGTGGGGTTTGTCTACATAGCAGGCTCCCTGAGGACTGCAGGGTATGAGCCTATAATATACGATGCCATGAGTTATTGGCATGGGTATGAAGAGATTGAGAAGATGATAGTCTACGAAAAACCTGATGTTGTTGCCACCACTGCCTTTACAGCCTCGGTGGTGGATGCCCTCAAGGTATTGAAACTTGCAAAGGAGATAAACCCCGAAATAGTGACAGTTATCGGTAATGTACATGCCACATTCTGTTATGAAGAGATACTGAGGGAGCATAACCGGTATGTGGATTACATAATTAGGGGTGAGGGAGAGGAGACCATGGTTGAACTGATGGACTGTCTAAGCAATGGTGGTGATCCTGTAAAGGTCAAATCCATTGCATTCTGGAGAGATGGAGGTGTAATAGCCACAGAGCCGAGACTATTCATAAAAGAACTTGACATGCTTCCAATGGCCTGGGATCTGATAGACTGGCCTATCTATAAATACAAGCCCATAGAAGGCTCTACCCTTGCTATAGTCAGTTCATCAAGGGGATGCAACCAGGCATGTAGTTTCTGCTCCCAGCAAAAGTTCTGGCAGAGGAAGTGGAGGGCTATGAGTCCCGAGAGATTTGTAGCAGAACTGGAGTACCTCAGAGATACCTATGGTGTTAATGTGGTTATGCTCTCTGATGAGACACCCACACTTTCACGGAGCCGCTGGGAGAGGATACTGGATCTGATGATAGAGAGAGAAGTAGGTGTAAAGATACTGATGGAGACAAGGGTTGATGACATAATAAGGGATGAGGATATAATGTGGAAATACAGGGAGGCAGGGATAGATCATATCTATGTGGGGGTGGAATCCACTTCACAGGAAATGCTTGATCTGTTTAAAAAGAATATAAGAGTTGAAGAGTCAAAGAGGGCCCTTGACCTGATAAATGAGCATGATATAGTCTCAGAGACATCCTTTGTGCTTGGTATGCCAGAGGATACAGTAGAAAAGATAAGGGCAACAGTTGAACTTGCCAAGTATTATAATCCAGACCTTGCCTTCTTTCTTGCTATAGCGCCATGGCCTTACTCTGAAATATATTCCCAGTTAAAGGACTATATAGCAGTGGATGACTATAGCAGATATAATCTTGTGGAGCCTGTAGTAAAGCCAGTAAATATGACCCTTGAGGATGTCTCCAATGAACTTGGAAGGGCATCTAAGGATTTTTACATGAACAAAATGATGCATCTTGACAGTATGACACCCAAAAAGCGTGAGTTTATGATAAAGGTGATGAAAATCATTGCCACCAGTTCCTACCTTGCAGATGCCATGAAGGGTGAGATGCCAGAGGCTGTACGGAAAATGCTCGAGATGGTTGGTAGTTTTGATTAATAACCCCAAAATTCACACTTCCGAGGTGTGAGTTTTGGGGGAGATAGCGTCATGAGAAATGTTTTATAATGATACATTACAATGAATGTGAGTGTGATTATGGCGGTTGCAGAAAAGAGGACACAGGTATATTTTCCTGAAGACCTGTATAATCGTCTTAAAAAGCGTGCAAAGAAAGAGGGAAAGTCAGTTGCTGCTATAATCAGGGAGGCATCGGAGGAATACCTGAAAAAAGAGGAGAAGGAGATTGACTGGGAGAATGACCCGCTTTTGAAGGCTATTGGTTTCTGTAAAGCAGATGTGGATGACCTGTCTGTCAATCATGACCATTATCTCTACGGTGCTCCAAAAAGGAAGGCAAAGCATTGATGGTCTTTTTTGATACCAGTGTTGCAGTGGCACTTTTTCTTGAAAAGGATAGAAATCACGAAGAGGCAAAATCACTTGTTCAAAAGGCAATCCGTAAGAGACAGATTTTATTGATAACTGACTATATCTTTGATGAGACAATAACAACAATGCTTACCCGTGCTGGTCACAGCGATGCAGTTAAGTCAGGCAAATTTCTCCTTGAAAGTTCCATCGTAAAAATAATCTACCTTGACACTGATCTGAAACTCCGTGTATGGGAATATTTCAAAAGGCACAAAGACAAAAACTACTCCTTCACTGACTGCACGAGTTTTGTCCTTATGAAAGAGATGAGACTCAGACATTACATCGCCTTTGACGAACATTTCAGGCAAGCAGGGGTTGAAAAATTCAGATAGTCATTAAATCTTAAGTGGAGGTGAGAGAAGCCTCTTAGTGAAGCGTCCTTTACTTATTATTTCCTGTTCCAAAGATGGCACAGGGGCGTTCTGTTATTGGAGGAGAGAATAATATTGTATAATTCTCATTCTGATAAAAGACAGTTCCAAAGTGTAAATTTTTACACTTCGGAACCGTCAAGAAGGGTGAAAAGATGAAACTGCTTTTATTTTACGGGCCGTATTTTTCGTATAAGACTGCTAAGAAGTCCCTGCCTGAGGTGGAGGATGTTGAGAGGGAGGAGGAGGCGAGGGACTGTGTGGTGGTCTTTTTTCATGTTGAAGAAAAGGACCAGGACTCTCCAAAGTCTGTGATACAGAAGTTCATAAAGAATGTGAAGTGGCTTTGCGGGAAGTTTGGGACAAAGAATGTGGTCCTACACTCATTTAACCATCTGTCCTCAAGCAAGGCACCGGCAGGATTTGCCAGAGAGGTCCTTGAAGAGGTGAAGGAGAGACTGCAAAGAGCAGGGTATAATGTGATTAACACGCCCTTTGGATACTTCAACGAGTTCAAACTCCATGTGGCAGGTGACTCCCTGGCAAAGGTATTTAAGGAGTTCTGAGGGATTTGAATTGATGCAGTTAAAGTTAAAGGGTCTGCTCATAGTCTCCCTATTGCTGGCAGTCATGGTGTTTTTCTATCTCTGGTTTACCTCTGAGCAGAGGGTCATAAAGCGGGTGGTCCATATGGCGGAAGAGGCGACAGAGGATAGAGACATCGGGGCATTTATGGAGATCGTTTCAATTCATTACCGAGACAGATATGGCTTCACTTACTTGAGGATAAAGAAACTCATTGGGGATCTCTTTCAGAGGGCAGAGGCGATGGAGGTCTCTCTGGACGACATAGATGTTGAGGTTAATGACGACGTGGCGGAGGTCCACCTCCGGGCAAGGGTATTGCTCAGGAGGGATAACGAAGAGGAATACCTGATAGGTAGTGCCGGGGTGGCAGAGTCAGTGATTGTCTGGTTCCAGAAGGAGATGTTACGGTGGAGGGTTAAGGAGGTATACTTTCCGATGAGAGAGGGGCTTATATAAGGAGGTCCATCCATGACGGATGGACCTCCAGTCAATTTAGACCTTGAAGGGATTCATGAAGAGCACGATCAGGACGACAACGAGGGCATAGATACAGAGGGACTCTATCATTGCCAGGCCGATGATCAGTGTTGTGGTTATCTTACCCGAGGCACCTGGATTCCTGGCAACACCCTCGCAAGCCCTGCTCAGACCTATACCCTGTCCGATACCGGTGCCGAAGGCTGCAAGCCCGATGGCGAGACCGCATCCGAGCACTGCCATCGCGTAGTAGTCAATAGCCTTTCCACCTTCAGCCGCAGCCTCTTCAGCAAACACAACAGGTGTAACAGCCAGTATCAATGCAAGGGCCAGAAGCATCAGAGCCACTGTCCTTCTCATCCTACTACCCCCTTTCTGTGATGTTTTGTTTAATGTGCCTCTTCAACGGCACCTGCAAGATACAGACAACTCAACAGTACAAAGACAAATGTCTGCACTATCGCCACCAGTACTCCAAGCCCCAGTATAGCAACAGGTATTATTACAGGGGCAAGGATACCGAGCACAATCAGAATAAGGTGCTTGGATACCATATTACCGAAGAGTCGGACAGACAGTGTCACAGGTCGTGCCAGGTGTCCGATCACCTCTATAAAGAACATCATTATCATAAGGGGCAGCGCAAGGACGGAACGGATCGGCCCGAGAAAATGGTTGATATACTTAAAGCCATGGACCCTGATGCCGTAGTAATGAGTGGCAAAGAAGACCGGTATAGCACAGGATGCCGTGGTGTTGATGTTTGCTGTGGGTGAGTCAAAGCCTGGTATCAGGCCCATAAAATTGCAGAGAAGGATGTAAAAGCCGAGGGTTCCGATGAGTGGGAAGTGTGCCCTTGCCCAGTGGTGGCCAATTGTTTCTTCACAGAGGTTGTAAAGGGCCTCAACAAGTGCCTCCACAGTATTCTGTATACCACGGGGTACCATCTTCAGAGATCTCCTCACAATCAGCGAGACCACAATCAGTATTCCCATTGCAAGCCATGAATAGGTGACAAAACTTGGAACACCGGGGATATGGATTAATACACCACCCTCTTCCACAGTTGCCTCCCTTCCAACCGAGTTTTCAGTGCAGTTAGTATCCAAAAATGGGGCGTCAATTGTCAAGCATATCTGGTTTTATTTTTTTTATAACAGTATAAGAGGAAAAGTTCAGACGAACAGCAACTCCATCTGTTCTGTCTGTTCTGAGGGGAAGGGT
Organism: Nitrospirota bacterium; assembly: GCA_015492645.1. Classification (GTDB taxonomy): domain Bacteria; phylum Nitrospirota; class Thermodesulfovibrionia; order Thermodesulfovibrionales; family JdFR-85; genus JdFR-85. Next base: position 11,335 of record WGER01000019.1, read on the forward strand.
ATAGGGTAGTCGTTGGTAAAGCAGGCATAACAGTAATCATCTGGATTGGGGACAGATGCCCTCAGCCCTTCCAGACTCAGGTATGCAAGGGAGTCAGCAGTTATATACTTTCTTATCTCGTCTACCATGTGAGATGAGGCGATTAGTTCCCTCCTTGTAGGGGTGTCAATGCCATAGAAACATGGGCCAATGGTCCTGGGGGAACTGATCCTCATGTGGACCTCCTTTGCGCCTCCCAGTTCCCTTATCATTTTTACTATCTTCTTGCTCGTGGTGCCCCTCACAATAGAGTCATCAACCACAACCACCCTTTTGCCCTTCAGGATACTCTTTACAGGATTCAACTTTATCTTTACCCCGAAGTGCCTGATGCTCTGCTTGGGTTCTATGAATGTCCTGCCCACATAGTGGTTCCGTATCAGTCCAAGGTCAAAGGGGATACCAGATTCTGCGGCGTATCCGAGTGCAGAGGGCATACCGCTGTCGGGAACCGGGATGACGATGTCTGCATCAACAGGTGCCTCTTTGGCGAGGTTTTTGCCGAGGGCCTTTCTGACTTCATTCACGTTTATCCCCCCGAATATGAAACTGTCAGGCCTTGCAAAGTAGATGAACTCAAAGATACAGAATGCCCTCTTTCTACTGTACAGCACCCTGCTGGAGTTGATTCCATTTTCACTGATAACTACCATCTCGCCAGGCTCCACATCCCTGATATACTCTGCCCCGATAAGGTCAAATGCACAGGTCTCTGAGGAGACAACATAGGCACCATCTATGGTGCCGAGGCTGAGAGGTCTCACACCGTAGGGGTCTCTCACTGCGATCATCTCCCTTTCTCTCAGGATGAGAAGGCTGAATGCACCTGAGACCCTTGAGAGTGCATCAACCAGTTTGGCATGAAAGCCCTCTGCCCGGGAATGGGCAGTGAGGTGGACAATCACCTCTGTGTCAGAGTTTGACTGGAATATTGCCCCCTCCTGTTCAAGGACCTCTCTCAACTCCAGTGCGTTCACCAGATTTCCGTTATGGGCTATTGCTATAGTGCCGAGGGAGAAGGTTGCCATGAGGGGCTGTACATTCTTGAGGGTGCTTCCACCTGCAGTGGAGTATCTATTATGACCGATGGCTGCAAACCCTGGTAGTCTTTTTAGCCTCCTCTCTGTGAAGATCTCCGCAACAAGTCCAATTGATTTCTCTATGTAGAGGCTCTTCCCATCGGTAGAACATATCCCTGCCCCCTCCTGGCCTCTGTGTTGTAGGGCATAAAGACCAAGATAGGTAAGATTGGAGGCCTCAGGGTGTCCAAAGACCCCGAAAACCCCACATTCCTCTCTCACATCAAATATGGGAATCTCTTTCAACAGGCATCCCTGAGTTTAAAGGGTTATAGTTTATTTTACTAAATTCTGCCCACTTTATACATCTTTACACCTCCGAAGTGTAAAGAATTTTGCACGTCGGAAGTGCAAGTATTAAGTGGATCTTGTGGAGTCTTCAGGGGTCAGAAGCACCTTTAAAATCCTGTTGTCAACCTTCTCAACGATTCGGATTTTCCATCCATCCGAGGAGAATGTCTCGCCTATGTCCGGAATTCTCTGTAATTTGGCTATTATATAACCTCCTAAGGTTTCATATTCAGTGGAGAGGGGCAATTCTATACCATAGTCATCGCGGAGATCTCTCAGTGTGATAGATGCCTCTATGATATATGAGCCATCTTGTATCTTTATCACTGGTTGCTCCATATCATATTCGTCTCTTATCTCACCGACGATCTCTTCCAGGAGATCCTCCATAGTTACTATACCGGTTACCGAGCCATACTCGTCCACCACTATGGCAATAAGGACCCTCTTCTTCTGCATCTGTTTCATCAGATTGCTAATCTTAAGCGTTTCCGGTACAAAGAAAGGGGATCTTAAGAGCCTCTTGATATTGATTTCCTCATGCCTGAGGAGCCTGTTTAACAGGTCTTTGACATAAAGGATACCCTTTATATTGGATTTGTCACCCTGGTAGACAGGGTATCGTGAAAACTTCGTTTCCATTATAGTTGTAAGTATTCTGTCAAGGGGATCATCCAGAGAAAGTGCTACTACCTTGGTGATAGGGACCATCACCTCCTTTACAGAACGGTCAGTAAACTCAAATACACCATGTATTAGTTCCTCTTCTTCTGGTTCAAAGATGCCCTTGTCACGCCCCTCTTTGATGAGGAGTTTTATCTCCTCCTCTGTGATGAAACTCCTCTGTTTAAAAGGTGTCCCCTTAAAGGGTTTCAGGATGAGATTGGTGCTGAAGGTCAGTACATAGGCAAGAGGAGATATTAGTTGCATAAACCGATACATTGGTCTCGCTGACAACAGGGCGAACCTCTCTGGATTCTTAAGTGCTATGGACTTTGGCACCAATTCTCCCAAGAGAAGAGATAAATATGAGACTATCAAAACCACTATGCCGATGGAGATAACCTCAGCCGAAGATGATATGAACTTGAAGGGTGCTTTCTGTATGATGGGCTTGAGGGCCTTAATAGAGAGGGCACCTGCAGTTGCAGAAGCAAGTGCACCAGCGATGGTAACACCGACCTGTACAGAGGCGAGAAAACGCTCCGTCTCTGTCTGTAACTTCTTTAATATTAAGGCGGTCCTGTCTTTCTTCTCCGCCCTCTCCTGAACAAATGTCCTCCTGGAGGTGATTACCGCAATTTCTGTGCCTGCAAAGAATCCATTAATCAGGATAAATAGGAATACAAGCAGTGCCTCTGTCCACATAAGATATACTAAATCAATTGCCTTTACAATCTCAATAATAAGGGCTGCCCCAGAATTGCCATTAGAAATGATTGTTTTTTTACGGCAGGGCCCCAAAAAATCAGAGATTTTGTGGGGCTGATAGACTCAGACCCTGAAAAATCCACGATTTTTCAGGAATACCTGCCTCAAAACAGGATTTATGCAACAGTTTTCTGAGGCGGGCAGTGCTGGTTCGGACAAATTATGCGAGTTAAAGTGGGGGATCAAGAAAGAGATGGATAGAATGGGATACACAAAAGACCTAAAGAGTGATTTGATTTTTCTATCATGAATATATAATAATTCTATTGAAGAGGGGTATGGGGCCGGTGCCCCTGCCGGTCTGCAAAACCGGTCGGGAGTGGCAGAGGGCTGCTCCTGTGGGTTCGACTCCCACTACCCCTCTCCATAGTGTAACCTGTTAATCCCGTCTTGTTGTGGAGATAAAAAGATACCCCATCGTCTTGCCATGGGGTATCTTCATGCCGGATTTCTGGTAGTATTCCAAAATCGTGTTGTTCCTTTACAACAGATACCTGTCATAAAAGGCCCAGTTGATCCCATCATAAGAGTAATATAGATCAACATAGGTGGTATAGAAGTCTGCCCACCAGTACACCAAAGGGGTGCCATTCGGATCAAGCACGGCTATACCGACAGTAGCATTGTTATTGTTATAGTACAACTGGACATTATTCACTCCATCCCAGCTGAATCTGTCCCATGAATCCCATTCATTGCCATCAGGAAAGGTTCCTGAGTAAACAAATGCATCTGCTGATATCACCATGCCGAAAAACAAAAAGACCACCATCAATGAGACTGCCAGTTTCTTCATCTTTGCCTCCTGGTTAGGGAAAATTAAACCGGTTAAAAACCGGATGGAACAATCCTTCTGAAACAGGGCTGATCCTTAATCTAATTATACTGGATTTTCTGAGATATGTCAATGAAAACATCTGCCTGAAATATTGAAATTATCAGTGATTCTGCATTAAAATAATCGCCAATGGAATCATTTTCAGGAGAAGGTGATACTTAAAGTGAGGACCTTCAAGGGTTCTCTCTTTATTGTCTTGATATCTATTATTGCTCCCACAATATTAGAGGCTGGGGAGGGAGTCTTAGGTAACATTTTCTCTGATATAAAGGGACAGAGGAATGTGATTGTTGTTGAGAAGGAGAGCAAGACCCTGTACCTTGTTGAGATAAGAGAGAACATACCAGAGATCATCAAGAGATATCCAGTACTTCTGGGCAAGAATGTAGGTGACAAACTGAGGGAGGGTGACAGAAGGACCCCTGAAGGCATCTATTTTATTACGGGTTTTATTCCACCATGGAGGCTGAACAGTAGACTGTATGGGATCGGAGCCTTTCCGATCAATTATCCGAATATAGTGGACAGGATTCATCATAAGACGGGCTATGGCATCTGGGTCCATGGTAGGGGAGACTTGCAGAGGTCAAACACAAACGGCTGTATCTCTGTAGACAATGGTGCATTTAAAGAGTTGAAAGAAGTGGTGAGTAGAAACACACCTGTAGTTATAACGCCAAGGGTGTATTTTTTGAGCCCTGATGAGTATCAGTATGTAAGAAGTGAGTTGTTACAGAGGCTGAAGACATTCATAGGTGTATGGGAGGGAGGAGAGATTGGGGAGTACAGGAGATGGTTCTCTCGAGAGTTTTCAAATGCCTATGGCGAGGATCTCAGGGAGTATTTGAGGAGAAAGGAGGATATATTCAACTCTGAAACATTCAGAAAGATAGTGATCTCAGAACCTGTGATATTCAAAGAGAATTCAAAAGAACTGATGTATCAGTTTAAACAACTCTACTGTTCAGACAGGCATCTTGACTATGGCACAAAGAGATTATATATGGAGTCTGAGGATGGTGAGTACCGCATAATTGCAGAGGAATTTATGCAGGAGCCACCCAAAAGTGTGATCCAGAGGTATATAACTGGGTTCCTTAAGCAATGGTTGACGGCCTGGCGATCACAGGATTTGGAGAGATACATCACCTTTTACCATCCTGACTTTGCCTCTTCAATAGGTGATCTTAATGCATGGAAGAGGCATAAAAGCAGGATCTTCTCCTCGCAGACGATCAAATCCATTAATATCAGAGATGTAACTGTGAGCATTCTCGGGCCTGCCCTTTATGATGTATCATTTATTCAGGAATATCATGCCACCAATCTTCAAGATCGTGGGTTAAAGAGACTCCTTATACAGGGATGTCCTGAGAATTTCAGGATCCTTCAGGAAGAGTGGAGACCGCTATGAGAGGACCTTTTACTGTTTTACTCCTGTTCATTCTTCTATTTCCGGTTGACACCATCGCAAGGGTCGGTACTGAGCACAAGGTCTATTTTGAAGGGACATCCTATGAACTGCATGTCTACAAGATATACGGCAGACAGCCTGGCAACACAATGCTCATAATAGGCGGTATACAGGGTGATGAACCCGGGGGTTTTTTGTCTGCTGACCTCTATGCAGACCTCACCCTGGAGAAGGGTAATCTGATCGTGGTGCCGAGGGCAAACTTCAAGTCAATTATCCTCTTCAAGAGAGGCGTTGATGGCGACATGAACCGCATCTTTGATCGTGACAATGGCAACTCCATGATGGACAGAGTGGTGGCGGTGATAAAGGGATTGATGAAAGAGGCAGATGTCTTTCTGAACCTGCATGACGGTTACGGCTTTTACAGACCCGAGTATATAGACGAACTCCGTAACCCCTGGAGGTTCGGACAGTCCATAATAATCGACACAGATGTATATCAGTGCAGTGATGGCAGACAGTTAAGGCTCCAGGATATGGCCGAGAGGGTGCTCAGTAGAGTGAACGAAAAGATCAAAGAACCGAGATACTATATGCATCTGATGAATACATGGACTGACAGGCCGGACACCCCTTACCCGGCGATGAAGAAGACAGCCACCTTTTATGCCCTGAAGTATCATTGTTTGCCGGCATTTGGTGTGGAGACATCGAAGAATCTGCCGGATATAGAACTGAAGGTCCTTCATCACAACTATGTTATAAACGAGTTTATGAGGCTCTTTGATATCGTCCCTGAACAACCCAGGGTCCTTCTGATAAAACCCATCTTCAAGTATGCAGTGGTGAATGTCGGGGGGAGACCCTTTATTGTCTCTAACAACGAAACCATCACCCTTGAGCCAGAGACAGAGATCATGGTAACCCATATAGAGTCAAACTACGAGAGAGGACTATCCTGTGATATCGTGGGCATAGGGGATCTGAATGACTTCAGAAGGCCCCTGAGGATTAACCACGATACAAGGATAGTATTCAGAAAGGACAGTGAAGAGATAGGAATGGTAAATATCAGGGTCAAAAGGGACGGTGAGCCCACCTACTGGGTCTTTCTTGTAAAGATAAATGGCAAAACAAGGGCTGTACTTGCTAATGAAGAGATAGTCCTCAGAGAGGGGGACGAGATAGAACTGCTCAAGGTGATAGCAGACAACAGGACCGACAGGGACCTCCCCTTAAACTTCAAGGGGTTTGTGCCTTCAAACAAAGAAAAGAACACAGGAGACGACAGGGGGATAAAGATAAGGATAACCAAGAGCGGTCTGCTGAAGAGATTCTCCAGACACGGCAAGGGGGTTGTGTATCCAGTGGTGATAGAGGGTATGGGGAAGGCACCGCCAGGTTTCTGGATAAGACTCAAGGAGGGCTAAACAACTCTACCCTTTATGGCTGAGACCACCCCGTAGATCTCCACATCCTCGGCGATCTCGATCTCACCATCACACCTTATCTTCACCTCTCTGTCTCTGTTGCCCAATCTCACTCCGGCCCCTATAATGAGCCTTCCGGTTGCGGTGATATCGCCGTGTATCCTTGAGTCTTTACCTATCAATACCTCTCCATAGCAGTGAATATATCCATTTACGAGTACTGATTCACCGAGGTGGATACCTCTCTGTGCCTTCAGGTATCCATTTATCAC
>WGER01000020.1 GCA_015492645.1 Nitrospirota bacterium
GCAGACCTTATTGTTGCCTGTTATGGTCCGGCTGTTGGAGTGTTTGGTAAATACGAGCGGGTTGAAAAGGCTGATGGAACGCCAGTGGAGATACCCGAACTCCTTGAACTTGCCCGCAGGGCAGCCCGCGATGCCATAGCAGGAGAGTTTCAGGGCGATAGTGTCTCCACTCTCTACTATGTCTGGGCAAATCTTTATGGTATCTCTGAGCAGGCATGGGATGATGCCAGGCTGGTGGTTCAGATTGGTGGGGAGGATGAAGACCCCTTTGAGGTTGCCCACAGGCATGGAATATTTGTGGTGAATGGCTCAAAGTGTCGTCTGGCTCTGCTTAAAGACAGGGCAAACCGTCGTGGGATTGGAGTAGACCAGAATCCTCCTTTCATTGATACCCTGCACAGGGCTATGCTTTACTGGAAAGAAGAAAATAGAGGAGAACTTGTGTCCTATCTGGCAGAACGAGGTCTTCTTGAGGACGGTCCATTCTGGAAACTTGCCCAGGCACTTTTTGAGGTTCTGCCAAAGGATATTGAAGACTGGAAAATCATCCATGCCTTATTGATCGAAAGAGAAACCCTCAAGGCTGAGGGCAAGAAAAGGGCAGTAGTAACCGAACAGCCTGATTTATTGTAAAATTAAAACATGGAAACCAGGGTTAAAATAAATGATTCAATTCTGAATGGATACCTACAATGTTTAAAGGAGCGGTTTGGTTCTCATTTGAGCAAAGTTATCCTTTATGGCTCCCGTGCAAGGGGGGATTTTTATGAGACTTCTGATTATGACCTGATTGTCATACTTGATGAGGTTACAAAAGAAACCTATGACATCCTGGATGAGATATCAGGGGAATTTCTCTATAAATATGGAGTTATTTTGTCGGCCATTGCAGTTACAGATAAAGAGTTTAAAGAGCAGATATACGATCCTCTGCTTATGAATATCAAAAAAGAAGGAATAACATTGTGAGTGATTTAAGGGAGGGATAGATGTCTCAACTCAAACCCTGGTATGCTGTTGCTATTCCTCATGAAGACATAAGGAAAGGAAGACTTGAGGAGTCTGTTTTTGCTGCCAATCTATGGGCGGTGGTTCAGGGCACAGCACCTGAAATCTACCTTGACCCTGTAGAGTTTTATCATAAAACCTTCATGACCGTTGGTCTCAGAAATATCCTTTTAAAAGTTGCGAAGGCGCTAAAAGGAGATGCAGATGCGGGCGATAGGATTATCAGCCTTCAGACCACTTTTGGAGGAGGTAAGACCCATACACTAATTGCATTGTGGCATATGGCTAAGAACTTATCAAAAATTTTAGGTTCAGACAATTTAGTAGAGATAAAAAATCTTCTTGAAGGACATGTTCCGGACAAGCCGATTAATGTAGCGGTCTTTACAAATCATACATGCGATGCCACACAGGGTCGTCAAACACCCGATGGTGTTCATACCAGGACATTATGGGGAGAGATTGCCCTTCAATTGGGAGGCAGAGAACTTTATGAGAAGGTCCGTATTAATGATGAGACCCAGAGAGTGCCTCAGGGTATATTTCTGGATATCTTAAGTGAGACATCTCCCTGCCTGATTCTTCTTGATGAGATCGCAGACTACTGCGTGGGAGCAGCAGCAGTGCCTGTTGGAGATACTACACTTGCAGACCAGACCATATCTTTTATTCAACAACTGGAGGAGGCAGTGGCTCAGGTGCCAGGAGCCGTGGTTGTTGCGACACTGCCCGCAAGTCGTTTAGAAGTGGCACAGAGTGAGAAAGGTCAGGAACTTTTTAGTGCACTGGAAAGGCGATTTCATAGGTTAGGGGCTGACATAAAGCCAGTTGGAGATGATGAAATATATGAGATAGTGCGAGCACGGCTTTTTGAATCTATTAACACAACTGATGAACCAGATTATCCAGATAAGGTTGCCAAGGTGTATCAGGGCATGTATGCATCTCATGCTGGTGAGGTCCCACCAGAGGCTTCAAAAACTGCATATCGTGAGCAGATTAGAAGGGCTTTCCCCTTTCATCCCCTTGTGATAGATGCATTATATACTCGATGGGGTAGTCATCCAGATTTTCAGAGAACAAGAGGTGTTTTAAGGCTTCTTGCAAGCATAGTGGGTGATCTATGGTCACGCCGGGAAGGAAACACTCAGACACAGCACTTAATCCAGCCCTGTCATATAAGATGGTCTATAGATGCACTCCATGCAGCCCTTACGAGGTTGTGGGGACCTGCTTATGAGGCTGTTGTGGCAGGTGATGTGCTTGGTGAAAGGTCAAATGCAGGGATAATTGATGAAGAAAGAGGCGGGGATTATCGCCGTGAGAAGATAGCTCAGGGACTGGCTTCCGCAATATTATTGGGTTCTTTTGGAGGCAAAGGACACCGTGTTGGGTTTAGTGCCAAAGAATTGAAACTTGCCACTGCTCGCTATGGGCTTAACTGGAATTATACTGATGGTGCCTTGCTTGAACTTGACAATCGTTGTTTTTATTTACACTCAACTTCAGCAGCAGGACTGGGAAAGAGATACTGGTTTAGCACTAAACCGAGATTGACTAAATTGCTTGTGCAGTACAGACAACAGATTGGGGATGAGACATTTGATGATGAAATATTAGAAACATTAAGGATGCAAGTTCAGAAAGGAGCCACAGGACAGGCAACATGGCGGATAATTGTCAACCCAGAAATAGATTTGCCTGAACAGAAGAGTCTGACCCTGCTGATACTTCATCCTTCACTTACATGGACTGAAAACGGTGGAGGAAAGGATGAGATAAAACGGATGATTTTTCAGTTAAGTGAGCGTTGTGGGGCAAAAGATAGAATTTACAGGAATACTCTCCTTTTTCTGGTAACCAATCCAAGAGGATTGACAAAACTATACAATGCATACAGGGAACGTGCAGCTCTGAGAGGAATTAAATCAGATTATTGGGACCAACTTGATGCTGATGACAGGGAGGAACTCAGCAAACGGCTTGAATCTGCTGAAAGGGCATCTGTTGAAGCACTTGGACCTGCTTATACAGTAGTCTGTCGCGTTTATGGTCATGAAATAGAGACATGTATTCTTCAAGATGCAAGAACAAACTTTCAAGAACATCTTGATTACATCTGGAATACGCTTATTGAAGAAGAGGAGTGGATACTACGTCGCATTGGTTCAGTTATGTTACAGAAAGCAGGGCTTATTCCTGAAGAAGGGGGTATCAGGATAAGGGATGCTATAGATGCCTTTCTCCGATTTACAGACAAACCAATGATTGCCTCAAAAGAGGCTATAACTTCAGGACTTGAAATGGGATGTAGAGATGGAATCGTTGGCATTGGGCGTGGAACGAGTCTATCCAATCTAATGGCTCGTTACTGTAATGAGCATGTGTCAATTGACCCTAATGAAGAAGGGCTATGGATTATTCCACCTTTTAAAGTTGAAAAGAGAGAGGAATCTGTAGCAGAAGGTGATACCTCATCTGTTGTTAAAGAAATTTCAGATAAAGTCCAAATAGATAAGGGGATATCTGCAGAACCTTTAAAGACTAAAGGGACAGTAAGACGATTCAAAATTAAGGGTGCTGTCCCAGTTGAAAGTTACCCTGAACTTTTCCGTTGTTTTGTAAGTCCAGCAGTTCGTATGAATCTTAAAAAACTCCATCTTGGCATAGAGTTTGAGATGGAAGTTGGTGAAGGCAATGAACTTGACCCTAATGACCCAACACTGAAAGCAATGAAAGAAGCCGCTTCACAACTGGGGTTGGATTTTGAGATAGAGGAATAGTATAGGAATTTATTTAGTCCATAACTATTTTTATAGAGAGGAAGGGAAAATGCCTTATGCAGTCTATGTCAATTTTCCAAACAATAAAGCAATAATCCATTCTGAAGATTGCCCTATATTCAGAAACCGACGAAGTGATGAAACTCCTAATGGTTATTGGAGATGGGGATTTAATGACATTGAGTCTGCCTTAGACTTTGCCAGACAAACAGGCAGAAAAACCATAAGGCCTTGTGCCTTCTGTCTGAGAGATTTAGACATTCAAGGTGGTGAGCAACAAGAGAATGAGCATGATGAACAGTTTGAAGAGAACCGTGAAAACCCATACGTAGACAAAATTGAGGATATTAAAAACAATGCGGAAATATATCATAAGAACTTTTATGAGCATTTCCCCTTCAGTGGACCAAGTCTTTATTTCCACAGAAGATCTTTAGAAACGAGGTCATTCTTACGCCATTCATGTGATTCTCCTGAGTTCATTCAACACCTTGAGTATGTATATGCCACTCTTGCCTCCTGGGGCATGCACAGGATGGGAAGAGGTGGCCCTAAGATGGTTGAGTTTGAGAGTTTCAAAAAAAGCATATGTTCAGTAAAAGACCTTATTGTGCGATTACAAGAAGTTGCTGTAGATAATATCGATGATGCAACATGGGATAGCCTTAGAAGAGTCTTCATGGGAATCAACATAATGAAAAGTGGCTCTAAACTTGTAGGACATTCAAAAGTAATGGCCCAGATGATTCCCAATCTGGTTCCTCCAATTGATAGAGAACATACCTTGAGATATTTAAGAGGTAATACCGCAGTCCCTTACAGCCCTGAGAGCCAATGGAGAATGATGAAAGAGATAATTTCCTTGTTTTACATTCCATTACTTCAGGATCATGATTTTGTGGAAATGCTCATTCATTGGAGAGATGACCAGCAGTATCCATGGGATACATCAGAATTCAAAATAATTGACAACCTCATAATTGGAGCCACCTGAGTGCTATCAAAATAACCTCCGATAGTATACACAGGCGGTGTGCCGAATAGCAGAGGTCGGATATCAGAGGTGAGAAGTCGGATTTTTCCTTAGTTCTCTGACCTCTGACTTCAGCCTTCTGACCTCTGTTTTTTGGCATACCGCCTGTGTCTCAATCCTGTTTTGTATAGATATGATAATGAACAAGAGTTTGAAGAAGATAAAGAAGAGGAATTCAATTCCTTGAAAGATTTATAATATCTTATGTCCAGACAGAGTACAGGAAAAAAGGGCAGGGTTGTCCTTTCTGTGAGGGTGCAGCCGCGGGCCTCACGGAATGAGGTATTACAATGCGGGGATGGGTCCCTGAAGGTGAGGGTGACAGCACCAGCAGAGGGTGGAAGGGCGAACAGGATGCTCCTGGAAGTCCTTGCCGAGCATTTTGGGGTGAGGCGATCCTGTGTCAGGATAATCAGTGGTGAGACCTCAAGGAACAAGAAGATAGAGATAGATGAGGGCAGATGATACTGTATACATAAAGAGGGTGCTGAGGCTTGCCAGGAGGGCAGAGGGGATGACGAGTCCCAACCCGATGGTGGGTGCCCTTCTGGTGAAGGATGGAGATGTCCTTGCTGAGGACTTTCACAGGAGGGCAGGGACACCCCATGCAGAGGCCCTGGTGCTCCGGAAGGCGGGTAAAAGGGCAGAGGGTGCCACCCTTTATGTGAATCTCGAGCCCTGTTGTCATACAGAGAAGCGGACCCCGCCATGCACAGAGGCGATAATAAGGGCGGGTGTGAAGAGGGTGGTGGCCTCCATGATTGATCCAAATCCGAAGGTCTCGGGCAGGGGGATTGAGATGCTCCGGAATGCAGGCATAGAGGTTGATGTGGGTATCTGTGAGGCGGAGGCGAGGAGGCTGAACGAGGCGTATGAGAAGTACATCACAACAGGGCTCCCCTTTGTCACCCTCAAGGTGGCCATGAGCCTGGATGGAAAGGTGGCGCTTCCCACAGGGGAGTCGAAATGGATAACCTCTGAGAAGTCAAGGAGGATGGTCCAGAGAATGAGGGCAGCCCATGACTGTATACTGACCGGCATTGGTACTGTCAGGGCAGATGATCCATCCCTCACGGTGAGGCTCAGGGCAGGGAGGTCACCCACCAGGGTGGTGGTGGACCCCCACCTGGATATTGATCCCGGGGCAAAGATACTGATGACACCTCCCGATACCATCCTGGTGACCGAAGTGACAGGGGGAGAGAAGATGGAGAAACTTCTCAACAGAGGCATAGAGATCATGACCTATAAGGATGGACTCGACTTCCAGTGGCTCATGAGGAGACTTGGTGAAAAGGGGTTTGTCTCTGTGATGGTGGAGGCCGGCTCTACACTGCCATCTTATATGTTGAGGGCTGGGGTGGTAGATAAGGTGGTCTTCTTTGTGGCACCAAAGATTCTGGGTGGTAGAGATTCATTCCCTGCCATTGGAGGCCCATCCTGTGGGAGGCTGAAGGAGGCATATCAACTAAAGGATCTGAAGGTGAAAAGGGTAGGAGAAGACCTGATGATAGAAGGTTATCTCAGATGAGGGAATTCTTCCAGCCAGGAGGCCTCCTTTCCGATACACTCACAACCTTTGAATACAGACCCTGCCAGTTGGAGATGGCAGAGGCGGTCTCCAGGGCCCTTGGTGAGGGCAGGGAGATATTGATAGAGGCACCGACCGGTGTGGGCAAGAGCCTCGCCTATCTCATACCACTTGCGGACCTCATCAACAAAGGCGAGATTGAGAGGGCCGTTGTATCCACCTACACCAAAACACTGCAGAGACAACTGATAGAGAGGGATATACCGATTGTTATGGAGAGGTTCTTCCCCCATCTCAGATACTCCGTCTGCTTCGGCAGCGAGAACTACCTCTGTCTGAGGAGATTCAACAATGCCTTCAGGGAGGGATTATTTGAAGATTTACAGAACCAGCAGGTGAGTGCCCTCAGGAAGTGGGTTGAATTGACCGAAGAGGGGCTTTATATGGAGGTGATGCCACCCTCAGGGTTGTGGATTAGGGTCTGTAGAGAGACAGACCTGTGTCACGGACGGGAATGTGCATATTTTCAGGATTGTTTTTACCAGAAGGCGAGGCAGAACCACCGGAGGTCACAACTTCTCGTGGTGAACCATCACCTGTTTTTTGCAAACATGGCATCGGGATGGAATGTCCTGCCCGGATTCAGCCATGTGGTCTTTGATGAGGCCCATGAACTGGAGAGGGTGGCTACAGAGTACCTCGGAGCAGAGGTCTCCAATACAAGACTGAAGTACCTTCTCGACGGTCTGCTGAACAAGAGGGGCAGGGGTTTAATAAGGAGGCTGCACCTGGAGGGCTTGGATGTCAGAAGGTTGGAAGGCACAATTGGTCGAATCAGGGCCCAGGGTGAGGAGTTCTTCAACAGAGTTGCCCACTTCCTTGGTCAGGAGAGATCAAGGAGGCTTTCTGCCGATTCACCCTTTGTTGACAACCTATCGGAGCACCTGGACTATCTGGCAGAGGAGTTGAGAGGACTGAGCCTGATTGCAGAGACAGAGGAACTATCCAAGGACCTGAAGGTATTTTCACAGAGGTGTCGGCAGTATATAGAGACCCTTGATCTGATCCTCAAGCAGGGTCTTGAGGGTTACCTCTACTGGGCGGATCGGGAGGGCAGGAGGTTGAGACTTGTAGCCACCCCACTTGAGCCTGCCGATATACTGAGGAGTCACCTGTTTAAACTCATGGATGCCTCGGTAATCACATCAGCAACCCTCACAGTAGGCGGCTCCTTTGAATATGTCAAGAGGTCACTGGGGCTCGAAGATGCCGAGACCCTCCTCATAGAGAGCCCCTTTGACTTTCTACACAACGCCCTTCTTTATATCTGTCCTGATATGCCTGATCCTGAATCTCCAGTGTATATCGAGAGGGTCACAGAAGAGATCGAGAGGATCCTTGAAGTTTCAAGGGGCAGGACCCTTGTGCTTTACACCAGTTATAGCCTTCTCAATGATGTGGCATCACGGATCCGGTCCTCTCACCTCACCATATTGAAGCAGGGAGATGAGGACAACTACAATCTGATCATGAGATTCAGGAGAACAGATAACGCTGTCCTTTTAGGTACGTACTCCTTCTGGCAGGGGGTTGACATCCCTGGTGATGCCCTGCAGTGTGTGGTGATCACAAAGTTGCCCTTTCCTGTGCCGACAGAACCCCTGATTGAGGCGAGGATGGAACTCGCCGCGGAAAGGGGACTTGATCCCTTTTATGAAGTCCAGTTGCCCATGGCTGTGATAACCTTTCGTCAGGGTTTTGGGAGACTGATCAGGAGGGCAACTGACAGGGGCATTGTGGCAGTCCTTGACAGCAGGATCCTCAGAAGGGCGTACGGGAGATCATTTCTCAGATCTCTACCTGAGATTCAGATGACCACTGATATAGAGAGGGTGAGGTCCTTTTTCAGATCCGATGTATTGATTTAAGGAGGTGTAGATACTATGGTTAAGGCCGTTGAATGGGTAAACGGGAAGGTGAGGCTACTTGATCAGAGTAAACTCCCCCATGAGGTCTCCTTTATCGATTGTGAGGACTTTGTGATGGTGGCAGATGCTATAAGGAGCCTCAAGATAAGAGGTGCACCGGCAATCGGGATAGCCTCTGCAATGGGGCTCGCCCTGGCGGCCCAGCAGACAGAGGTGAAGGGGGTTGATGAACTTAAGGGGAGGCTTGAGGAGGTGGCCCGGGTGTTTCTATCCACCCGTCCCACAGCCGTCAATATCCAATGGGCGATGCAGAGGATGCTCAGGGTTGTAGAGGACGGTAAAGACCTCTCTGTGGATGACCTGAAACAGAGACTGATTGAGGAGGCGAAGGCGATACTTGAGGAGGATATCGAGGTGAACAGGGCGATAGGTATCTGGGGTGCCAGTTTTATAAGGGATGGGGACACCGTGCTCACCCACTGTAATGCAGGCTCACTTGCCACAGGTGGTTATGGTACTGCAACGGCCCCTATACTGGTTGCAAAGGAACAGGGCAAAAACGTCCGCGTCATTGCCACAGAGACACGGCCAGTGCTTCAGGGTGCAAGGCTTACCACATGGGAACTCATGCAGGCAGGTGTTGATGTGACCCTTATAACCGATAACTCTGCAGGTGCGGTAATGAGGAGAGGACTCGTTGATCTCTGTATCGTTGGTACAGACAGGACGGTTCTCAACGGTGATGTGGCAAACAAGATAGGCACCTATACTCTTGCTGTGCTTGCCAGGGAGAATGGTATACCCTTCTACGTGGCGGCCCCGCTGAGTAGTATCGACCCCACCATCGAATCAGGGGAGTTGATCCCTATAGAGGAGAGACCGGCTGAGGAGGTGACCACAATCAGGGGGGTCAGGATAGCCCCTGAAGGGGTGAAGGTCCTTAACATGGCCTTTGATGTCACCCCTGCCAGATACATCACCGCCATAATTACAGAAAAGGGTGCCTTCAGACCTCGAGACATCAGGAAACTCTTTTTGGAAGGATTGAACATCTCAGAGGTGAGGCTTTGAATCTCCATTGACTTTATTCATTTCTGATTGATAGACTAAATAAATTTTGAAAGGGGTAGGGGTCTCTCTTTAAGAGAGTTAATTTAAAGAGAGGAGGTCCTTGATTTTCAAGGTCTTCAAAAAATCCATAAATAAGGGAGGTAGCATGAAGAAAACGGTCTTTATTCTGTTTATCGTTGCCTTGGTCTTTTCCTGTGCACCCAGAAAGGTTTCAACCCCTGCTGGTCCTGAGGCAGAGGCTCCTGCACCGGAGACCGGTGTGGAGAAGGGTGTACCTGCTGAGGAGCAGAGGATAGGGGAGCAGGAGGTCGAAGGCGTTACAATGGAGAGGGTGGAAGAGCCGAGGGAGGTGGCTATTTCAGAAGAAGAGAAGGCACAGATCTTCAAGAATATTTATTTTGACTTTGATAAATATGACATCAAAGAAGAGTACCGTGAGGTGCTGAAAAGGATCGCAGACTGGCTGATAGAGCATCCCTCTGTGAAACTGATAGTAGAGGGCCATTGTGATGAGAGGGGAACAAATGAATATAACCTTGGTCTTGGTGACAGGAGGGCAAATGCTGTTAAGGATTATCTCATATCCCTCGGGGTTTCTCCAGAAAGGATAGAGACTGTGAGTTATGGTGAAGAAAGACCGGTCTGTACAGAGCATAATGAGGAATGCTGGTGGCGTAA
Organism: Nitrospirota bacterium; assembly: GCA_015492645.1. GTDB lineage: Bacteria > Nitrospirota > Thermodesulfovibrionia > Thermodesulfovibrionales > JdFR-85 > JdFR-85. Next base: position 10,033 of record WGER01000020.1, read on the forward strand.
CAGAAGGGCGCAGTTTGTGGTGGTCGAGGAGTAGATGATGCCGAGGGCCCTCGCCCTGGTCCTGTTGATATCACTTGCAGGCTGTGTGGCCACGGCAGATTATACTGTGATGAGAAATGACCTCAACCAGGTCATGGTCACACAGAATGAGTTGAAGAAAGAGGTCCATGCCTTGAAAAAGAGACTCACAGAGGTCTCTTCAACAAGCAGGGACCGCCAGATACTGGAGGCGCTGAGACAGTCGCAGGTCTCGCTCAGGGAGGAGATTGATGCCCTCAGAGGTGACCTGCAGGCCTTACAGGCCGCTGTAGAAGAGGGTCAGTTCAGAGATGAGAGGAGATGGAGGGAAGCAGAGGAGGAGGACAGGAACCTGAGACTCGAACTGGAGGCCTTGAAGGAAGAGATAAAGTCACTCCAGAAGGCCATGGCTGAGATAAATGAGAGGATAGCCACTGCCACAGCACCTCAAGAGGTGCCTCCATCAAAGGAGACACCTGAGGAACTCTACCAGAGGGCACTGCAGACACTGAATCAGGGAGACTTCCAGAAGGCCCGCAGGGAGTTTGAGGAATTCATGAAGAGATTTCCCCAATCTGACCTGGTGGATAATGCCCAGTTCTGGATTGCAGAGAGTTTTTACAGAGAGGGCAACTATGAAGAGGCGATTCTTGCCTACGAGAGCCTGAAGAAGAATTATCCCAAGAGCAATAAGATACCTGATGCCCTTTACAAACAGGCGCTCGCCTTTGAGAAGTTGGGTGATCGAAATGTGGCAAAGACCATTCTTAAGAGTATAATACAGAAGTTTCCGGATTCTGATGCCGCCAAGAGGGCCAGGGAGACACTCGAAAGGTTTGAGAAGACAACCCCTGAAAAGACGAGGGGATAAGTGGTCCTGCAGGACAGATACGCCAGGCTGGTTGACTACATCAGGGTCTCAGTAACTGACCGCTGCAATCTCCGATGTCTGTACTGCATGCCCTACCATAGCCGACCTGTAAGATATAAACATATTCTAACCTATGAAGAGATCCTGAGAGTTTTGAGAATTGCAGCCCGCCTTGGTGTTATGAGGGTGAGGTTTACAGGAGGTGAACCCCTTGCGAGGAAGAACATACAGTTTCTTATCAGGCAGACAGCCAGGATACCCGGTATAGAAGAGGTCTGTATAACCACGAACGGAGTACTGCTCCATCGGTACGTGGACGAACTGAAGGATGCTGGACTGAAGAGGATAAATGTGAGCCTCGATTCTCTGAATCCTGATAAGTACAGAGAGATAACAGGAGGTGGGGATCTGAGGGTTGTCCTGGATGGAATAGAAAGGGCAGATGCAGTGGGTATCAGGCCGATTCAGTTGAATGTGGTGGTAATCAGGGGTATAAATGATGACGAGATAGAAACTTTCGGGAGATTTACCCTCAATAATGAGTACCATGTCAGGTTTATTGAATTCATGCCGGGCAAGGGGAATAACTGGACTGCAGACAGGTGTGTAACAGTGAAGGAGATAAAGGAGAGGCTTGAAAAGGCCCTTGGTCCCCTTGAGCCAGTAGAATACAGGTCCTCCGGACCAGCCTGTTATTACAGGATTCCATCTGGCAGGGGACTTGTTGGGTTCATAAGTCCGGTATCTGAGCACTTCTGTGGCAACTGTAACCGTTTGAGGATAACCTCAGATGGGAAGGTGAGGCCCTGTCTATTCTCCGAGACTGAAATAGACCTCAGGGCTCCACTCAGAAGTGGTGCCACAGACGAGGAGATAGAGAGACTGCTCAGGTTGGCTGTAGAGGCAAAACCAGAAGGCCATCTGCTCAGCAAAGAGTTTAAAGAGATTCCAAAGGCGATGTCAGAGATTGGGGGTTAGATGTTGCCTCAGGAGAATGACCTCCTGAAGGAGGCTGATCATCTTTCTGTAGCCTCTGGGGTCTCTCTCAGGCATAACCCGTAGGAGGGTTTCACAGAAGTACCATGTACATCTGAAGGGTCTCTGCCACCTGGGAAGGATACACCCCCTGTCTGATAAAAACTGACAGTAATCGTCAGGTGCCCTTTTTGTATCCAGCTCAGGTGGTTGCGAGTTTAACAGAAAGAAGAGGTGCCTGTCCTCTTTATCAGGGATGCCATGTTTCTGCTTGCAGCAGACATCTCTGCATTCAGGACAGACCTCTGATGTGAAGTGCTCGATGAGCGGGCTCAGTTCTTCCATCCTCTCCCGGACCTTCAGGGCAATCTGTCTGCCTGAGATAACCTCAGGCCCTGTTGTCCTTCCGTGCTTCAACACTTCTGATCTCTTCTTCTATGGACCTTATCATCTTCTGGAGCATCTGTTCCTTCTGTTCTGGAGGTGCTGTATGATATCGCCTGTTTCTCAATAATCGGGAGAGGGCCTTTTTCCACAGGGAGTCCAGTTCTTTCAGTTTCCGTGTCATAGTCTCATTATACCACATATATTGAAGAATAGAGCCAAATTGGCATAAATCCAATTTTGGGGTATGGGGCGAAAGATCCTGGAGTTGGAATTATCCCCTGTTGTTTACTTATAATGAGACCTATGAATGTAGGCAGGATGAGTCTCTTCACAGAGCACGACATATACCTCTTTAAAGAAGGGAGTCACTTCCGTTTATATGAGAAGATGGGTGCCCATCCACTTGTTAAAGAGGGGGTGAAGGGGACATACTTTGCCCTCTGGGCCCCTAATGCCGAGAGGGTCACGGTCTTTGGAGACTTCAATGAATGGGACAAGGAGTCTCATCCACTTTTCCAGAGGGAGGACGGTTCTGGTATATGGGAGGGCTTTATACCTCATGTCTCAACCGGTACCCGGTACAAGTATCACATCGTTTCCAGGTACCACAACTACAGGGTGGACAAGGCTGACCCCTTCGGCTTCTACTCAGAGACCTCTCCAGGGACCGCCTCTGTGGTCTGGGACCTCGGTTACCAGTGGAATGACGGTGAGTGGATGAGGAACCGTCACAGGTATAACAGCCTGCAGGGGCCATTTTCTGTTTATGAGGTCCACCTCGGTTCCTGGAAGAGGGTACCAGAGGAGGGGAACAGGTTTCTCACCTATCGGGAGATGGCCGAGCAACTGCCCCGGTATGTAAAGGAGATGGGGTTTACACATGTGGAGTTCCTGCCTGTGATGGAACATCCCTTCTACGGGTCCTGGGGTTATCAGGTGACAGGTTACTTCGCCCCCACCTCAAGATACGGGACACCCCAGGACTTTATGTACCTTGTGGATAGATTACACCAGGAGGGAATAGGGGTGATCCTTGATTGGGTCCCTTCCCACTTTCCCTCAGACGAGCATGGCCTGGTATACTTTGACGGTACACACCTTTATGAACATGCCGACCCGAGAAAGGGCTATCACCCCCACTGGCACAGTTATATCTTTAACTACGGAAGGAACGAGGTGAGGAGTTTCCTTATAAGCAATGCCGTGTTCTGGCTCGACAGATACCATGCAGATGGGCTGAGGGTGGATGCGGTCGCCTCCATGCTCTATCTTGATTATGGAAGGGCGGAAGGGGAATGGATACCGAATGAATATGGGGGGAGGGAGAACCTCGAGGCGATATCCTTCCTGAGAAGGATGAACGAAGAGGTCTACAAGGTCTTTCCTGATGTTCAGACGATTGCAGAGGAGTCCACCGCCTGGCCTATGGTTTCCAGACCGGTTTACTTGGGTGGTCTTGGATTCGGGATGAAGTGGAATATGGGCTGGATGCATGATACACTGGTTTATTTTTCAAAGGACCCGATATACAGGAAGTATCACCATCACCAACTCACCTTCAGTATCTGGTATGCCTTTACTGAGAACTTCCTCCTTCCCCTGTCCCATGATGAGGTGGTTCATGGAAAGCGGTCTCTGCTGTGGAAGATGCCAGGGGATCACTGGCAGAAGTGTGCGAACCTGAGGCTGCTTTTTGGATATATGTATGGGCATCCAGGGAAGAAACTACTCTTTATGGGGGGGGAATTTGGCCAGGACTGGGAGTGGAACCACGATGATGGCCTGAGGTGGCACCTCCTGCAGTATAAAGAGCATCAGGGGATACAGCAATGGATGAAGGACCTGAACCACTTTTACAGGAACACACCTGCACTTTACGAACTGGACTTTGACCCCAGGGGGTTTGAATGGATAGATTATCAGGACTGGCAGCATAGCGTGATCAGTTTTATAAGAAAGGGTGCATCTACTGAGGAGACTGTGCTTGTGGTCTGTAATTTTACACCTGTACCCAGGATCAACTACAGAGTAGGGGTGCCAATGGGAGGATACTGGAAGGAGTGTCTGAACAGTGATGCCACCTGCTATGGAGGAAGTGGAATGGGCAACCTGGGTGGTGCTATGGCAGAGGAGGTGGAGCACCACGGCAGACCATTCAGTCTGAACCTGACCCTTCCTCCACTGGCTGTGCTCTTCTTCAAGAACCCTGCTTAGAATGGACAGATACATCTGTATCCACGGGCATTTCTATCAGCCACCCAGAGAGAATCCCTGGACAGAAGAGGTGGAGACAGAGGACTCTGCCTACCCCTATCATGACTGGAACGAGAGGATTACTGCAGAATGCTATGGACCTAATACCGCCTCGAGAATACTGGACCCGGACGGTGTTGTGGTGGACATTGTGAACAACTACTCCAGGATGAGTTTCAATTTTGGTCCTACACTGCTCACTTGGCTCCAGAAGAAGGCCCCGGAGGTCTATGATGCGGTCATTCAGGCGGACAGGGAGAGTATGGAACTATTCTCAGGCCACGGCTCCGCAATAGCCCAGGCTTACAACCATATAATCCTGCCCCTGGCTGATAGCAGGGACAAGAGGACACAGATAATATGGGGGATCAGGGACTTCAGGTACAGGTTTAAACGTGACCCTGAAGGGATGTGGCTCCCTGAAACTGCTGTCGACCTGGAGACCCTTCAGATCCTGTCAGAGGAGGGTATAGTCTTTACGATACTCTCTCCCTATCAGGCCTCAGGTGTGAGAAGACTCGGCTCTGGCAGGTCCTTCAGGGATGTCTCGGGAGGGAGGGTGGACCCCACAAGGCCATACCTGGTTAAACTTCCATCAGGCAGACAGATTGTCGTCTTTTTTTATGATGGTCCAATCTCTCGTGACATCGCCTTTGGGGGACTCCTTAACAATGGTGAGGAGTTTGCAAAGAGACTCCTTGCCGCATTCAATGACCAAAGGCGATGGCCACAGATTGTGCATACAGCCACAGATGGAGAGACCTTCGGTCATCACCACAGAGGTGGTGACATGGCACTCGCCTACTGTCTCTATTACATCCAGAAATCAGGATATGCGGAGATAACAAACTATGGTGCCTACCTTGAGAGGTATTTTCCTGAATATGAGGCCCAGATTATCGAAAACACCTCCTGGAGTTGTTTTCACGGAGTAAAGAGGTGGGCAGATGACTGTGGTTGCCATACCGGGGTAAACCCTGGGTGGTCACAGGCCTGGAGGAGGCCCCTCCGTAAGGCGATGGATATGCTGAGAGACAGACTTAGGGAACTCTTTGAGAGGGAGGCTGGGTCCCTCTTAAAGGACCCCTGGCTGGCAAGAGACGAATACATCACCGTGGTGCTGGACAGACGGAGGGAGACTGTCTTGAGATACCTCCAGGACCATGCCATTAGACCCTTATGGCATGAAGAGATTGTCAAGGTGTTGAAACTCCTTGAGATGCAGAGACAGGCGTTGTTGATGTACACCAGTTGCGGCTGGTTCTTTGATGAGATCTCTGGTATAGAGACCCTTCAGGTGATGAAGTATGCAGCAAGGGCCATGCAACTGGCGAGGGAGGTATCAGGGGTTGACCTTGAAACCGAGTTCCTCCAGATACTGAAGACCGCACCGAGCAATGTATACAGAAACGGTGCAGAGGTCTATGAGAGGTTTGTGAAGACCGCAGAGGTGGACCTCCTCAGGGTGGGGGCCCATTATGCGATCTCATCCCTTTTCGAGGATTACCCCGAGGAGGTTCAGATCTACCAGTACAGGATAAAGGCTGAAGAGTACAACTTAGATATGGCGGGCAGACAGAGGTTCCTGACAGGCAGGGCAAGGGTCACCTCTGAGGTCACCTGGCAGGAGCAGTCCTTCTCGTTTACGGTCTTCTCTCTGGGTGACCATAACATAACTGCCGGTCTTTGTCCTGAGCAGGCCCCCGGTACAGCCACTGCCCAGGCAGAGATAAGGGAGGCCTTTCGGCAGGGTTCTGTGGCAGACGTGATAAGACTGATTGACAGGCACTTCAGGGGTCATGTCTACTCACTCTGGCACCTGTTCAGGGATGAACAGAGGAGGATCGTCAGGACACTGCTTGAGGAGACCTTCCAGGAGATGGACTCATTCTACAGAGACATCTACGAGGATAACTATCAGGTGATGAGTTTTCTCCTTTCCATAGACTCACCTGTGCCAAAGTCCTTTCTGATGGCAGCAGAACATACACTGAACAGGGAACTGCTTGAGGCCCTTGAGAGTGGAGACCTCCAGAGACTTGAGGCCCTTGTACAGGAGTGCCAGAAGTGGGGGATACAGGTGAGCAGGGAGTCTCTGTCACTGAAGGTGGCTGAGAAGGCAGAGGAGTTGATGAGATCCCTGCGGGATGCCCCTGAGGAGACCGTACTGCTTGAGGAACTCTACAGGCTGCTCAGGTTCTCTAAGGACCTGAGACTGGAACCAAACCTCTGGAAGACCCAGAACCTCTATTTTTCTCTGGGGAAGGTCCTGCTCCCTGACAAGAGGAAACTCCTTCTGCAGAGAGACAGGAATGCACAGAGGTGGGTCGAAATCTTCAGGAAGGTCGGCTACAGTCTGCATGTGAAGGTCCCCTCAGGCTGATTCATCACACCACCTCCTTGCATTCTGGAACATCCTGAGCCATGGGGAGGCCTTCAGGTCCCACCACTGTTCGGGTATCCATGGCCATTGCCAGAGGAGAAATGTCCTCTCGGGATGAGGCATCATCGCCAGGTGTCTTCCGTCAGGTGTACAGAGGGCTGTGATACCATCCTCTGAACCATTGGGGTTAAAGGGGTAGCGGGTGGTAACATCACCTGTCTCGTCAACATATCTCAACGGGGCAAGACCCCTTCTCAAGATATCCTCCTTTACAGATGGATCAGGAAAGTGGACCCTTCCTTCACCATGGGCGACCCACACGCCCAGTATAGAGCCCTCCATCCCTTGGAGCATTATGGCGGGTGATGGGAGTATCTTCACAGTGGAGAACCGGGATTCAAACCTCTCAGAGCGGTTTCTTATAAACCTCACCTGCCTTCTGTCCTCCAGGTCCCTGTAGGGGACCCAGCCGAGCAGTGCCATCAACTGGCATCCATTACAGACACCGAGGCTGAAGGTATCAGGTCTGGCATAGAATTCTGAGAACTCCTCCTGCAACCTCGGATTGAATCTTATCACAGCGGCCCAGCCCTTTGCTGAATCGAGCACATCTGCATAACTGAAGCCTCCAACAAAGGCGACCCCCTTGAACTGCCTGAGTGATACTTCTTCTCGGAGGAGGTCAGTCATGGTCACATCCCAGACCTCGAATCCGGCCATATGAAAGGCTGCTGCCATCTCACGGTCTCCGTTACTGCCCTCCTCACGGATTATGGCCACCCTCGGTTTACTCCCCTTTAAGACCTCAGGGCCTGTTGGTGAGGGGGTGAATGTAAGACGGTAGGGTGGTCTCCAACTGCTGCGGAGGCTCTGGTACTCTTCATCCACACACTCAGGGTCTGCCTGTAGTCTGTCCAGCCTGTAACTGGTCTCTTCCCAGAGGAGCCTCAGACGCGGCATCTCCTCGTTCAGGACCTCAGAGCCGTTGTGCACAACCACCACCCGTTCCTCATCGGTGGTCCTGCCCACTTCAAGGGGGCTGATCCCCTCCTTGTGGAATGCCCTGATCACCTCCTGCAGGTCTTCCTCTCTGCACTCAAGGACGAACCCGGGTTCTTCTGAAAAGAGGACCTTCAGGGTGTCCCTTTCCCGGGTTGTAAACTCGATATAGAGACCCCTGCATCCCCCGAAGGCCATCTCCAGCAGACAGGTGATCAATCCCCCATCGGAGCAGTCATGACCTGAAAGGAGGAGGTCCCTGTCTATCAGGGACTGCACCACTGAAAAGGCCCTCTTAAGTTCCTGGGCGCTGTGCAGGTCAGGACAGTCGTCTCCCACCTGTCCAAACACCTGTGCAAGGGCAGAACCACCTGGTCTGAACTGCCATCCTGAGAGATTTATGTAGAGGAGTCTGGTATCCGATCCCTTCAGGTCAGGTGTCAGGACCTTCCTTATATCAGGACAGGGTGCATAGGCTGAGATGACCAGGGTACCAGGGGACTTCACCACCTCCTCTGTCCCGTCTGGACTCCTTACAATGGCTGCCATGGAGAGGCTGTCCTTTCCACCGTCTATTGCTATCCCGAGTTCAATCAGTATGTCTCTCAGGGCAAGAACTGCCTCATAGAGTTTTATCCCCTCTCCCGGCAACTTGGGGGCCCACATCCAGTTTCCAGAACACTTCACATTCTGCAGACTGGTAACCCTGGCCCACATCAGGTTGGTGATCGCCTCGGTGACAGCAAGTCTGGCCATCCTGGAGGGGTCAATGAGGGTCTTTATGGGTTGCTCTCCGATGGATATTGCTATACCCCTGGTGCTGAAGTGGCTCTGGGCAACAACAGCCACATCCGAAAGGGTGAGCCCCATGGGCCCCACACACTGCTGCTGTGCTATAAGGCCGGTGACGCTTCTGTCCACCTTATTTGTGAGGAACCTCTTTGAACCTACTGAAAGGACCCTCAGCACCCTTTCCAAGGCATCCATAACAGAGATGCCATCAGGTATCTGTAGAGGGGTCCTCACCTCTTCTGTCCTCTCCAGGTGGAAGGTCTTCTGTGGCATCTTGCCCAGGACTCTCTCTAAAGGGAGGTTCACAGGGGTAGAACCATCCTTAGAGTCGTAGAGGACTATATATCCGTCACCTGTCACCTCTCCAACCACCGAGAATGGGAGTTTCTCCCTTTCGCAGATCCTCCTGAAGGTTTCAATGGACTCTGGTCTTATGAGGATCGCATCATTTTCCTGGTACTCAGCACCCCATATCTCCAGCACTGACAGTGTCTCATCGCCAAGGAGTATCTTCCTCACCTCAATCCGTGCACCCTCAGGATAGACGATCTCCTTCAGGACATTTGAGTTTCCTCCTGCCCCCTGATCGTGGATGCTGAGTATCGGGTTTGCATCTGCCATCTCCACGCAGGCCCTGACCACCCTGTTCAGTTTCTGTTCCATCTCGGCGTCTCCACGCTGTACGGCGGAGAAGTCCAGTTCCTCCACATTCTCACCCTGTATCATGCTTGAGGCAGCCCCGCCACCTATACCGATCCTGTAGGCAGGACCTCCGATCTTCACAACCAGCATCCCCACCTCTGGAGGGAACTTCTCCCTGTGTGTGTCTTCCAATTGACCTACACCCCCTGTGAACATGATGGGCTTGACCCATTCCCACCTCTGACCGTCAGGTGTCCTGAGCCCGAATGCCCTGGTGAACCCCTGTATTACAGGTTCACCGAACTTATTGCCGTAGTCAGAGGCACCGTTGCTCGCCTCTATCTCTATCTGCAGTGGTGAGGCGAGATTGCCGGGGTACTGAAAGTCCTCCTGCTCCCAGGGTAGCCTGTAGCCCGGTATCCTGAGATTGCCAACACAGTATGCAGCAGTGCCTGCTATAACATGGGCACCCCTGCCTGTTGCATGGACATCCCTTATTCTGCCACCCGTGCCTGTCTCTGCGCCTGGAAAGGGGGCCACACCTGTCGGGAAGTTGTGGGTTTCTGCCGTAAATATCGGATGAAGTAAAACTGCCCTGGTTTGCATCCTTGATGCCCTTGTGGTCTCTGTGGGTCTGAGCACCTCCACCTCAGCCCCCCTTATTGCAGAGGAGTTATCCCTGAAGGCTATTATGGAGTTTGCAGGATTTCTCTCAAGGGGTTCCCTTACCAGTTGCAGGAGGGTGTGGGGTGCCTCTCTACCCTCAACAATCAGTCTTCCCTTGAAGAACCAGTGCCTTGAGTGTTCACTGTTTGACTGCCCCAGGTCAAAACACTCCACATCCGTGGGGTTCCGTTTCAGTTCCTCCACAAAGAGTTTGTAGTAATACTGTATGTCCTGTTCGTCCAGACCGAGTCCCATCTGGAGATTCACCCTCCTTAGGGCCTCGATCCCTTCCTCAATAAGGGGGATAACCTTAACGGGTTCAGGTTTCAGTCCTGGATCAAAGTCCCTCAACCTCTCCGGGTAGGGACACTCTGTCATCCTGTCATGAATCTTTGGAAGGACCTTCTGATAAAAATCATCCATTTGTGTTTCAGAAAAAACTCTCCTGAAACGGAAGAGGTATCTTCTCGACCTCTCAATCCTCTTTATGGAGGTGAGACCGGAGTTATGACATATGGAGACCGCATTGGTAGACCAGGCGGTGGTGAAGTTCAGCCTCGGTCCTACCTCTATCAGGAGGTCTTTACCATTATGGGGTTTCAGAAAACTCTCCTCTGAAAGCCCCTCTGGATGGAATGTCTCTGCAAGGAGCCATCTAAGGACAGTGATTTCAGAGAGATTCAATTCCCTCTCTGTGAGCACATAAAAGCAGAACTCTGTCTCGAGGGACTCAATCTCTTCTGTGATGTCCCCTTTAATGGCTTCTAACAGGTTTCTGGTTGCCCCTTCTGAAAGGGCAGGTCTTCTGTAGAACCAGTAGAGCATCATCTTATTCTAACAGATTTATGCCATCTATTATCCTCTCTTAGATTGGCTTCTTCCAGATTTACTGTTAGACCTTTGGTTAAAAACCATAGTAAGCGGGATTCTGACCCAGGAGAATTACGATTTTCCTGGGATCCTTGCCGAGAAACTCAGGTATAAAAAAAAATTATATTTTCTTAGAGGGTGTTTTCTTTCTAAAATCTCTTATGGTATTTTAATTACTCTTTTTAGATTTTTTAGATTCTTGATAATGAGAGGGAGCAGTGGAAGAAAAACTGAAGAAGATATTGGATGAATATGAAAGAGAAGAGGGCAACCTCATATATCTACTACAGTGTCTTGAGAGGGACTTTGGTTATATACCAGAAGATGCAGTAAACTGGTTCTCAAAGACCCTTGATGTCCCACCTGCCAAGTTTTATGGCCTTGCCACATTTTATGCCCAGTTTCATCTCAAGCCACGGGGAGAAAATATCATTACTGTCTGCTGTGGGACGGCATGTCATGTCAAGGGTTCAGAGAGACTGCTCAGTTCTTTAACCAAGGAACTCCAGATACCCTCAGGAGAGGATACCTCTGAGGATGGCAAGTTCACTGTAGAGAAGGTCAACTGTGTTGGGGCCTGTAGCATTGCACCTGTAGTAATCATAAACAAAGATATTCAGGGCAAAATGACGGCTGACAGATTGATGAAGGAGATAAAGAGGCTCAAATGAAGGGGAAGGATATCCAGATAAAGGTCTGTATGGGGACGGGCGGTCTTGCTGCTGGTGGTGAGACGGTGTTGAGAGCCTTCAGAGAGAGCCTGAAGGAAAAAGGGATTGATGCAACTGTGGACAGAAATTGTTCGATTCATCAGGTGGGTTGCAGGGGGTTCTGTGCAAGGGATGTGCTTGTGGATGTGATAATTGACGGAGAGAAAACCACATACCAGTATATAAAGCCAGAGATGGTCCCTCAGATAGTTGAGGAACACATAATAAAGGGGATGCCGGTAGAGGAGTGGACTGTAAAAGATGACTACCGCCAGTTCCATGAAAAACAGGTAAAGGTGGTCCTTGCAGATTGTGGAGAGATCGATCCTGAGGAGATAGACTCATACATAGACAGAGGTGGATATGAAGCCCTTAGAAGGGCCCTAACAGAGATGACACCTGAACAGATTGTGAATACAATTGAGGCATCTGGTCTAAGAGGCCGTGGTGGAGCAGGTTTCCCCACAGGCCTCAAATGGGAATATGCAAGGAAGAACCCCTCTGAGGTCAAATACATTATATGTAATGCAGATGAAGGGGATCCAGGTGCCTTTATGGACCGCTCAATTATAGAGGGTAATCCCCATTCGGTAATAGAAGGGATGATTATTGGGGCGTATGCAATTGGTGCAAAAAAGGGCTATGTTTATATAAGGGCAGAGTATCCCCTTGCTGTTAAGAGACTGGGTATCGCCTTAGAACAGGCAAGGCAGAGGGGGTTTTTAGGGGACGATATTCTTGGCAGCGGGTTTTCCTTTGATATTAAGATAAAACTCGGTGCAGGTGCCTTTGTCTGTGGTGAGGAGACCGCCCTCATAGCCTCAATTGAGGGGAAGAGGGGGATGCCGAGGGCGAAGCCACCGTTCCCTGTGGAGAAGGGTCTCTGGGGGAAGCCTACAGTTATAAACAACGTTGAGACACTTGCAAATGTTCCCTATATAATCAGAAATGGTGCACTCTGGTTTGCTCAATATGGTACTGATAAATCCAAGGGGACAAAGGTCTTTGCCCTGACAGGCAAGGTGAGAAACACAGGACTCATTGAGGTGCCTATGGGAATAACCCTGCGCGAGATAATCTACGAGATAGGAGGAGGTATTGAGGGCGACAGAAGACTTAAAGCGGTACAGACAGGGGGACCTTCCGGTGGCTGTATCCCTGCTCATCTAATTGACATACCGGTGGATTATGAAAATCTCACAAAAGTTGGCTCTATTGTTGGTTCAGGTGGTATGGTTGTGATGGACGAGACCGATTGTATGGTGAATATTGCAAAGTACTTTCTCGAGTTCACACAGGCAGAGTCATGCGGTAAATGTGTTCCCTGTCGTATAGGTACAAAGAGGCTCCTTGAGATACTGACCAGAATCACAGAAGGCCGTGGTCGCCCGGGTGATATCGAACTCCTTGAGGTCCTGAGCAATGATATAAAACTCGGTTCACTCTGTGGACTTGGCCAGACAGCACCGAACCCGGTTCTGAGTACAATAAAGTACTTCCGCGATGAATACGAAGCCCACATACATGAAAAGCGGTGCCCGGCAGGTGTCTGTAAGAACCTCCTCACCTACACCATACTGGAGGAGTTCTGTAAGGGATGTACACTCTGTGCGAAGGTGTGTCCAGCAGGTGCAATAGTGGGAGAGAGGAAACAACCTCACAGGATTGTCCAGGAGATATGCATAAAATGCGGTGCCTGTTTTGAGACATGTAAGTTTAGTGCAATAAAGAAGGGATAGGAGGTCTTATGATAACCCTTATAATAGACGGTAAATACGTTGAAGTTCCTGAGGGGGCTACGGTCCTGGAGGCGGCCAGAGAGGCCGATATTTACATTCCGACCCTCTGCGATGACCCGCGGCTTGAGCCCTTTGGTGCCTGTAGGCTCTGTCTGGTACAGATCAAAGGGATGCCGAGGCCTGTGACAGCCTGCACCACCCCGGCGAGGGAAGGGATGGAGGTTACAACCACGAATGATGAGATTGAGAGGATAAGAAGGACCATTGTGGAACTTCTACTGAGTGACCATCCCAATGACTGCATGGTCTGTGAAAAGGCTGGAGACTGTACACTCCAGGAACTCGCATATTTCTATGGTCTGAGAGAAAACAGGTTCTGGGGTGAAAGGCGGCAGTACTCCAAAAAGGACAACAATCCATTCATTGAGAGGGACATGGAGAAGTGTGTCCTCTGTGGCAAGTGCGTCAGGGTCTGTGAGGAGGTTCAGGGTGTATCTGCCATCGATTTTGCCTACAGGGGTTTCAGGACGATCGTGGCACCCGCTTTTGAGAAGGACCTCAATTGTGAGTTCTGCGGGCAGTGCGTGAGTGTATGCCCTACAGGTGCACTTGTCGGAAAACTCTCCCTTGGCAAGGGCCGACAGAAGGATATAAAGAGGGTTGACACCATATGTCCCTACTGTGGTTGTGGCTGCAATATAACCCTTCATGTGAGCAGAAACGAGATAATAAGGGTCACCTCTTCCCCTGACACACTGAATGAGGGCTGGCTCTGTGTAAAGGGCCGTTTTGGTTTTAAGTTTGTAAACCATCCTGACAGACTGAAGAGACCACTTATAAGGAAGAATGGGCGATTTGAGGAGGTCTGCTGGGACGAGGCCCTTGATTATGTGGCAGAAAGACTCAAAGAGATAAAGGAGAGGTACGGTCCTGATGCGATAGCGGGGCTTTCATCTGCAAGGTGTACCAATGAGGAGAACTACCTCTTTCAGAAGTTTATGAGGGCAGCCGTTGGCACGAACAATGTTGACCACTGTGCCCGTTACTGACACTCCGCCACTGTGGCCGGTCTGGCCACTGTATTCGGCTCAGGGGCTATGACGAACTCCATCCAGGAGATAGAGGACAACGATCTGATATTCGTGATAGGCTCAAACACAAAAGAAAATCACCCGATAGTTGCTCTGAGGATGATAAAGGCTGTAAGGAGAGGAGCAAGGCTGATCGTTGCTGATCCAAGGAGGGTTCCTCTCGTGAGGTTTGCCCACCTATGGTTACAGCACCGGCCAGGTACAGATGTTGCCCTCCTGAACAGCATGATGCATGTGATTCTGAAGGAGGAACTCTACGATAAAGAATTCATCGTTATGATGACAGAGGGGTTCAATGAGGAGTTCCGTACGAATTTAGAGGAATACCCTCCAGAGGTGGGAGAGAAGATCACCGGGGTGCCAAAGGAAAAGATAGTTCAGGCTGCCAGGATGTATGCTACTGCAGAAAAGGCGGGTATTTACTATACCATGGGCATTACCCAGCATTCCCACGGCTCAGACAATGTCTTCTCCATTGCCAATCTTGCCCTGATGACCGGTAACCTCGGAAAGGCCTCTGCAGGGGTGAACCCCTTAAGGGGGCAGAACAATGTCCAGGGCTCCACGGACATGGGATGCTCTCCCAACATGTATCCAGGTTATCAGAGGGTTGATATACCTGCGGTGAGGGAGAAGTTTGAGAGACTCTGGGGAGTGAGACTCTCGGACAGGATAGGGCTTACCGCATCTGAAATGACCTTTGAGGCCGAGGCCGGCAGATTGAAGGCCATGTACATCATGGGTGAGAACCCTGTCCTTAGTGATCCTGATGTGGGACACACCGTGAAGGCCCTGAAGGCACTGGATTTCCTCGTGGTGCAGGACATATTTATGACAGAGACGGCTGAACTGGCCGATGTGGTCCTGCCGGGGGCATGCTTTGCAGAAAAGGACGGGACCTTCACGAACACGGAGAGGAGGGTGCAGAGGGTCCGCAGGGCAGTAAGCCCACCAGGGGAGGCGAGGGAGGATTCCTGGATCATTGCGGAATTGAGCAAGAGGATGGGCTATGAGATGACCTACAACACCATAGAGGAGGTCTTTCAGGAGATAGGTATGGCCTGGCCCGCCATGGCAGGGATGACATACTCCAGACTGGAGCGCGGGGGTCTCCAGTGGCCCTGTCCTACCACGGACCATCCAGGCACAAGGTATCTGTTCAAAGGGGGTTTCCCGAGGGGTAAAGCGAGATTTACAGTTGTAAAATACAGACCACCTGCTGAGGAGCCGGATGAGGAGTATCCCTTTGTCCTCACAACCGGCAGGATGCTCTTTCAGTACCATACCGGGACGATGACACGGAGGGTCCCTCCTATTGAGGTGGTAGCCGGTGAACCCTATGTCGAGATCCACCCAGATGATGCCCTGGCACTGGGGATCAAAGAGGGACAGAAGGTGAAAGTGGTGTCCCGAAGGGGTGAGGTGGTGGTCAGGGCGAGGGTTACAAGCAGACCAGACAGAGGTGTTGTATTCATCCCCTTCCATTACAGGGAGGCTGCAGCAAATGTCCTGACCAGTAGTTTAAATCTTGACCCATTGTGTAAAATACCAGAGTTAAAGGTGGCGTCCGTAAGGCTGGAGCCCATAGAGTAGTCAAATTGAAAAGGAGGCATTGAATGATCGGAGTAAAGGAGATGAAGAACCAGATACTGTTGAAGGACCTTACAGAGGAGGAGATAAAGGAGATCAGTAGCAGGATGGTGGCGAAGACCTTTTCAAAGGGGCAGAGTATATTTAAAGAAGGGGAGCCCACTGAAGGGATATATCTGGTGCACAGGGGGAAGGTGGAGATATCAAAGACGACACCTGACGGCTGGAAACAGACCCTTGCTGTTCTCCCAGAAGGTCATTTCTTTGGTGAACTCTCTGTCATAGAAGACAAGAGGTTTCACGGTGCAAATGCAACTGCTATAGATAACACAGAGGTCTTCCTGATCAGGACGGAGGACTTCAAGGCCCTTGAAGAAGAGGCCCCGAAGATGATGTACAAGATTATGAAGACTATAGCAAGGGTTGCCAGCAAGAATGTCCATTCAATGAATGAAAGACTCGTGAAGGTCCTCATCAGTTATTGAGGTTAAGGCCTCAAGGCCTGACTATAAAACCTTTCAGAAGGAGGTAACTATGCCGCTTGATCCAAGGAAACATGCTGACTGGGAGATTGCTGAGGAAGCAGAGAAGAATATGAAGACGGTATATCAACTGGCTGAGGAGATGGGACTTGAGAAGCATGAACTCCTCCCCCACGGTCACTATGTCGCAAAGGTTGACTACAAGAGTATACTGAACCGTCTTAAGGACCGCCCTGACGGTAAGTACATCGATGTGACCGCGATAACCCCAACTCCACTTGGTGAAGGAAAGTCCACCACAACAATAGGTCTGCTTCAGGGAATGGGCAAGAGGGGTAAGAATGTAATGGCAGCCATCAGGCAGCCCTCTGGAGGCCCCACGATGAACATAAAGGGCTCAGCAGCAGGAGGAGGGCTTTCACAGTGTATCCCCCTGACGCCATTCTCACTGGGCCTTACTGGCGACATCAATGCGGTGATGAATGCCCACAACCTTGCGATGGTGGCCCTTACGGCCAGGATGCAACACGAATTCAACTACACCGATGAGCAACTCGCTAAGCGCAACCTCAGGAGACTGAACATAGATCCCCGCAATGTCCAGATGGGCTGGGTGATTGACTTCTGTGCCCAGGCCCTCAGGAAGATAATCATCGGGCTTGGCGGGAAGATGGACGGCTTTATGATGGAGTCCAGGTTTGACATTGCCGTCTCATCTGAGGTCATGGCGATCCTTTCAGTGGCAACTGACCTTAAGGACTTCCGGGAGAGGATAGGCAGGATAGTGGTTGCCTATGACAAGCAGGGTAACCCCATCACCACAGAGGACCTTGAAGTAGCAGGGGCTATGACCGCATGGATGGTGGACGCCCTGAACCCGAACCTGATGCAGTCAATTGAGGGCCAGCCCGTGCTGGTCCATGCAGGCCCCTTTGCCAATATAGCCATAGGTCAGTCCTCAATAATTGCCGACAAGGTGGGGCTGAAACTGGCCGATTATCACATTACGGAGAGCGGCTTCGGTGCAGACATAGGTTTTGAGAAGTTCTGGAATCTTAAATGCAGGTTCTCAGGGCTTAAGCCCCATGCAGCAGTGATAGTCGCAACCATCAGGGCACTGAAGTGTCATGGTGGTGCCCCGATCCCTGTGCCCGGCAGGCCCATACCGAAGGAGTACTACGAGGAGAACGTGGCATGGGTGGAGAAGGGATGTGAAAATCTGGTCCATCATATCAATACTGTGAAGAGAGCGGGTATAAACCCTGTGGTCTGTATCAATGCCTTTCATACAGACACAAAGGACGAGATAGCAACTGTAAAGAGGATTGCAGAGGAGGCAGGGGCTCGTGTGGCTGTAAGTGAACACTGGCTTAAAGGTGGCGAGGGCGCCCTTGAACTGGCTGATGCAGTGATCGATGCCTGTGAGGACGAGAATAATTTTAAGTTTCTCTACGAGGTTGACCTTCCCCAGAGGAATCGAATCGAGATGATAGCAGAGCATGTCTATGGTGCCGATGGAGTGGAATACGCCCCTCAGGCGCTCCAGAAGATCAAGGCGATAGAGGATGACCCTGAACTCTCAAAACTCGGTACCTGTATGGTAAAGACACACCTCAGCCTCAGTGATAATCCAAACATTAAGGGTGTGCCCAAGGGCTGGAAACTCTTTGTCAGAGATGTACTTGTATTTAAGGGTGCCGGCTTTGTTGTGCCAGTGGCTGGAGATATAAAACTGATGCCAGGCACCTCTTCTGATCCTGCCTACAGAAGGATAGATGTGGATGTGGAGACTGGAAAGGTGAAGGGTCTATTCTAAGGCAACTTTCAGGGACAGTTAATTTCGGAGATTGAGAGAGGACGGGCTCAGCCCGTCCTCTCTTTTTTATGCCTCCCTTGGGTATCTGAGGTTACGGACCATATGCTGGACCTCCTGGGGAGGTTCCTTTGTCATGAGGGAGACCACTGTGGTGACAATAAAGTTGATGATCATACCGATTGTACCGATACCCTCAGGAGAGATACCGAACCACCAGTGCTGTGGATTGTTGGCAGCAGGGTTTATAAACTTGAAGTAGATGATGTATGCAGCAGTGAAGATGATACCCGAAAGCATTCCCGCAATCGCTCCTTCTCTTGTAGTCCTGGTCCAGAACACACCGAGCACTATAATGGGGAAGAAGGAAGAGGCTGCAAGTCCGAATGCGAAGGCCACCACCTGTGCCACAAAACCTGGTGGATGGATACCGAAATAACCGGCCATCATTACCGCCAGTCCAGCAGCAATCCTCGCAATGATCAATTCTGTTCTCTCTGTCATGCTTGGAAAGAAGACGTTTCTTGCAAGGTCATGGGAGAGTGCTGAAGAGATGACCAGTAGGAGCCCTGCAGCAGTAGAGAGTGCCGCGGCCAGACCACCTGCTGCAACAAGGGCCACCACCCAGGCAGGCAGTCTTGCTATCTCCGGATTTGCAAGGACCATAATGTCACGGTCAACATATATCTCATTTCGGGTATTCGGGATCACCTCATTTGCTACTACCACCTGGCCATACTCACCACGCTTCAGGTCTCCACCTTCGGTCTTGATGAGTTTAGGCTTGCCCTTGAATGGTGCACCAGGGCCATACTGCATCTTACCGTCGCCGTTTTTGTCCACCCACACAATAAGTCCGGTCTTTTCCCAGTTCTTGAACCAGGAAGGAGCCTCCGTGTATGACTTGTCGTGTGTGGTCTTTATAAAATTCATCTTTGCAAAGGTTCCCACTGCTGGTGCTGTGGTATAGAGAATGGCAATGAAAAGAAGCGCCCAACCGGCAGATGCACGGGCATCCTTAACCCTTGGTGTGGTGAAGAAACGGATTATGATATGCGGGAGGCCGGCAGTACCAACCATCAGCGCAAGGGTTATTGCAAACACATCGATCCTGGGCTTCACGCCTTGAGTGAAGGCTGGTAGGCCGAGATCACGTTGTATCTGGTCCAGTTTCTGCAAGAGAAAGCCTGCATCCTCATGTAGCAGTCGCTGTCCGGCCTCACTGAGTGCAGCCCCAAGACCGATCTGGGGGATTGGGATTCCTGTAAACATGAAGGAGATAAATATGGCCGGTATCAGATAGGCGACTATGAGTACACAGTACTGGGCAACCTGTGTATAGGTGATCCCCTTCATTCCACCAAGCACCGCATAGAAGAAGACGATCGCCATTCCTATCACAACACCCGTGTTTATATCCACTTCAAGAAACCTGGAGAAGACCACACCAACGCCTCTCATCTGTCCAGCCACATAGGTGAAAGAGACGAATATTGCACACAGGACCGCTACCACCCTGGCAGTTTGTGAATAGTATCTCTCTCCCACAAACATCGGGACCGTGTACTTGCCATACTTTCTGAGGTATGGTGCCAGTAGCATGGCCAGGAGCACATATCCACCCGTCCATCCCATCAGATACATGGAGCCGTCACGACCGAGGAATGCAAACAGCCCTGCCATGGAGATAAAAGAGGCAGCAGACATCCAGTCAGCCCCTGTGGCCATTCCATTAAGTACAGGATGAACCTGTCTTGCAGCCACATAGAAGTCTCCTGTGGTTCTCGCCTTAGACCATATCGCAATCCCTATATACAGGGCGAAGGTTAGACCGACTATTATCCACGTCCATGTTAATATTCCCATCTTCTCACCTCCTTCACCTTTATTCTTCCTGTACACCGAATCTTCGGTCCAGGTTGTTCATCAACTTTACATAAACTGCTATCAGGATCACGAATGTTATCTCAGCACCCTGGCAGGCGAACCAGAAACCAAGGGGATATCCGAAGATCTTGATCCTGTCAAGTACATCCGCCAGGATGATGCCGAAGAGATAGGAGACGGTAAACCAGATTGAAAGTAGTACGACGATATACGTGAGATTCTGTCGCCAGTAAGCCTGTAACTGATCCTTTGTTAACATCTGTCTGACCTCCTTTCTTTTTGTTTGAAAACAAAAAAGAAAAAGACCTGCTCTTCCTATCACCTCCCCTCTGACTGACCGATTCTTAATAGGTCTCTCAGTTCCCTTACGCCTCTTTCAATGAGTTTTGGTAAAAACCTCTGAAATAACTGGGCTGTTATATAGGCATCGTAGAGTGCATCGTGGACTCTGTTCACAGTAATGCCAAAGGCACCTGCAATATCAAAGAGAGTTTCTGACTCCTTTGGTTCTTCGTAGAAGGCATCTGCCCCTATCTCCAGCCGCTTAAGCCATTTGTAGATCCTGAAAGTATCTATTGAGGGATTTGTCAGGGCAGTTCCATAGTTCTCCTTGAGTTCTCTGTTTATAAAGGTGAGATCTATACCAATACGGTGGCCGACCAATACAGCACCCTCACAGAAGGATACAAACTCCGGGAGCACTGCCTCGATCTTGGGACATTCCATCGTCTCCTGAGGAGTGATTCCATGGATTGGGACTGCTGAGACATCAACACAGGCTGGCGCGACCACCCTGTAGAAAGTCCTGCCCAGCAGAATCTTTGATCCCTCCATCTCAATTGCGCCGATTGAGACTACAGAATCCTTCCTGGGATCAAGACCCGTGAGTTCTGTATCAATTACCACATATCTGGCCCTGTCAATCGGGGTGGAAAGGGTGTATCTCTTCAAAAAGAAGTACCTGATTAGATCAAGCACTACATAACCCTCCCCAACATATAGTGTTGTTCAATGATCTCCTGCGTCTTTCGGATAATCTGACAGGCATCCTTCAGGGTCTTCTTCTCTAAGTTTGTCAGTGTGTCAGGGTTTATATAATTGTCAGGTTCCCTGCCAGAGAGCACCTGTTCATATTGATGATGAAGCCTTAGGGTCATGACAAACTCAAAGGCATAGGCGAGTTCTTCACCAACCTCTTTCATCACAGGATGTATCTGCTTGAGGCGTTCTATCCTTTCAATTGTCGGTGTCTCGGGGATCGCCGTTTCAAGGCTGTAGAGTCTGACTATGTTAATAATTGGTGCTATCAGGCGAAACTTGAGGTTTAATTCATTCTTATGTTCTCCACTCTTTTCGACTACAAAGGTCCTGAAGAAACCGAGTGGAGGTTTCACATTTACTGTGAGTTTTGCCATGTGAAGGAGAAATATATCCTTGCCCTTGAGGGTGTTCAGGAGATGTTCCTTCAACTCCCTGGCAAGGTCTGTATCACCGTACAGAGCCCTGAAATCAAAGAGGATGACCGATTGAAGTATCGCCTCTGGTGTTGGTGTGTTGATCCACTCAGAAAAATACCTCTTCCAGACACTGAGAGGCCTTCTCCATTTCTCGTTGGATGCCATGTAGTTGCCCTGGCAGGAGGCAAACCCGCACCGCAGAAGGGATTCCTTCACGAACTCAGAGAATTCACTGAAATACCTTTCAGCCTCTGTTGCCTCAGAGGGTGTGCCAGGGTCTCTGTATATGATCCCGTTGTCCTGGTCCGTCTTGAAGGTCTGTTCCTTTCTTCCTTCTGAGCCATAAACAATAAAACAGTAGGGCAGGGGGGGTGGTCCGAACTTTTTTTCAGCAATCTCCAGGACCCTTCTGATAAGACTGTCGTTCACCTCAGAGATGATCCTGGTGATAGTTCTCGCCTTTGCCTCCTCCTTTATGAGGAGGCCAATCAGTCCTGTTATTTTCTTTGAGACCTCTGCCAGGCCATCAATGCTGTCCTGGTTTCTTATCTCCTGGGCCACTGAAACCGGGGAAGAGCCCTGAAGGAGCATAAGGTCATGATTTGTGACCATTCCATAGAGTTTGCCATCCTTTACCACAACAAGATGATGTATGTTATTCCTTATCATCTCCATTATCGCCTCATAGCAGTATCGCCTCCCGTCTATCTTTTTCAGTGGATAACTCATGATATTCCTTACAGGTTCATTCAGGTTCCTGCCCAATGCAACAACCTTTTCTCTCAGATCTCTGTCTGTAATGATCCCTACAGGTACGTCCTCCTCATCCACGACTATAAGGGAACTGATCCTTTTTTCTGCCATCTTTTTTGCGGCTTCCTGTATGGGTGTATCAACCTTCACTGTGACAGGTTCAGTGGAGGCAATGTTTATTACAGGAGTTGTGAAGATCGCCCTTTCCACTTCTCTCTGAGAGAGTCCCTTCTGAATCCGTTCTTTCAGGGCCTTGTCCAGATACTTTGAGATATGGGATCTGAGGAAATATTCAGTAAATATGGCATTAGTATCCAGTAAGTGTTTGACCCTCTCTTTGGGCAGCAGGTAACATATTGTGTCCTCAATCGCCCTAACTGTGGTCTTCTGTTCCCCTTCAAGTAAGGACCACAGGCCAAAGGTCTCTCCTTCTCCCCTTACATCTATAATCAATTCTTCGCCCTTTTCTCCTTTTATGGATACCTGCACTGCTCCTTTTTTAATAATCCTCAGGGCATCACTTGGAGGACCTCCTTCTTGCAAGATTACGGCCCCCTTTGGGTAGAACTCCATGTTCATGCCTGGAACAATAGAGTAAAGGTCCTCCTCCTCAAGAAACTGGAAGGGAGGAACTTCCTTGAGGAACTCTATAACCTCTTCATGCACTGGCATAAAAGTGTAGTTAAGAATCACAGCAACTTTAATGCCAGTTGTGAAGGAAGGCTAAAAAACCTCAAGTTTTCAACATATTAAATGTTGATCTACTGTGGAGATCTTCGCTGAAATGTAACTTAAAGTAATGGATGAGAATATTCGTTACATTGTGTTTCTGGGTTCAGAACCATTGTTAAATAAGGGGTTTTGCTTAAAATTCATCCTTACGGTCCACTTGTCATAGGAGGCTCAATTCTGTTATTAATATTAATAGGGCTTGGCCCGTTAATTACTGCTAATGAGGGAGGTTCCCTATGAATACATTTAAGACATTTATGTTGTTACTGATACTCACCCTATTTTTCATCTGGATAGGGGGATTGATTGGTGGAAAGGCAGGGATGACCGTTGCTCTGATATTTGCCGGGTTGATGAACTTCTTTGCCTACTGGTTTAGCGATAAGGTGGTCCTTGCCATGTATCGAGCACGGGAGGTGACAGAGGCAGAGGCCCCTGAGTTGTACTCCATTGTGAGGTCCCTTGCCCAGAAGGCGGGGATGCCGATGCCGAGGGTTTATATAATCAATGAAGAGCAACCGAATGCCTTTGCCACGGGCAGGAGCCCCAAACATGCAGCAGTTGCTGTTACTACAGGGATAATGAGAATTCTGTCACCTGAGGAACTCGCCGGGGTGATAGGACATGAACTGGCCCATATAAAGCACAGGGATGTGTTGATCAGCACTGTGGCAGCCACGATTGCGGGCGCTATAAGTTATCTTGCCCAGATGGCCCAGTGGGCCTTCATATTTGGAGGTTACAGGGGGGATGATGACGAAGGTGGACATCCTGTGGTTGCCCTAATAATGATGATAATTGCCCCCATAATAGCGCTTATCGTACAGATGGCGATCTCCAGATCAAGGGAGTTTGCAGCAGATGCAGGTGGGGCAAGGATTGCAGGTAATCCGAGGTTTCTCGCCAATGCCTTGAGAAAACTCCAGTGGGCTACCCAGAGGATACCCATGCATGCCAACCCTGCCACCTCTCATATGTTTATTGTAAACCCCTTATCAGGTAAAAGCCTTGTAAAGCTCTTCAGCACCCACCCACCTATTGAGGAGAGGATTGCAAGGCTTGAGGCGATGAGTCTTTAACTTGGAATTCCCCGTGGTCTTGCCACGGGGATGAAGTTATTGTGATAAGGGCGAGGATGAATTTACGATTTTCCGGGGACCCTGTTTTGAGGCAGTGATCCCTGAAAGATCGTAGATTTTTCAGGGCCTCAATCTACCCTAAAATCCCCTCATTTTAATAACTATTTTCAAAAGTTATTTTTAAATATCAATAAGTTAGACAAAAATATCAAGCAATTTTGATAGTTATTAATAATAACTATGC
>WGER01000021.1 GCA_015492645.1 Nitrospirota bacterium
AAGAAACTAACTCTGTGATGTATTCCTTCAGTCTGGCAGGGGTAAATCCGAAATGTCTCTCCACAGAATCCAGTTCTGTTATGTTATCCACAGAGAGCATCTCCAGTTGTTCCGGACTCACCTCTGGCACAGGTATCCCCACTGCCCTGGGCAGGAATGAAAGGGGGAGCATCCACTTCGCAGCGTATATCGGTATTTCTACAAACCTCTTCTTTATCCCCATCACCTCCATATACTGTTCCAGTATCTGACGGTAGGTGAGATGCTCCGGGCCTCCAAATTCATAGAGCCTTCCCCATGCATCATCCCTGTCTAAGATGCTGATGAAACATTTCACCCAGTCTTCCACATATATGGGCTGAAACCTCGCCCTGCCACCTCCAGGAAGGGGAACAAAGGGACCCAATTTGAGAAGTTTCTTTATGTTCTCTGAAAAGCCGTCACCTCTGCCCAGCACCAGCGATGGCCTGAAGATCAGATACCTGAGTCCAGAGGCTTTTACCACCTCCTCTGCCTCGGCCTTCGTCTTTGAATACATAAAAGGAGACCCGGGGGATGCCCCGAGTGCTGATTGATAAAAGAAATCTCTCACCCCCTGTATCTTTGCCTCCTCGACCAGGTTCTCTGTCCCCTCTACATGTACAGCCCTGAAGGTGAGTCTCTTCGTCTCCTTTATAATCCCGACAAGGTGGATCACAAGAGTACACCCCCTTAACAGACCGTCAAGGGAGCCCCTGTCAGTGATATCACCATAAACGACCTCCTCGACAAATGGCCTTATCTCCTCGGCCTTCTTCTCAGACCTCACAAGTGCCCTCACCTTCAGCCCCCTGTCCCTGAGGGCCTTCAGGAGGTTCCTGCCTATGAAGCCTGTACCACCTGCAATGAATATCATCTCTTCAACAACCTCCGAAGGGCCTTATCGGATGTCTCTCTTATCTTTCTGTGTAAACTATTCCCTTCAGAGTCCATTGTTATCAGTGCTGGGAGGTCTTCTACATAAAGGAGCCACATCGCCTCGGGTAGCCCGAACTCCTCCTTCCAAGGTCCCTGTATCTCTCTGATCCTGTCTGCCAGGAGGGCAGCACATCCACTGAGGGTATGAAAATAGACACACCCCTCCTCTTTCATCGCCTTTAGTGTATTCTCTCCCATGCCACCCTTCCCAATGATCCCCCTGATACCATAGTGTTTTATAAGGAACCACTCGTAGGGTTCCATCCGTGCACTTGTGGTGGGTCCTCCCACCACAAACCTGTAGTTCTCATCGGTCTCTCTCAGCACAGGACCACAGTGATAGATCACAGCACCCTCCAGTTCAAAGGGTATTTCTCTCCGGTCAGGTCTCTCCTCAAAGAGGAACCTGTGGATCCGATCTCTTGCTGTCAGGATATAACCATTGATCAGAACGAACTGTCCAACCCGGAGTTTCCTCACATCCTTTTCACTGAGGGGTGTCTGTATCCTCCTGGGTTTCATCTCCAGATCAGCCTTCCCCTCCTGTGGGCCCAGCACGATATCGTCACTGCCACTATGTATGTAGCCGGGTGTCTATGGGCATAGTCGAAATGTGCTGCAAGGGCTGTCGTCTTACCACCCAGTCCGAATGGTCCTATACCAAGACTGTTTATATCTCTAAGGAGTCTTGTCTCAAACTCTGAAAGGCCGGCCTCTGTCTCCTCATCCAGCCGTCTCAGAAGGAGCCTCTTACCAAGCAGGCTCACCTGATCCACAGAGCCACCCACAGCAACACCTACAACATAAGGGGGGCATCCCCTGCCCTGAGCCCTGTTAATAGCATCAAGTACGCACCTTCTGACACCATCAAGATCTCTACCTGCCCCCAGGGACTCCTCTGGCAACTTGTATATCTGTGAGACATTTTCACTCCCTCCACCCTTCAAAAGTAGATCAATCCTCAGGTTGTTCTTCTGAGAAGACCTGAAGTATATGATTGGGAACTCCCTGCCGGTGTTGTCATCACTGTTGGTATTTGTGACCGGCTCTACTGCGTTTGGTCTCAGAGGGATCTCCTGGGTCGCCCTCCTTGTGGCCCTGGTGATCGCCTCTCTTATCCTCTGCTCTGATATCCCTGGCGGGGCCTCCACAAAAAAGATGGGGATGCCGGTGTCCTGACACAATGGAAGGGTCTTCGCCCTTGCTATCCTGATATTCTCCAGGATCACCTCCAGAAAATACCTCGCCCTTCCCCTCTCCCTCTTCAGGGCCCCTCTGAGGGCCTCTTCCACATCAGGCGGTAGAGAGGTGGCAACCTTCCTGTAGAGTTCGAAAATACCGGTCTCCAGATCCATCAACTCTCAACCAACATCTTCAATCTTCTAAGGTCTTTCAGATGTCTGTCCTCCTCTGCCTTCAACTCCTGGAAGACTCCACTAAGGAGTGACTCCTTCACCTCCTCTGCCAACTCGGCATAGAGGTTATACTTTCTGCTTTCTAACTGTAGGGCCTCCATTATTGCTTCGGTATCATCCACGAAGGTCTCCTTCAGGGCCTCTTCCTCCTCTGCAGGTGGCTCAGGATGAGTAACACACTCCACCGGGTTTTCCAGAAACTCCCTGTAGGTTATCACTCCATCGGAGGAATTCAACAGTTCCATAACTCTGCAGAGATAATTGAGGTGAGAGTTTTCCTGGTTCCTCAGTTCCTCAAAGGCGTTTTTCGCCTCTTCTGAATAGGCCCTCTCAAAGAGGTGTTCATAGAATTTACAGGCCCTTGCCTCCTGATTTATCGCCTCTTTCAATGCCTCTATCAGGTCTTCTCTATCTAATATCATATCAACCCTCCAGGTCAGCAGGTGTGAAGACGGTCTCGTTCCTGAAGGCCCTGATGAGGTATACAGTCTTCATCACCTCTCTGTCAAAGACATCCACAAAGGCGGCATCCAGTCCAGCCCCTGCCATGTATCCCAGGAATGTAGCATTGAGTGTGGACCTGATGGATGCCCCCAGCCCTGTGGAGATATTTGAGACCCAGACCACTGTGTTGATCGGAGGATCAACCATCTCTTTCAGTGCGATCACCGCATCATGGGTGCTAACGAGGTGGTCCTGACCATATCCTCTCCCGATATGCACCACTGACGGGTCAGCAAATAGCCTGCCATTGGGTATATCCTCTGAATTGGCCATCTCTATCAATTCTTCAAGGACCTGGAGTTTTCCCTCTAAGGAGGTTGGTATGATACCTTTTAAGGCCCGGATGATCAGAAAACATCTGTTTTCGCGACAGAGTGATAATATCTCTTCTGAGACATCCAGTTCATCAAGAGAGAGGTAATTGATTATAGGAGGGGTCTTGCAGAGCGGTACGGCCTTCCGGAGTGCCTCAACGTTTCTTGTATCGAGACAGAGGGTCACATCCATCTCCCCCATAATCGCCTCAACAAGCGGTGGCATCCTGTCTTCGTCACCAGTTCCGTCAAGGGAGCACTGCAGATTTATCACACCAGCACCGGCCTTATCCAATTCTTCCACCATTCTCACAATCTCCTTCAGATCACCCTTCTGAAGGGCCTCCATATAGGCCCTGTTTCTGGTGTTGAGATTCTCTGCAATGAGAAGCATAACTCCTCCTCTTTATGGTTGTTTCTATCTTTAGCATAGTGTTTTTTTCTTTAAATGTCAAGCCCAAACTTATGCGACAGATTTTACTCGTCAAAGATTTTCGAGACCCCACCATGGCCATCTCTAACAGGGTAAATAAAGCAAGAAACACTCTTAACAGGTGAAACTCTCTCTTCCTCTGAGGGAGAGAGCATGGGTGAAAGCCTTGCTGATATAAGGCCTGCCTTTATCAACCTCCCGCCGTACAAATCCACAAGCCCAGGTATAAGAAATGAAAGAAACCATAATCATATCAGGCTGTTTCTTGTAAAATGCCGGTGGGTTGACATGTCTCAGACAGAAGGTGAAAAATAGGCAATACGAATCAGATCTCGGAAGGAGGACAATATGAAGTCCTATCGTAAGGAACTCTGGTTTAATACACCTACAAGGGTGGCCTTTATAAACATCACCCCTCAGGTGGAAGAGGCCGTAAGGGAAAGCGGAGTAAAAGAGGGTCTTGTCCTTGTCAATGCGATGCACATTACTGCCTCTGTCTTTATCAATGACGATGAGTCAGGGCTGCATCAGGACTTTAAGGACTGGCTTGAGAAACTCGCACCCCATGAACCAGTCTCTCAATACAGGCACAATGTGGGAGAGGACAATGCAGACGCCCATCTGAAGAGACAGATAATGGGCCGTGAGGTGGTTGTGGCGATTACAGATGGTAGACTTGACCTGGGTCCATGGGAACAGATATTCTACGGAGAGTTCGACGGCAGGAGACGTAAAAGGGTTCTTGTGAAGGTGATAGGTGAATAAAGAGACAAACCGATGAAGAGAAATATCCTCTTTGTTGTCTTCTCTATACTGGCACTGCTGACAGTTGTTAGTCTCTTCACCTCTGTGGGCTACTACACGGATTATCTGTTCTTCCGTGAGGTGGGATACCAGAGTGTCTTTATGAAGGAACTCCTCACAAAGTTTTATCTATTTATTCTCTCTGCTTCTATAGCAGGGGGATTCTTTCTACTGAACATGCTCTTTGCAAACAGGCTGGAATTCCCTCAGGCAAGGGTCTACTTTATTGGTGGCAATATGTATGCCCTCAGGAGACAGGATATAAACAGGGTGGTAAGGCTCCTGAGTCTGGCCCTGGTGGGGGTTGTCTTCCTTTTCAGTGGTCTTTACATGAGTCAGTTCTGGAAGGAATATCTGCTCTTCAAAGATGCCTCTGCATCAACAATTACTGACCCCATATTTAACAGGGATGTCTCCTTTTATATGTTCAGGCTGTCCTTCCTGAGAATACTGAACAGGACCATCACGGTGCTCCTGTTTATTACTGTTACTGCAGTAGGTCTCAATTACCTGTTGAGAGGAGGGATCACCCTGGTTGAGGGCCTCTTCAGTGTCCACAGGACTGTAAAACTCCATATCGGTGGGCTTCTGAGTCTCCTGATACTTTCGCTGACGCTGAAGTTCTATCTGGACAGATATGGTCTCCTCTTCCGTGAACACGGGATACTCTATGGCGCCTCCTATACAGATGTGAAGGCAAGGCTTATGATGCTGAATATAATGTGTGGTGCAGGGGTCTTTACTGCCTTGGGGCTGTTCTTCACACTCATGCGGAGAAGGCTGCTACCATCGGTAATACCTCTTGCTGTATTTGTCCTGGTCTATATCCTCGGTCTGAACCTCTACCCTTCGCTTCTGCAGAGTATTAAGGTGACCCCGAACGAACTTGAACTGGAGAGGCCTTATATAGAAAACCATATAAGGTTCACAAGGCTTGGGTATGACTTGGAGAGGGTCAAGGTGAGGCCCTTCCAGGTGGACGATTCCCTCAGCATGGCTGATATAGAGAGAAATCTATCCACAATAAGAAACATAAGGCTCTGGGACGAGGGCCCCCTGCTGAAGACGTACAGCCAGTTACAGCAGATCAGGACATACTACAGGTTTGTGGATGTTGACAACGACAGGTACCGGATCGGAGACAGGTATATCCAGGTAATGCTTTCCCCAAGGGAACTCTCCTATGAGGACCTGCCGGGCAAATCATGGATAAATGAGACCCTGGTTTACACCCATGGTATCGGGCTTGCGATGGGACCCGTGAGCGGTATAACCAGAGAAGGGCTACCTGAGTTCATAATTAAGGATATACCCCCGGTGTCAACGGTTCCTGAACTGAAGGTGACCAGGCCGGAGATATACTACGGTGAGAATACGAATGAGTATGTGATAGTGAATACAAAGGTGAAGGAGTTCAGTTATCCCACCAATGTGGGTAATGTCTATACCCACTACCAGGGTGAGGGAGGGGTAAGGCTCTCCTCATTCCCATTGAGGATTATGTATGCCCTCAGGTTTGGTAGTCTGAAGATAATACTCTCCTCTGATATTACCTCCCAGAGCAGGGTCATCTACTACAGGGATATACTGGAGAGGGCAGAGAGGGTGGCCCCCTTCCTGGCCTATGACAGGGATCCCTACATGGTCGTCTCAGATGATGGCAGACTCTACTGGATACTGGATGCCTATACCTACTCCAGGGGTATGCCCTACTCCAGGCCCATCCGTGGTGGAATAAACTACATAAGGAACCCGGTGAAGGTTACCATCGATGCCTACAACGGCAGGATGGACTTTTATGTGGTGGACAGAGAGGATATAGTTATAAAGACATATCAGAAGATATACCCAGGGCTTTTTAAGGATGCATCGGAGATGCCCGAGTCATTGAGATTACATATCAGATACCCGAGGAACATGATGAGGATCCAGGCTGAGATGTTTGCCACCTATCATATGACGGACCCCAGGGTCTTTTACAACAAAGAGGACCTCTGGGAGATCCCGGTTTACAGGGACAGAAAGATGGATCCCTACTACCTCATCCTGACACTACCTGAGGAGGACACAGAGGAGTTTGTCCTTATGATACCCTTCACCCCTGCCAAGAGGGACAACCTGGCTGCATGGATGGCTGCCAGATGTGATGGGGAGCACTACGGTGAGATAGTCGTCTATACCTTTCCCAGGGACAGGCTCGTCTTTGGCCCGAGACAGATAGATGCCCGGGTGGACCAGAATGCCTACATCTCGCAACAACTGACACTCTGGGGTCAAAAGGGCTCGGATGTGATAAGGGGAAGTCTGTTGATCATACCCATTGAGAGGTCTCTCCTGTATGTACAGCCCCTGTATCTGGTGGCCACTGACAGGGTGGGCCTGCCTGAGTTGAGGAGGGTGATAGTCGCCTATGGCAATGAGGTGGTGATGGAGGAGACCCTGCAGGAGGCAGTGAGGGGACTCTTTGGTGGCAGGATCGAGACGACTACCGGGCCAGAGGTGTCTGTGCCAGAGGGGGTGATCACCCCCGAAGAGGCGGTCAGGGAGGCCCTCCAGTATCTGAAGAGGGCAAGGGAGGCCCTCAGGTCAGAGGACTGGAGGGGTTTTGGGGAAAATCTCACAAAGGCGGAAGAGCGTCTTGAGAGAGCACTCAAAGAAAGGGTAAAATAAACAGTGCTGTGGCTTTTTGATATTGACGGGACACTCATAAGTTCTGGTGAGGCCGGTACCAGGTCTCTGAACATGGCCTTCCATACACTGTTCGGTGTTAAGGATGCCTTCAGGGGTATAAAGATGGCCGGCAAGACCGACATCCAGATTATGAAGGAGGGTCTTGTTGCCCATGGGATCCCTCCCACTCAGGACAACCTGGATGCGATGGTCCAGATGTATCTCAGGTATCTCCAGAGCGAGATAGAAAACCCCTGGAGGAGGTTGATGCCCGGGGTGAGAGAGTTTCTGGAACATCTCACAGAAAAGGGCCATCCAACCGGATTGCTCACAGGCAATCTCCAGGATGGGGCAAGGATAAAACTCAGTCCCTTTGGCCTGAATCCTTACTTTCCGACAGGGGCGTTCGGTTCAGACCATGAGGACAGAGATGCCCTCCTGCCAATTGCCCTCCGGAGGTTCGCCCGACTCCTGAACCACTCTGACGGAGACCTCACCCCCCAGAGGTGCATTGTTGTGGGAGACACTCCAAGGGATGTGAGATGTGCAAAGGTCCACGGGGCGTGGTCCCTTGGGGTCTGTACCGGGCCCTATGACAGGGAATCACTCCTCCGTGCAGGGGCTGACCTGGTGGTGGAGGACCTCTCAGAGATGGAGGTGGTACTTGAGTTTGTAGAGGAGATCTCGGCAGATGTGAGAGGGAGGATATGCAATACCGGGTAGGCCAGGTCGGAAGGGTGGTGGTAATGAGACTGAGTGATGGAGATGACCCCATAGGGTGCATCCGGCAGGTGGCAAAGACAGAGGGTATAGAGTCTGCGGTGGTCTATTTAGTAGGGGGGTTGAAGAGGGGAGAGTTTGTGGTGGGGCCTGCCACCGAGCAGATGCCTCCCCAGCCTCTGTGGAGGTCACTCGAGGAGAGCCATGAGGTCCTTGCTGTTGGAACCCTCTTCCCTGACAGCGAGGGGGAACCCCTGTTACATCTGCACGGGGCCTTTGGCAAGAGGGACGATGTGAGGGTGGGTTGTCTCAGGAAGGACTCGGAGGTATACCTCGTCCTTGAGGTGGTCCTCCTTGAGATAAAGGGTATGAGTGCCAAGAGGGAGGAGGATCCCCTCTCAGGCCTTAAACTACTCACCTTTCAGTAGAGATGCCCCTTTTCGATAGACTCAAACTTGGCAGAAAGGGAGAGGCCGAGGCGGCTAAATACCTGAAGAGGAAGGGGTACAGGATTGTTGAGAGGAACCTCAGGACGCCCATTGGAGAGATTGATATAGTCGCAGAAAGGGGGGGATTGCTCGTATTTGTGGAGGTGAAGACCCGAAGGAGCAATCAGTTCGGGGAGCCAACTGAGGCGGTTGACAGCAGGAAACAGGAGAAACTCAGGAGACTGGCCCTCTACTACATGAAGTGTAAAGGGGTGGAATTGCCCGTGAGGTTTGATGTGATAGGTGTATGGATGGATGGGCAGAAGAGGATTGAACATATAGAGGGTGCCTTCTGATGGGCTATCCTTACCCTATCGACCTGGGTGGTCTCAAGAGATACAGCCTGAGGCAGAGGAGAAGTAAGGCCACTGTGGGGGAGGCTGCATCCCCCCTGAAGAAGGGCATCACACTCAGGGATTTTATTGATGGCCTGCCGGATTTTCTTCAGGCAAGGGACCTGAGGGTTGTTGCCAGGGCGGTGGTTGAGGCCAGGAAGGCGGCAAGACCGGTGATTCTGGGAATGGGGGCACACCCCATTAAGGTCGGTCTCAACCCCATCCTGATACAATTGCTGAAAGAGGAGATAGTGACGGCAGTTGCCACCAATGGGGCTGCCATTATACATGACTTTGAACTCGCCTTTGCCGGTCAAACCTCTGAGGATGTGAGAGAGGCCCTGGAGGATGGCTCATTCGGTATGGCAAAAGAGACAGCAGTGATGCTCAACAGGGCGATAAATGAGGGAGTGAAGAGGGACAGAGGGATCGGAGAGGTGGTGGGTGAGATGATAGCAGAATCGGAGTTCCCCCACAGGGACCTGAGCCTATTTGGCTGTGCCTGGCGTCTCGGTGTGCCTGCCACGGTGCATGTTGCTATGGGAACTGACATCATCCATATGCATCCTGAATTTGATGGGGCCTCTACGGGCAGGGCAGCAGAGATTGACTTTAAGAGGTTTGTGAGTTTAGTGGCAGGGCTTGAAGGTGGAGTATTTATAAACCTCGGTTCTGCTGTAATGATTCCAGAGGTCTTCCTGAAGGCGCTCTCCCTGGTCAGAAACCTAGGATACAGGGTACAGGACTTCACCACCGTGACTCTGGACTTTCAGTACCAGTACCGCGCGAGGGTGAATGTGGTTGAAAGACCCACCTCAAAGGCCGGCAGGGGATACTACCTGATAGGACCTCATGAGATCCTTCTTCCCTTGCTTGTGGGGGCAATAATAGAGTATTATTAATTTTCTGCGGGGAGCGGGCGTGAAGAGACTGATTGAAGAGGCCGAACAGTTTCTGATGAACACCTATCAGAGGATGCCTGTCCTCTTCCAGAAGGGGAGGGGCACAAGGCTTTACTCTACTGAGGGCAAGGAGTACATAGACTTTGTGGGCGGTATCGCATCCCTGCCCCTTGGACACTGTCATCCCAAGGTGGTGGTGGCTATCCAGAAACAGGCCCAGAGACTCATCCATGTATCAAATCTATACTATACAGAGCCTCAGATAAGGCTTGCCCGTCTGCTGGTGCAGCACTCCTTTGCTGATAAGGTCTTTCTTTGTAACTCTGGTGCTGAGGCGAACGAGGCGGCCATCAAACTCGCAAGGAAGTACTCTAAGGAGAAATACGGTCCACACAGATATGAAATAATCACTGCACTGAACTCCTTTCATGGCAGGACAATGGCGACCATTACTGCCACAGGTCAGCAGAAGGTGAAGGACGGTTTTGAGCCGCTGCTGCCAGGGTTCAGACATGTGAGATATAATGATATAGAGGCCCTGAGGGATGCGATAGATGACAGTGTCTGTGCTATAATGCTTGAACCGATTCAGGGCGAGGGAGGAGTGGTGGTCCCTTCCAGGGAATATATGCAGGAGGTGAGAAGGATCTGTGCAGACAGGGATATTCTGCTTATTTTTGATGAGGTGCAGACAGGTGTTGGACGGACCGGTACACTCTTTGCCTATGAACAGTTCGGGATAGAGCCTGATATTATGACCCTTGCAAAGGGGCTTGGTGGTGGATTCCCCATCGGCGCCACCTTAGCGAGGGAACATGTTGCTGAGGCCTTCACAGTGGGTAGCCATGCCTCTACCTTTGGCGGCAACCCCCTTGCCTGTGCTGCAGCAGTGGCCACCCTGGAGACAGTCCTTGAGGATGGTATACTCCTTTACGAATGTAAGAGGAAGGGTGAGTATCTGAAGAGTGGACTCGAGCAACTGAAAGAGAGATACTCCTCGGTGGTCGTTGATGTGAGGGGGATGGGGCTCATGCTGGGGATGCAGTTGTCAAGGGAATGTGCACCGGTGGTGAAGGCCTGTCTTGAGAGGGGTATCCTCATTAACTGTACGGCAGGCCACACCCTCAGGTTTACACCACCATTGATTATAACCGAGGACGAGATGGAGATCCTCCTCAACACTTTGGATGACCTTCTCGGGAGGCTTTCATGAAGAGAGACTTTCTCAGACTGTGGGATCTTCGTACTGAAGAGATCTCCTATCTTATAGAAAGGGCGATCCAGTTAAAGCAGGGTGTGGACAGCCAGAAGTGTCCCCTGATAGGCAGGAGTGTGGGACTTCTCTTCGAAAAGCCATCCACAAGGACGAGGGTCTCCTTTGAAGTTGGAGTGTATCAATTAGGGGGTCAGGCTGTGTATATGACGCCCTCAGAGATACAACTGGGCAGGGGAGAGAGCATCCCTGACACAGCAAGGGTCCTGTCCAGGTATCTTGATGCGATTGTGATAAGGACCTTTCAACACCAGAGGCTCCAGGAGTTTGCACAGCATTCTCAGGTGCCGGTTATAAATGGCCTGAGCGATCTGCATCACCCCTGCCAGGTGCTTGCTGACCTGATGACCATTGTGGAGCAGAAGGGGGGACTTGAGGGTGTCAGGGTTGCCTACATCGGGGATGGCAACAATGTGGCCAACTCACTGCTTGAGGCAGCCGGCAGGATGGGGTTCACCCTCACCCTCGCCTGTCCAGAGGGTTATGAGCCCTCTGCAGAGGTGCTCGATGAGGTGAGGGAGGGCAGTGGTGAGATAATGATTTTGAGGGATCCCAGGGAGGCAGCAGCAAGGGCTGATGTGTTGTATACAGATGTATGGGTGAGTATGGGTCAGGAGGCAGAGGCAGAAAAGAAGAGGGAGAGGTTCAGGGCCTATCAATTGAACTCTGCCCTTCTGGGCTGTGCCAAAACTGACGCGATAGTGATGCACTGTCTGCCTGCCCATAGAGGGGAAGAGATCACAGACGATGTGATAGATGGTCCACAGAGTGTGGTCTTTGATCAGGCCGAGAACAGGCTCCATGCCCAGAAGGCACTGCTTGAATGGCTCCTTGGAGGCTGAGTAATGTACCTTAAAAGGGTGGTACTGATCCTTCTGGCAGTGATGGCCTCAGGCCTTGTCTTTATCAGTTGTGCAGAACTGAAGAGGTCAAAGCCGATACTGCCGATAAAGGAGTATGAGAAGATGATAGCAGGCAGGCTTGACGCAGAGTATGTTGGTACTGAGAACTGTCTTTCAGCCTGCCATGAACATGATGACCTGAAGGCGGCCTTTGATGCAAGCACCATGGGAGTCCAGTTAAAGAGGGAGTCGGGGCTCCCCCTTGTGGACTGTGAGTCCTGTCATGGGCCAGGGAGCCTCGCAATCAAGGGGATAACAAAGGAATTGGTGGAGGAGAACAGGAGAAAGGGAAAGAAGACGAAGTGCAATTATGAGACCCTTATAGACCTGAAGAAACTGCCCGCTGCTGCCCAGAGTCTCATCTGTCTCAAGTGTCATACGGGTAACGCCACCTTCAACCTGCACGAATGGAATGCAGGGGTACATGCCCTTAATGATGTCTCATGCATGGACTGCCATAAGGTCCATCAGGGGCCTGACCTGAAGGTGAGCCCCATAGAGACCGCTGAGATGTGTTTCACCTGTCATGCAGAGATAAAGACCTTCTACAGGCTGAAGAGCCATCATCCTGTACTGGAAGGGAAGATGTTCTGCACAGACTGTCATGATGCCCATGGTACCACATCAGAACGTCTGCTGAAGAGGCCCACAGTGAAGGAGACCTGTGCACAATGCCACGGGGAGAAGGAAGGTCCCTTTCTCTACGAACATGGTGGGGTGACAGAGGATTGCCTCAATTGTCATAGACCTCACGGGTCACCAAACGATAACCTCCTGATTGTAAGAGAACCCTACCTCTGTTTGCAGTGCCACGAGGGACATCCCTTAAACACACCAGAGGGCCAGAGACGACCCTCTGACACAGTGAGGTTCTTTTACCAGAGGTGCACAGACTGTCACAGCCAGATACACGGTACTGACCTGCCTTCGCCCACAGGCAGCGGGAGGTTTATAAGGTGAGAAAGGTCTCTCTGTTACTGTCTATGATACTCCTCTTCTATGGAGTTTCTTCAGCCGAGGTGGTTCTGGAGAAGCCACAGGCCTACAGGCCCACCTATGAACTGTCACTTGGATACAGGTTGACCTGGCTCAATGGTGACAGGAGCACCATTGAGTACATCAGGGACAGGGACTTTCCTGCCTTTGAGGGTGTGATAGAGGTCTATCCCCTCCCCCACAGGTTTCACCTGAAGGGATCCTTCCTGTCTGACAAAGAGTACTACATAGACACCGGCTATGCCTACAGTGACCTCCTGCTGTCCAGGTATATCGGGGTGGGTTTTGTGCACAATGAAGAGCCGAAGAGCCTTTCACCGGACCCTTCAAGTTCCTTTTTCAATACCTACTCAAACCATGATAACAACTGTACCCTTTATACCTCAAGATATGATCTCTTCCTCAGACTGAAATATCCAGACTACCCCTTTCATCTTTTCACCAGGCTCAGGGAATACCACCACAGTGGCACTGTGCAGCAGAGGTACATGCTCGGTTTCTTCACCACAGGCATGGACAAATATTCAGAGAAGAGGTCAATCAAGAGTTCTACAAGGGAGATAGAGATAGGCAGTAATGCCCATCTCGGTCCGGTAGAGGTGGAGTACACCCATACGGAAAAGAGGGTTAATCTATCAGCAGGTGAGGTCCTCTATCACCGGTATCCTCAAATCCTGAGCACCCCTGAGGATACCTATCCCCATAATCTCATTCCTGAACTGGAGTCTTCCCATGACTTGATAAGGCTTCACACATCCTATACAGGCAGGATAGTGGCCTCCCTGAGTGCAAGACACTCTGAGAGTAAAAATAGATTCAGCAATGCCGGCTCCAAGATGCGTTACTATGCCTCCAGTTTTTCCTATGTATTCAGCCCCCGGATGACTCTCTTCCTTAAGGGATACTACATTGAGAGGGACACGGAGGATCTACCAGTGTCAGTGCTCAGAGGTCTCAACAATACCATCACCTATCCGTTAAGGCCGGCACCCGACAGCATCAAGAGGAAGGTCTCGGTAGGGCTCAGGTACAGGCCCTTTAGAAACACCGGGGTGATTACCGAATTCAGCCTTACAGATCGGAAACTCTCAGAGACCGAGGGGTGGCATCTGCTTAATGGAGACACCACCATCCAGACCCTTACGGTGAGGGCCTACACCAGGGTGTTCAAGGGATTTCCACTCAGGGCAGAATACACCCATCTGCACTATAAAAATCCCCTTTACAATTCGGAACCCAACAGTGCTGATCGTCTGAAACTCCAGGTCAGTTATCAGCCAATCAGGTGGCTGTCCGGGATGTTGATGTATCTTTATACGGACAGAGACAGGGACAGTCTCATTTACTACGACAGGGGACTACAGGAGACGCTGGAGGTGGAAGGTACAAGGAGGGTCTATCATCATAATCTCACCTTTGTCCTGAGTCTGCTGCCCACAGAAGAATTCACCCTTACTTCATCCATTGGCTATATCAGGGACTCACTGCGGGGTCCACTCGTTGTTAATCATTTTAAAGGCGATGGCTCACACCAGTCAGGCCCGCTTCTTCTGGAGGACTATCCCTACAGGGATGAGTCCATTATATATACTGTAGGGGCTGATTACAGATACAGCAGAAGGGTCAGCATATCCTTGGAGGTGGCAAGAACCCTCTCCAGGGGTGGTGTGAGGGCAGGGATGGAGTTCAATGATCTGGACGAGATCTCCAGGCTCAAGATCGCCCAGTGGGATGTAAGTCTGAGGAGCAGTATCCTTTTGGGCAGGGGCATTTATTTAGAACCGTCATTTCTGTATGCCCGGTATGAGGACAGACACAGGGATGACAACTCTGGAGAGGCCTTCCAGGTGCTCACCTTTGTCAAGAAGTCTTTCAGATAGAGACATAAGGGATTTCTGAGATTGCTGTTTGTGTGTCTGAATCTCTTTGCCCACCCCGGAGAGGACTTCTCTGTCCTGTAAGAGAGATTCTTCAGGCGAATGGCCTTTTTCCTCTACCCTATCCCATTGCTTTGGTTCAGCCTTTGACTCTTCAGAATGAATTCTTGACAGAAAGTGGTTGTATAACTTTATGGCATAATCGGTCTGTTTGACCTGCCAGTGTTCATAAGAGGTGCTTAGATTTTTTAAGAAGATGTCCTTTTCTTTATTGTGGATCTTCTCATGCAGGGACTTCTTCAGGTATCCGTAACACTCAAGAACCCACTTCAGATAGTAAGGCAGGGTTTTTGACTCCTAATTCCAACCTCTTTTAAGAGATACTCTTTGAATCTTTTATGAAGAACATCTTCCATTTTATTAAAATAGTCGCATAA
>WGER01000022.1 GCA_015492645.1 Nitrospirota bacterium
GTTCTGAGACATAGAGGCCCTTTTACCTAAAATCCCTTCATTTTAATAACTATTTTCAAAAGTTATTTCTAAATATCAATAAGTTGCACAAAAATATGGAGCAATTTTGATAGTTATTAATAATAATAAGAATTTCATAACTACTTGATTTTTAAGGAAATTATCAACATCGTTATTAAAAATGCGGATTTCAGGTAAATATACTCTTTTGCTTCTCAAAGATGTAAAGAGTATTTCAGATATCAAAAACCTGAAGAAGTTCCTGATAAATAAAGGGATTGATGCCAAAAGGGATACCATTATCCAGAACGAACTGAAACTTCCTTGTGGCTACATTATCGGCTCCTTTGAGATAGTCAATAAGGACAGAGGTGTCTACCAGGACCATTCAGCCTGCTCTACGCAATTTCTTGTAATCATACCCTTTCTGAAAGGCGATCTTGCCTCTAAGGTCTCTAAGATCAAGTCTTTTTCTTGAGGCGATTAGCTCTCTGAGGGCTTCGTGTATCAGTTCCTTCTTGGTTTTTGCCTTTGAATATCTAAATGCCTCTTTTAAAATATCGTCATCAAGATCAATATTTGTCCTCATTTATACACCTCCTCATACACATAAAATAACACATCCTATAAAATTTTTCAATCCTCTATCATCTCCGTTACATCCTCCACTATTATACTCTCCCCCTCATACTCAAAAAATCTGTATCTCTCCTCATCTTCTTAAGTCAATATCAAAAATTAATATTTACCAAAGCAACAAATTAGTTACCGTAGCAAGTAAAAGTTTGTTGCCTGGCAAGTAAATAGTTGCTACCGTCTTTTACGGTAGTACGGTATGGGTCGGTCTTGCTTTTTGCTATTAGAGATTTATTTAGTGGAGTAGTGTATTAAAAAGGAAAAGGCAAGACCTCACTCCTCTTATGACCAATACCACCTCTCATAAATCAACACCTAACTCCATAGCGGCCTTCTTTAATCTTTTGTCAAGAGTCCACAGATTAACACCTGTAAGAAGGGCTGAGGCCAGCAGATGAATATCAATATATCCAAGGCCCTTTCCCATCAATTTGTGCTGCTCTATAAATAGCATTACCTCCTCATGTTCAGCCTGCACAACCATTGGAAGAGCCTCAAGAAGTGACAGAATTGACTTTCTATTTTTAATGTTCCCGCAGGCAAGTTCTCCAATTATAAAAGGATGACACATGACACGGCCTTCTTCAAGCAGTGTTATAAGTTTTTTATTGCCTTCACGAAAATGGGATATCCAGACAGAGGTGTCCACCAGCACCATTAGGTGAGCCTTCTACGAGGTATTGGTCTGAGTTTTTTCTCAGTCCCACCTAATCTTGCAAGCCTTTTGCTGCTTTCAAGTGCAATCAAAGCCTCAAGGGCACGCTTTATAAGGGCCTTTTTCTCCTTAACCCCTGTCAGTTCCGATGCCTTCTTGAAAAGGTCATCTTCAATGACAATAGTGGTTCTCATACACTCCTCCTTTTATGCAGTTTTATATGTATATTTATGCATATTAGTATGCCAGATTTCAACCCGCCGCTTTTCCTCAAAAATAATCTACCTGGGGACCCTCTGCTGAAATACAGAAATCAGAGGTCAGAAGGTCCTCTGAGTTCAGACCTCTGGCTTTCGACTTCAGTTCAGCGACACCACAAGTGCCCTGGCAAATGTGAGAGGGTTCATCCATTGGGTGAATAAGGTTGAAGGAGGCGGACAGTGCTACCTGTTGCCCATCGCCTATTGCCTCTTGCCTTGTCTGTCTGAATCAGTACTACCAGATTAACAAAATCCTATCACATAAATCCTGTTCTGACAGAGGACGGCCTGTCCACTGCAACCATAATTTCATCCCCCTGGCAGGACCACAGGGAATTCCAGATTAAAAGTGTGGGATTTTAGGTTACATCAGTAGTGTCCGGTATCCAGTAAATAAGACCATATATGAAGGGCTTGAACGAATTCTACGGAAATTCTGGGGTACCCAACTTGGCGAGCGGAGTGTCCCAGAGGATCGAGGAATTTAAATCTGAAAAGGTTTGAGGCAACTGAGGCATCTAAATTTTACGGAATTTTGATCTAAACGATCTCAGCCCTGTCTTATCCTGAGGGCCTCCCTTAATGCGAGCCGTTTTAATGCCTTAATATGATAGGTGATATCAATCTCCTTGGGGCAGACCTCAACACAGTTATAAATGGTATGACACCTCCAGAGCCCGTGCTCATGCAGTATCTTTCTGAGCCTCTCCTTAGTGGCCCTGTCACGTGAATCAAATATGAACCTGTATGCCTTAAGAAGGGCCGATGGACCGAGATACTGTCTGTCAAGCCAGTAGGAGGGACAGGCCCCTGTACAGGAACCACACATTATACAGGTAATAGACTGGAGTATCCTCTGCTGCTCTTCAGGACTCTGGAGTCTTTCCCTGTCCGGAGGTGGTTCTGGATTGATGAGGTAGGGCATCACCTCATCGTTCTTCCTGAAGAACTCCCCCATATCAACCACCAGGTCCCTGATCACAGGGTACCCCTGAAGGGGCTCCACCACTGTCTCCTCTGGCAGGTCCTTTGCGAGGGTCTGACAGGCGAGGGAGTTCTTGCCGTTTATCTTCATAGCACAGGAACCACAGATGCCATGGGCACAGGATCGTCTGAAGGTGAGGGTTCCGTCTATCTCGCCTTTGATCCTGATGAGACCGTCCAGGAGTCGTTCATATTCACCCATCCTGATCTGGTAGACCTGCCAGTGAGGGTTTGAGTCCTTTGAGGGGTCAAACCTCAGTATCTTCAATCTATAGGGCCTCATCAGTACCTTCTCTCCTCAGGCTGAAATCTGGTGATAGTAACATCCTTGAACCTGAATAGGATACCCCTGTCAGTACTGAAGGCGAAGGTGTGTTTAAGAAAGTTTCTATCGTCTCTTTCGGGGTGGTCCTCTCTGTAGTGGGCTCCTCTACTTTCTGTCCTCTGGAGTGCTGAGCCTGCAACAATCTCTGCAAGGGTGATCAGATGTCCCAGTTCTATCACCTCTGTGAGTTCGGTATTAAAGACCCTCCCTTTGTCCTGGATTCCCACCTCCTGATACATCTCCCTGAGATCGCCTATCTCTTTCAGTGCCTCTTTGAGTGAAGACTCTGACCTGAAGACAGAACAGCGTTGCATCATGCATTCCTGTAGGGCCCTTCTCAGATGTGCGGTCCTTACCTTTCCCTTTCTGCTCAGGACCCTCTCGATATCTGACTCGACCTTCTTGACCTCCTCGTCCTGTATGGTTGATGGTTCAAGGTATTTCAATTCCCTGCCTATCGCAATCCCTGCCCTCCTGCCAAAGACAACGGTGTCGAGCAGGCTGTTACAACCGAGCCTGTTTGCACCGTGCACAGAAACACAGGCACATTCCCCGGCAGCATAGAGGCCTCTCACCACATTCCCCCTTTCATCGCTCAAGACCCTCCCATCTATGTCAGTAGGGATACCGCCCATCCCATAATGGGCGGTAGGGACCACCGGGATGGGGCTGTCAGAGGGATCGATGCCGAGATAAACCCTGCAGAACTGTCTTATCTCAGGTAGCCTCTCCTCAATCACTCCTTCCGGGACATGGGTGAGGTCCAGATAGACAAAGTCCCTCCCATCTATGCCTCTGCCCTCTCTTATCTCCTGAAGGATCGCCCTTGAGACCATATCCCTCGGGGCGAGGTCCTTTATGGTGGGGGCATATCTCTCCATGAACCTCTCCCCCTGTCGGTTTCTGAGGACACCCCCTTCTCCCCTGGCACCCTCTGTAATCAGGATCCCCAGACCGTATATCCCTGTGGGATGAAACTGGAAGAACTCCATATCCTCCAGGGGGAGGCCTCTCTGAAACAGGATGCTCAGGCAGTCTCCAGTATTTGTGATCGCATTTGATGTGGTCTTGAAGAGTCTCCCGTAGCCCCCGCTCGCCACCACCACAGCCCTTGCCTGAAAGGCGTGTAGTTTGCCTGTCGCCAACTCGAGGGCGATCACGCCAGCGGCCTTTCCATCCCTCACCACTATATCAAGGACATGAAACTCAGAGAAGAACTCCACGCCTGCTAACTGGCACTGCTCGTATAATGCAAACACTATGGCGTGGCCTGTCCTGTCCGCTGAATAACAGGCCCTCCTCACAGGGGCTGCACCAAAGTCCCTGGTGTGTCCACCGAACCTCCGTTGCGCTATTTTCCCCTCTGGCGTCCTTGAAAAGGGAACACCCATATGCTCCAGTTCTATCACTGTCCTTATCGCGTCCTCGCACATCACCTCAATCGCATCCTGATCACCCAGAAAATCACTCCCCTTTACAGTGTCATAAAAGTGCCACTCTGGGCTGTCTGGCTCCTCGTTACCGAGGGCAGCAGCAATCCCTCCCTGCGCAGCAGTTGAATGACACCTGGTGGGATAGAGTTTCGCGAGAACAGCCACTGTACCGTGTCTCTTTGCCTCTAAGGCAGCCCTGAGGCCTGCAAGTCCTGAACCTATTACCACGATGTCATGGATATGAAACTCTGCTGCCATCACCTTCGTGAAAGACCTGCCTCCCTGGCCTTCATAGCAACACTATGGGCCACAGCCTCTGAGACCTTCTTTTCAAAGATGCCCGGAATTATGTAGTCCTCGTGGAGTTCATCGTCCTTGAGTGTATATGCAATAGCCTCCGCAGCAGCAATCTTTATCTCCTCATTTATACCCCTTGCCCTTACTTCAAGGAGTCCCCTGAAGAGTCCAGGGAAGCAGAGGACATTATTTATCTGGTTAGGATAGTCTGACCTTCCGGTAGCAAGTATCTTCACCAGTGGAAGGGCATCCTCTGGAGGTATCTCCGGTTCTGGATTTGCAAGTGCAAAGACCACAGG
This sequence comes from Nitrospirota bacterium, assembly GCA_015492645.1. Taxonomy (GTDB): domain Bacteria; phylum Nitrospirota; class Thermodesulfovibrionia; order Thermodesulfovibrionales; family JdFR-85; genus JdFR-85. The sequence continues at coordinate 4,890 of WGER01000022.1, forward strand.
TTCCTTCCCCATCCTTTTTATATCATCTGTGGTTATCACATTTGGTGCAGACAGGCCTATAAAGACATCTGCTCCTTCCATTGCCTCACTTATGCCACCCTTCAGCCCCCTTGGATTGGTGATGGATGCGAGTCTCCGCTTGTAAGGGTCCATATCTCGCCTCCTTCCCCTGTAAACTACACCCTCTCTATCACATACCGTTACATCCCTTATCCCATAGGCAACGAGAATCCTTGCAGTTGCTGTGCCAGCGGCCCCTGCCCCAACAATTACCACCCTCATCTTTCTTATGTCTTTCCTTAACAGCCTCCCCACATTTATCATTGCAGCAAGTACCACCACTGCTGTACCGTGCTGGTCATCATGAAATACCGGAATATCGAGTCTCTTCCTCAACTCCTCTTCAATATAAAAACACCTAGGTGCACTTATGTCCTCAAGGTTAATACCACCAAAGGCAGGAGATATTAACTCCACTGTCCTGATTATCTCCTCTGCATCCCTGGTCTTGAGGACCACCGGGTAGGCATCCACTCCACCAAACTCTTTAAAGAGCATTGCTTTGCCTTCCATCACAGGCAGCGCTGCCTCAGGGCCTATCGAACCCAGACCCAGCACAGCAGTACCATCTGAAATGATCGCTACCGAGTTCCCCTTAATGGTATATCTGTAGGCGTGCTCAGGGTGTTGTAGGATATCCCTGCATACACGGGCCACACCGGGTGTATAGACCTTTGATAGGTCTTCCCTTGTACGGACCGGATATCTCGGAGAGATCTCTATCTTTCCCCCCAGATGGGCCGTAAATGTCCTGTCAAAGACTCTTATTACATGTACACCTTCTATCGCCTTTATCGCATTTACTATCCTTTTCTCATGGGCCTCATCTGTGGCATTTACAGTAATATCTCTCACGATCCTGCCCTTTTCTACCCTTACGATGTCTATGGCCCCCAGGTCACCACCCGCCTCACTTATGGCGGTAGCAATACGGGCAAACATCCCGATCCTGTTTTCGATGGATGCCCTGATAGTGATACTGTAACTCGGACTGGGTCTCCTCTCCATTCTAAACACCTCTGAGTATATAGAGCCCCACCAGAAAGGCTCCAATATAGGCGAATGTGAGCATACCCCTCAAGACCCTCAAAGGTGCTCCAGATTTTGTATGCTCAACCGCCATACCCCAGAGACCATAAAGCCCATGGAAGATGATTGATGAGAGAAAAAACAGGTAGAAGATCCTCCAGCCGGTATGGGAGAGCCTCTCTGTGACATTCTCATAGGAGATGTTCGCTCCAGAGGGGTAGTGCATTACATAGAAGTGGACTATGAGACCCCCAAAAGCCACCACACCTGTCAGTCTATGGAAAAACCATAACAGTGCCCTCATATTTCACCCCAGATGATAGGTACCCCACCCATAATAAAAAGCACCATAAAAAGGAACATCCCCGTCCAGAAGGCAACCTTCTGGTACCTGGAACCGAGTCCCAGGTCGGCAAGGCTCACCCTTATCCCATTAATCCCGTGCAGAAGCACTACTGCCAGTAGTCCCACCTCTGATATCCTGAACAGGGGTTTATGCATTAACTCCATGAGGTTCTCATAGGAGTCTGGCTCGGTCAGGTGACTGAGGACATAAAGGTGGAGAAAAATATACAGGCTCAGCAGAAGCCCTGTTACCCTCTGGATCAACCAGGCCACAAAGCCTGTATGCCATCGGTATCTCATCCCTTTATGACCTCAACATCTCTGTAAGTGCCCTCCAGTTCCGCCTTCATGGCCCTGAAGTTCCCCTTCCCCTTTGTCCTTATTACAACTCTCCTGTAACCACCACGAACTGACTCATAGGAGGTGAGGATGGATTGCAGGCTGAAACCGTGTTTTCTTACTATATCTGCTACCTCCTTGATTGTGCCTGGTCTGTCCTCAAGAAGGAGATAGATCCTGTGCCCACCATGTCTTACCCCTGTAATATCCACCAGCACACGGAATATGTCTCTGTCAGATATGATACCCACGAGCGACCCCTTCTCCACAACTGGCAGACACCCTATATTTCTGTCATGCATTATCATCGCTGCCATCTCTACAGGTGTACTCGGGGTTGTGGTTATCACCTCCCTCTTCATCACCTCCTTAACCTTAGTCTTTGCAAGCAGATAGTGAAGTTCATAGACATCCAGAGAGGTGGCCTTCGACGGCAGATACTCCTTTATGTCTCTATCCGAGAGTATCCCTTTCACCTTTCCGTTTCTGACCACTGGCAGATGCTTTATCCCCCTTTTCCTCATAATCCTGGCAGCCTCAGATACTGAATCATCAGGGCTTACCGTGAAGACCCTCTTTGTCATCCAGTCTCTTACATACATTTACTACCTCCTAAACGCCCAGGTAGGCGGTCTTTACATGCTCGTTGTCTATCAACTGCTGGGCAGGCCCCTCAAGTACCACCCTGCCGTTTTCAAGCACATAGGCCCTGTTTGCTACAGACAGGGCCATCTTCACATTCTGCTCAACCAGCAGCACTGTTGTTCCTTCCTGGTTGATCCTTTCTATGATATTGAATATCTCTGCCACAAGTATTGGGGCAAGTCCGAGGGATGGTTCATCAAACATCATCATCTTTGGTCTTGACATAAGGGCCCTTCCTATTGCAAGCATCTGCTGTTCGCCACCGCTGAGGGTTCCTGCGATCTGTCTCCTCCTCTCCTTGAGCCGTGGAAACAGTTCAAATACCATCTCCTTTGACCTTTCTCTCTGCCTCTTTGCCTCTCCTCTCAGAGCACCCATCTCCAGATTCTCTTCAACGGTCATCTCAACGAAGAGCCTCCTCGCCTCAGGCACATGTACAAGACCAAGGTCAATCAGACTGTATGGAGGCAGTCTATGGATCGCCTCCCCGTTAAAGAAGATCTCGCCTCTGGATGGTCTCAACAGACCGGAAATCGTCTTCAGTATGGTGGACTTACCCGCCCCGTTAGCACCAATGATGGTTACCACCTCTGCCTCTTCCACCCTGAAGGAGACATCCCATATGACCTGGACATCCCCATAGAAGACATCTATACCTTTCACCTCAAGCAACCGCGGTCTCCCCCAGATATGCCTTTATCACCTCCGGGCTTGATGCCACCTCCTGAGGGCTACCCTCAGCGATCTTTTCTCCGTAGTTCAGTACCACCACCCTGTTTGATATAGACATTATCACCCTCATATGGTGCTCTATGATCAGTATGGTCACCCCTTCTCTGTTTATCTTTTTTATGGTCTCTATCATCTCTGCCTGTTCCTTGGGGTTCAACCCGGCAAAGGACTCATCAAGCAGTAACAGTTTTGGTTCAGTTGCGAGTGCCCTTGCTATCTCGAGTTTCTTCCTCTTTCCAAGGGGCAGGTTCTTTGAAACTGTCTCCCTGTCTTCGTAGAGTCCCACAAAATGGAGAATCTTCTCTGCCCTTTCGAGGGCCTCTTGGCGAGAGGGGCTCCTGAGGAAGGCGGATGCCATCACATTGTCAATGACAGTGAGCCTCTGAAGGGGCTTCACCACCTGAAAGGTCCTTGCAACACCGAGCCTGCAGATCCTGTGGGGCCTAAGGCCTGAGATCCTCTTTCCATCAAAATAGACCTCACCCTTTGAGGGTTTATAAAAGCCATTTATTACATTGAAAAGAGTGGTCTTACCGGCACCATTGGGTCCAATAAGCCCGACCACCTCACCCTCATTTACAGTGAACGAGACGTCCACAAGGGCAGCCAGCCCTCCAAAGAACTTGCTCACCCCTTTTAACTCTAAGAGCGGCCTCAAGCCCTCCTCCTCAAGATCGTTTTCAGTTTTGGGAAATCTCCCACTATACCGTTCGGCAGAAAGATTATTATGAGAATGAGAAGTATACCGAACAGGCTCTGGTGGGCCGTGCCAATCCGTGGGAGTGACCTTATCAACTCTGCGAGGAGAACCATAATCAGTGCCCCCACTGCAGGCCCCCAGAAGGTGGCAACACCGCCCACCATAACCACCATTATGGTAATAATAGAGATATCATGAAGGGCATATACGATCTCAGGATCGATGTATCCCATGTAGTTCATATAAAAGACACCTGCAAATCCGGTAAGGATGGCGCTGATCAGAAGGGCCACTGTTTTGTACAGAGTGGTATTAATACCCAGGGACTCAGCGGCATCCTGATCCTCCCTGATAGCAAGAAAATAATAGCCCAGTCTTGAGTTTACCAGTCTTCGAATCAGAAGAAAAGTGAACACCGCAATGGCAAGGATGATATAGTAATACCAGGTCTTTTCAACCCATGTCCTCTTCTGGATCAGTATACCAAGGGTCCCGTTTGTAAACCCACGGAGGTTCTCTGCAGTAACCCTCAGCACCTCACCCATGGCAAGGGTTGCAAGGGCAAAGAAGGGGCCCCTGAGCCTGAGGCAGATAAACCCTATTATCAGGGCCATCACCCCCACCACCACAATTGAGAGGGGAAATCCCCACCATGCGGAAACACCCAACTTAAGATAAAGGATCCCAGCGGTATAGGCACCTGTTCCAAAAAAGGCAGCATGACCGAAAGAGACCTGACCACAGTAGCCTCCAAGGAGGTTCCAGGCCATTCCTATTACAGACCACATGATTACAAGTATGAGTATATGCATCATGTATGTACTGAGCCCTACAAGGGGTAATAGGGCGAGCAGTATGATACCGGCTATCGGAACCAGACCCCTCATCCTCCGAGTCTCCTCCTTCTCAGTACCGAGGCTATGCCCCCTGGCAGAAACACAAGGGCGGCCACAAAGATGATAAATCTGCCAACCGGTGCCCATCCCATACCCAGGTATGTGGCAGTCATCGACTCAAACACGCCCAGCAATACCCCACCTATGATCGCCCCCACTGTGGAACCGAGGCCTCCAAGGATGGTGATCACAAAGGCGATGAGGGTGAATCTGCCTCCCAGTGCGGGATAGAGATAATAGAGTGGTATAAAGAGACATCCTGCGGCCCCAACAAGGGAGGCACCCAGCCCGAAGGTGAGCAGTTTCATCCTCTCCACATTCACACCCATCAGGAGGGCCGCATCCCTGTCCTGCGCAGTTGCCCTGATGGATTTTCCTGTATCTGTCCTGGTGAGGAAGTACCAGAGCAGGGCAGTTATAACAACTGCGAAGAGGAAGGAGACGACCCATGGTACTGAGAAGGAAAGTTCTATAGGTGAAGACCGCCAGAGATCACTCAGATACCATGCATCCGAGGCGTACTCAACAGGTGTGGATCTGTAGTCAGATGTGAACATAATGGTTGCCAGATTGGAAAGGACCATCCCTATCCCCACTGTCAGGATCACCTGGTTCTCTGGCAGTATTGCCTCAACCCTCAATACAGGGTTAATCAGAAACCTCTGGATCGCCATACCGAAGAAGAACATCGCCGGGGCCACTATAAACACAGCCAGATAGGGGTCTATATGAAGTAGAGTAAAGAGCCAGTATGCCATATACATGGCGACCATCATTAACTCGCCATGGGCGAGGTTGATAATCCTCATCACCCCCATAATGAGGGTCATTCCGAGTCCTATGAGGGCATAAAGACCCCCAAGCAGTATTCCTGCAATGAGGGTCTGTAGGAAGACCTCAACCTTTACTGGATCCACTGTGTGACCTTATCTCCTGTCTCTCCAGCGTGGTATCGGGAAGACATACTTCTTGGATGCGTACTTGAGAGGCCAGATGGTCTCGTGTTTCCCATTTATCACCTGAAGCACCAAGGTATCCATAAAGTTCTGGTTCTGATAGCCCTCTCTGTCTTCAAACTTAACAGGACCGAAGGCCGTCATGAGGTTGGTCTCCTTCATAGCCTTTCTTATCTCCTCAGGTGTCCAGGCCGAAGCCCTCTCAAGGACATCCTTTATCACATAAAGGGCTGAGTATGCCTCTGCTCCATGATATGAAGGGTACTTCCCATACCTGGATCTGTACTTCTCGGCAAACTCCTTCGCCCCAGGATAGGCAACCTGAGGGCTCCAGAGCGTGGCTGTGACCACATACTCAGCGGCATCCTTGGCGTTCTCAATAAACTCCGGGATGGCAAACCCAGCGGCACCACCTGCAAATAGTTTCGCATCTATCCTGAGTTCCTTGATCTGCCTCATTAGAAGGGCTGCATCCATTACATAAGATACCATATAGATGAGATCAGGTCTCTTTGCCTTCACCTTTGAGAGTATCGGTTTGAAGTCCACTGCACCTGCCTCGTATTTCTCCTTCAACACGACCTTCATGCCAAGCCTCTTCGCCTCCTTTACCATCCCCTCGGCCCCCTTTGTACCGAAGTCAGAACTCTCATATATAATAGCCACTGTCTTCGGCTTGACCACCTCCCTCAGGAAGGACCTCAACCCACTGGTATAGTAGGATGCGGTTGGGTTCATCCTGAATACATACCTGTAGTTCTGCTGGGTGATATTGTCAGCGGCACCAGTAACCACAAGATAAGGGACCTTTCTCTCCTCTGCCACGGCAGCAATCGCCTTTGAACAGGAGGAACTGTATTCGCCAAAGAGCACCGGTTGCTTCTTCACATCGATCAGTTTCTCTGCGATAGCCCTGGATATCTCAGGCTTCCCCTGGGAGTCCTCAAACTCAAGTACCACCTTCTTCCCTTTGATCCCGCCAGAGGCGTTTATCTCCTCTGCTGCTATCTGGTAGGAACGCTTCTCAATCTCGCCGAACTTTGCCTTACTGCCTGTCAGTGGGAGCGGAATCCCGAACACCACCGTATCATCTGCAATTGCCAGGCCATAGGAGAGAACTATCAGGAGACAGAGCATCAGAACAAATACAGGCCTCTTCATAATACACCTCCTTAAAAATGGATTAAACTACTCCATGTATTATAGGTAATCCATCCTCTTTTTTACAAAAAACTGAGCACCAACTCTGGTGCTCAGCCTTACAGTTATGGAGACAATCCTACTCAGGACTTCTTGGAGGTGACGGCATAAAACGGTGACAGTACCGGTTTCACCTTGTCTTCATTGCATTTTGGACATACCACCTTCGTTTCTTCCCTCTCCTTTACTGACATAACCCTTGTGAAGGTCTCCCCACACTTTTCACACCTAAACTCATATACAGGCATCTCACACCTCCTCACCGGTGTCTGGAATGGACCTGCAATGAGTCTATCTCTATTATAATCCAAAGACCTTTCAGGAGTCTCCATAATCTCCGTAGATTGCCGATATAAATGGGTACTTTTACGGCAGGGATTCTCTGAAAAATCAGAGATTTTGTGGAGACATCTGCCGTAAAAAACCTCATTTATAACGGTAAATTTGCATGATCCATCTCCTTTGGAAAAAGGGCAGAGGATTTTATTATAATAACACTGCGGGCGGATAGCTCAGGTGGGAGAGCGCTGCCCTTACAAGGCAGAGGTCACAGGTTCGAGTCCTGTTCCGCCCACCAATCACCTACCCCGTGGTAAGATCACGGGGTATCTATGAAAATATTCGGAACAGAGCGACCACTGGAAGAACCACGGATTTCACCTACACCTCCAGTGGCAAATGTGAGGGGTTCATCCATTGGTGAATAAGGTTAAAGGAGGCGGGCAGTGCTGTCTGTTGCCCATCGCCTATTGCCTCTTGCTTTCTCTGTCCGAACCAGCACTGCCCGTCTGACAAATCTGTTCACATAAATCCTGTTCTGACAGAGGAAATATTAAGTCCTTTCTTGATTTTATAGGGGCTACTGAGCAGACCGCTCAGCAGGAGGAAGGACCTCATGTTGGGCCAGCAATACCACTGCCGGAGGAGTAGTTGCCCTGAACGGTTGGCCCAAAGGAACAGGCAAAGGCAGACAGCATCTTCTTCACCTTACTTGAACCGCAGTGGGGACATGTGGTATCCTTTTCTGTGGCTCCCATCTTCTGCAATAGGGTAAACTCACGGTTGCATTCTTCACATCTATACTCATATATCGGCATGAGATACCTCCTTTTTGGAAAGTTTCTATACTTTTAAACTATAATACAGGGGAGGAGATTTTTTCAAGATGGACTTATTGCTTGTCAGCAGTGACCCCAAAACAGTGGAGTTCTTCAGGGATCTACTCCAGCAGGATGGACATACACTCCTTGTGAAGTCTGATATAGGCAGTTCCCTGAGGGCATCAAAGGACGGGCAGACTGTGATTATAGACTGCCACCTGAGTGATGGCACCAACCTCGATTGCTTAGAAGACATCCAGAGCCTCAACAATGACATCATAGCAATAGTAATCACTGAAGAGGGGGATGTGAAGGGACGGAAAGAGGCTTACAGGAGAGGCGCTTTTTTTTGTCTTGAGAGGCCTCTTGACAGGGAGGAGGCCTCAAGGGTCCTTTATAACTCCCTTTTACTCAGGCACCTGAAGGAAGAACTGACGAAACTTGAGAACCTCACCATTGAAGGACTCCTGAGACGGAGGCTTGGGCGTCACTTGGAGAGGATAAAGGAACTGCCACAGGTCTCGCTGTATGAGACCGTGATGTCGGAGGTGGAAAAGGCCCTGATGAGGATCGCGCTTGAGAGCACGAAAGGGAACAAGTCTGAGGCGTCAAAACTGCTGGGCATGAACAGGAACACCCTCAGAAATAAATTAAAAAGGTACAGGATGAACTGAAATGGGGTTTCAGTATCTGAGGAAACTGCCCGACCCAGAAGAGGTGATCCACCAGATGCCCCTGGAAGGGCATCTGAAGGCCCTGAAGGCAGAAAGAGACAGGCAGATCAAGGCTGTATTTGAGAGACGGTCTGACAGATTCCTCCTCCTCATAGGACCCTGTTCTGCCCATGATGAGGATGCGGTCTGTGAGTATGTGAACCGTCTCGCCAGGCTTCAGGAAGAAGTGAAAGATCGCCTGATACTGGTGCCCAGGATTTACACAAACAAGCCAAGGACGACAGGGCTCGGCTACAAGGGGATGCTTCATCAGCCCAACCCTCTTGAGGAGCCCAAGATCCTTGAAGGGGTCTACGCAATAAGGAGACTCCACCTGAGGGCTCTCAGGGAGTCTCACCTCACAGCAGCAGACGAGATGCTCTATCCCAGCAATTACCCATACTTAGAGGACCTCCTCAGTTATGTGGCCGTTGGGGCGAGGTCAGTGGAAAATCAGGAACACAGGCTCACTGCCAGTGGGTTTGATGTGCCGGTGGGAATGAAGAATCCCACAAGTGGTGACATAGAGGTGATGTTGAACTCGATCCAGGCCGCACAGTCACCCCATGTCTTCAGTTACAAGGGCTGGGAGGTGAAGACCACCGGGAACCCCTATGCCCACGGTATACTCCGTGGAGCGGTAAACCAGTATGGGCAGAACATACCCAACTATCACTATGAAGACCTGGTGCGGGTCTCAGAGGCGTATCTCAAAAGGAACCTCGCCAACCCCACCATTGTTGTGGATACAAACCATGCCAATTCCAACAAGGACTATCTCCAGCAGCCCAGGATTGCGATGGAGGTACTCCGGAGCAGGCAATACAACCCCACACTCAAGGAACTCGTGAGGGCTCTCATGATCGAGAGTTTCCTTGAAGACGGCTCACAGCCACCCGACGGTGGCAGGTTCGGCTGCTCCATTACTGACCCCTGTCTTGGGTGGCAGAAGACAGAGGCCCTGGTCAGAGAGATCGCCGAAAGGGTGTGATCACCACCCCTTGATCAACTCTAAGATGTCCTCCTTTTTGAAGGGCTTTCTCAGGACCCTCACATTTGGCCTCTGCTGAAGACGGAATATCTCCTCACCTTCTGCATAACCGGTACAGATCACAATCCTCTGGGATGGGTTGGCCTCCAGGATCCCGGTTACCATAGCCTCTCCTGAGATATCGGGCATCACCCAGTCCACGACCAGAAGGTCATACCCCTGTGGATTCATTCTGTACTCCTGGAGGGCATCAGATGGTCTGGAGAACTCCTTCACCTGCCAGCCTTCCTCTCTGAAATAAAACCCGAGTATATCCCTCACCACTTCCTCGTCTTCCACTATCATCACAGAGCCTGTCCTGAGAATCCTCTGAACCTCACCTGCGGGGCCTGAATCAGTGGTCCGCTCCTCAGAGTGTGGAAGGAGGATCACTATCTCGGTACCCCTGCCTTCTTCTGTCCAGAGGTCAATACAGCCTCCATGGGCCTGCACTATGGAGTGGACCACCGCGAGTCCAAGGCCTGTCCCCTCAGGCTCCTTGGTGGTGAAGAACGGGTCAAACAAACGTGGCAGGGCCTCTGCAGGGATACCGGTACCGTTGTCTTCCACAGAAAACCACACATACCCTTCTGAACGGCCCTCCGACTCAAGCACACACCTGTAGGGCCTGCCAGTAAGACAGGGCCTCTCTGACCGCCCCGTCTTTATCAGTATTCTGCCACCTTCTCTCGGAACCGCATCCCTCGCGTTCACCACTAAGTTCAGCAGTACCTGATATAACTGGCCCCTGTCTGCCATGCACCAGAGGTGTTCCTCTGCAAGCGCGGTCTCAATTTCTATGTTCTCCTCCACCATCCTCCTGATGGTGGAAAGGGACTCCCTCACAAAACCGTTCAATTCAACTGGGCTCATTGAGATGGTGGACCTCCTGCCGAGGATGAGTATCTGGTTGGTGAGGTCCCTCGCCCTCTCGGTCACAGCGATGATCCTATCGACATAGGGCCTCAGGGGGTCATCCACCCTCTTCTGGAGGAGTTCGGCAAACCCCATTATCCCCTGCAGCATGTTGTTGAAGTCATGGGCGATACCTGCTGCAAGGGTGCCCAGTGCCTCCATCTTCTGGGCCTGAAATAGTTGCTCTCTCAGGGCCTCTCTTTCCCTCTGGAGCCTCCTCAACTCTGTTATGTCCGTCATGGTGATGTTCACCTTCAGTGGTATCCCTTTTTCATCCCTCAGCAGCACAGCCTTCACAAGGGCAACCACCTCTCCTCCCCCACTCCGCCTCAGACGGAGTTCTGTCTTACAGTGGCCCCTCTGAAGGAGTTCACCACACCTGGATTCATATACCTCGCTGGACTCACCAGAGAGTAGGTCTACAAAGGCCCTGCCCAGCAACTCAGGGGCCTCGAGGCCAAGGACCTTCAGTGTCGTCTCGTTACACTCTATCACCTTGCCCTCCATACTGAGCGACAGCATCATTGTGGGTGCACTGTGGTAAAGGAGCCTGTACCTCCTCTCTGACTCCTCAAGTCTCTTCTGGAGTTTCACCTTCTCGGTCACATCCGATATCGTCTCCACCACGGCCTTCACCTCACCCTCTTCGTCCTTTAATGGATAGGCGTTCGTCTCCACATAGATAGGGGTTCCGTTCTTCTGTCTGTGGATGTGAAGACTGCTGTGGTGCCGGCCGTCCTGGTATGCCTTTCTTACGGTACAGTCCTCGCCCTTCTCATAGCATGGCCTGGTGAACTGATGGGAGACCTCGTAGCAGGGGCTGCCTATCACATCCTGAAGAGGCATCTTTACCTGTCTGAGGAACCCCCTGTTTGCCATTAATATCCTCATCTTGGGGTCAATCACGAGTACGGCATCACCTATCCCCTCCAGCACGGATCGGAGAAATGCCTCTGACTCCTTCAGTTTCCTCTCCTTTTCCTTCAACTCTGTCACATCCTTGATCACCTCCACCACCGCCTCCACCTCACCTTCAGCGTCCAGCACGGGGTAGAAGACCCTTTCTATGTACCGATCCTTACCGTCACGACCCATGACCCTCTTCTCCTCCCACACAGGTGATCTGTTACGGATCGCCTCCCCGAGCCTGCACCCCTCGCAGACATCCCCCCTCTGGTGTACCACCTCGTAGCAGTGTCTGCCTGCAGCCTCCGAAGAACTCACACCAACCAGTCTCTCTGCCTCGGGATTCAGGTACCTGAAGGTGTAGTCCCTGTTCAGGACCAGTATGGGAAAGGGACTGAACTGAAGCACCCCTTTCAAGGTCTTCCTGCTGTTTCTGTATCGTCGTTCAAGGTCCTTGTTCTTGGTGACATCACAGACGGTGTGGAGATAATAACCATCTCCTTCTCCACTTAAAGGGACCACCGTGACGGAGAGGTGTCTCTTCAGGAAGGGCTCATAAAACACAGCCTTTGCCTCGGTCTCACCGGCCCTGGTGAAAGGGCAGTACTCAGGGGGGGTCTCGGTGCCGTGGAAGAGTTCATAACAGGGCCTGCCGACCATCTGTCCGGACTCAAGCCCCAGAAGGCCCGCCGCAGGCCTGTTGGCCCTCAGTATCCTCTGATTACTGTCTAAGAGAAGGACCCCCTCTTTGAGGTTGTCAATGATCAGCCTCCACTCATCAGCAACCCTCTGGAGGCATTCTGGTTGCCCTTCATCAGCCATGTTTAAATTATATCAAAAAAGTTTAATTATATCAAAAAAATTTACACAAAAAAAATCTTTATACTTCGGAAAGTGTAAAGATTAACCGCCCTCCTTACGGAGGAGTTCCAGGACCTCCTTCATGTCCTCGAAGAGGGGGGCATGAAAAATGAGAGGCTCACCTGTAATGGGATGTCTGAAGCCGAGGGTCTCTGCGTGGAGCATCTGCCGTGGTATCCTCACCTTCCTTCCACCTACTGTGAGGGAGGTCTTCCTGCCATAGAGGCTGTCACCCAGGACAGGATGGCCTATGGAGGACATGTGGACCCTGATCTGGTGGGTCCTTCCAGTGGCGAGGGTCACCTTCAGGAGGCTCGCCTCACTGAAGACCTCAATCACCTGCCAGTAGGTCTTCGCCTCCCTTGGCGATGATGTAAGGGTGGAAAACTTCTTTCTGTGAGTCCTTGACCTCCCCAAGGGCTTATCTATAACCCCGGAGTCCCTTCCCATCCTGCCATGGACAAGGGCGAGGTAGTGGCGGGTGATGCTCCTCTGTTTGAACTGGGCCACAAGACCGTAGTATGCCCTGTCATCAAGGGCGACCACCACCGCACCTGAGGTATCCCTGTCAAGCCTGTGGACTACCCCGGGCCTGAGGGGACCGCCCACTGTGGCCACCCTGCCCGTGATATACAGTATGGCGTTCATGAGGGTTCCGTCTCTGTGTCCAAAGGAGGGGTACATCACGAGTCCGGGCGGTTTGTTCACCACTATCAGGTACTCGTCCTGGTAGAGGACCTCCAGGGGTATCTGCTGCGGAAGGAGGGTGTCCTGCTGTTCTGGTGGTAGATAGACCTCTACGGTGTCTGCAGGTCTCAACCTGTGGCCTGCCTTTACCAACTGTCCGTTCACCTTGACATACCCATCCCTGATTAGTTTCTGGACAGAGGAACGGGTCCTGCCGAGCAGTTCGGTGAGGAAGAGGTCAAGTCTTCTGCCACTGTGCCTTGAAATCACATCACCCTCAAAGGAAAGACGTTCAGCCATCCCGTAGATATTATACCTCTTCTTCATTCAGGTCTGTCCCCATTCACTGGCAACAATGGTTGAAGAGAGATGGCAGTTATGCAAAGGATTTTGCAGTTCTGCAAAGGCCATTGAAAAAATATCCTTTAAAGCCAGCAAGTTGTTTCTGGAACAATTTTTGCTAATAAGAGGGTGATGAACAGGACTGAACATGATAAACTCAGACTGGGGGTAAGGTGGGGGGCTCTGGGTGGCCTCTTCCTCTTCTTCTTTTTCGGTCTGATACCAGGGTTTTACTTTGGCAGTTATACGACCCTGGTGATCCTGACCAGATTATCGGGTGTACCTGTTGAGCCAACCCCCCTCGTAAGGGTCATTATCATTATAGGCTCTGCACTTGGTATCCTGAGCATGGCCTCTTTATTTGTTGTTGTTGGCTCACTAACAGGTCTCGTTATAACAAGGCTGTACCTCTTCTTAAAGGTCCTGAGGCCTGTCGAGCCAAAGGTACTGAAGAGAGACATCACGCTGACGGAAAGGGAAAGAGAGGAGATACTGAACAGGCTCTCCTTCCTTGAACCTCGTCTGTCAGATATCCATTCCATAGTCCTAGTCGGAAGCAGGATATATGGCCTCTCGGAGGATAACTCAGACACAGATGTGGTGGTGATCTGTAAGGAGGGCAGGTGTGACGAGGTGAGAGAACTGATATTCGGACACGAGATAGACAAAAGACTCAGAGGCGAAAAGGATGATATGGAGTTCACCATAATAGGCCCCAAGTATACAGAATCGCTCTTCAGGATGGGGTCTCCCTTCTCCCACTCACTCAGATATGGTCTTGTATTGAGAGACGATGGATATCTGAGGGGATTACTGCAGGAGAAACACCCTGCCACACCGACACGGCAGTATCTTTTAAAGGTTATATACGAGTATATATCTGTACAATACTACGGTTCTATTACGGAGATAGAGAGAGGGATAAGAAAGAGGCACTGTAGTACTCAGTGCTGCGAGCAGAGGCCTGAAGGGTGTGATGGTCTGCCCTCAGCAGATGCGTTCAGGAGGACTCTCCTGAGAATGCTCTATGCGACTGTCCCCAGAAGGGGGTACATCCCGCTCTGCAAGAGGGACCTCCTTGAATGTGTCCGTATACTCTATGGTGAGAGGGCCTTCAGGGTGGTACAGGAGCATATAAGGGCGATGAAGCAGGACTCCAAGCCTCTGTATTATAATGAATATATGGAGGCAAAGCCATTCTACACTTCACTATTCCGTGAGGTTATCACCTTGGCAGGCCCTGACAGGGCTGTCACCTCTGTCCTGAAAGATGCTGTAAGGATGGTCAGGGGTGATTACGAGGGCATCCAGGACAGGGCATTCAGAGAGTGTGTTATCTAAATGTCGCGCAGGACCCTGGTGATAGGTGACATCCACGGTCAATACAACGAGTTAATAAGACTGTTAGAGGAAGTCAGATTCTCTCCATCTGACAGACTGGTATTTCTCGGAGACTACATAAACAGGGGACCGGGATCAAGGGATGTTATAGACCTCCTCCTCAGTCTTGAGGGTGAACATGTATTTCTGAGGGGGAACCACGAAGAGGTTGTATTGAGACTCCTTTCAGGAGAGCCGGAGTACTGGTATACCTGGCTTGAGTACGGAGGCAGAGAGTGCCTGAAATCTTATGGTGTAAACCCCGATGGGATATACTTCAATCACAATGGTTACTACCTTTACGATGACGGCACCACCGTGAGAGTCCTCACTCCTGAGGAGACAATCTCCCTCATGCACCGGATATTTCCTCCGGAGCACATAAGATTCTTCAACCGCACACTACCCTTTTACCATGAAGGGGGATTCTTCTTCTGTCATGCAGGGGTTGAAACAGGTCTTCCCCTCTCGGAGCAGGCGATCTATACGGATTACTTCCTCATCTGGGGGGATGAGGAGTTTCTCGGTGACGAGACAGACTATGGTGCCAGGATAATCTTCGGCCATTACCACTCAGAGGTCCCCCTTATTTCAGACAACAAGATAGGGCTTGCCCTTAATCGAGGTGTTGCGGCACTGGACCTTCAGGAGATGTTAATCATTGACTCTGACCGGAGGAGGGTGAAGATTGACTCCACTCTACCTTCAGGAAGACGCTAACGGTATTCTCACTTCAAATAGTGTCCCACCTGATGGGCCGTTTCTGACATCTATCTGACCACCGTGGACCTTTACTATTGTGTGAACAAGGGTAAGCCCCAGGCCCATACCCTTACCCACCTCCTTGGTGGTGAAGAAGGGCTCAAATATGTGGGGTATATGGGCCTCAGGAATACCTGGACCTGAGTCAGAAACCGTGAGGAATGCGTCTGCCCCCTCCTTGCTGAGAGTGATCCAAATCTCTCCCCTCTGTCCTACAGCATCCCTGGCATTTCTGAGCAGATGGAGTGTCATCTGTCTGAGGTGGCCCCTGTCACCCATAATCTGGGCGGTCCGCAGATCTCTATGCAGGATCACCCCGGCTGGTAGCCCCTCTATCCTTATCTCCCTGATCGCCTCCTCCACCACATCCCTCAGGTCTAACCTCTCCATCACCATCTCTGCACTCACCGTGGTCTGGAACAGCCTCCTGATCACCTGTCCCGTCCTCATCGCTGCCATGTATATCCTTTCCAGTTTCTCCTTCACCCCTTCAGAAAGGTCCTCACCCCTCAGCATCTCTGCATACCCAACCACCACAGAGAGGGGATTGTTCAATTCATGGGCGATCCCTGAGAGCATCCTGTTCAGGGCAAGGAGTTTCTCTGTCTGTGCCCTCCTCTGCTCCAGTTCCCTCAGGGGCGTAATGTCTCTTGCAACCACCACAGTACCCACCACCTCCATATCAGCACCCATCACCGGGTAACTGGATACCCTGTACTCCTTGTCACCCCTGAGTATCACATTTTCGGAGAGCGTCTCCTTCACCCCATTCTCACCAAACACCTCTCTAAACCTCCTGTTTGCCACCAGTACTCTTCCGGTGGTATCAATCAGGGCTATCGGGTCCTCTATCACATCAAAGGTCCTCTGCCACTGTTCGGCCCAGTTTCTCAGTTTCTCCTCCCTTATCCTCACCTCTCTCTGGAGCATTAGAAGGGCCTCGCCAACCTGTCTGAACTCGTCCTTAAAGGCAGAGAGGTCCAGGTCTTCTCCCTGCAGGACCTTTCTGGTGGACTCAACTGTCATATCTATGCTCTGCATCGCCCTTCTGAATATGATTGCACTGAAAAGTAACAGGACGAGAAGCAGAAGGAAGAGCCAACCGAGGAAGACCCACTCCGTTCGTCTTATTCTGTAATTCACCTGTCTTGAGACTGAGGAAAAGAAGCCGGTGCCAGACAGTGCAACCCTCGCCACCTCCTCCTGTAGTTGTTGCAATGGGTCACCTCCACCTGCATCCTCCACCCTTTTCAGCAGATCCCTTATCTCTTCGATCCTCGCCTTGTGTTCGCCACCCACATGGCAGCCCTCGCATCTCTGGAGCAACTGTCTGATCTGAGCGAGACCATCGGACAGGGGCACCTCAGACTTTATGATTGAATCGGTGAGTTTATAGATCTGGCCTCTCAACATCAGGCTCTCTGATGCCCTGTCAATCATATCGAGCGAGGTTGCTGCCCTGTTCAGAAAGTAGATGCTCACCAGAAAGCCCGCAGTTGAGACGACAAACACGAGCAGCAACATATAATACAGATATCGCCTCATAATTAATTATAACAGACGCATCTATCCATAATAGGGTTAATTCCGAATTTACCGTTAGACTTTCGGTCACATCTGTCCAAAATAGGATTGAGGCACAGGCGGTATGCCTCAGAGACAAAATTAGACTGACCTGTTTCAGCTAAAGTCGACACTTTTAGGCATCGATGACAGGTAATTAATTGTTGAAAATAGGCACATAGATGTTTATGTCACTCACCCTGTCTGTCTGAAAGGAGTGAGAAAACATTGCACGAAGTTGTATCATTTCTTCTTCTGAGAGTGGATGTCCACCGAAAAGGCCAATGTCATAATCGCTTGAGGCGACTGCATGGCCTTTCGCCTTTGGCCCTTGAACCAAATAGAACGATCAGTTTGAGGTCAAACCTTTTGGCCAGTTTTTCTCACTCCTCCTTCATCTTAAAATTTTACCATAACGAGGGGTTATAATATAAAAACAATGGGGATAAACTTAGTGGTTATCATTGAAAATTCCAAAAAGATAAGCCTTGAGGAATTCAAGGAGGGTCTCCTTAATGACCAGTGGGGTAAATACGGATGGGCCTGGCCTGAAGACGACGATGTATGGGAAGAGTTCAGGTGGAAGAAAAAGAGATACTTTACATGGATATTCTCTCCAAGAGCACCCTATATAGATATCTATGGCACCGATTCTGATAGTGCCGAGGAAAACCCCTATCGGTTGCTGTTTTTTAAGGTTATGAGGATTGCAGAAAAACTGGCAGGTGGACCTGTATATGTCGGCATAGATATGTTCCACTGTAGGTTACCTGATGATTGTCCCCATGGGAAATTCTCCCTTCCTCCTGAACTTGACTTTTACTGGGAAGAATGGCGAGAAGTTGCTGACCGATTTGACCCACCTGAAGGGACGAACTTTGTTTATTAGGCCCTAAGCCATTTACTGGGGCTCCATCATATGCCCAGCACGGCTTTCCTCTGGCTCTTGAAATCAATCACCCTGTGAAGCGTCATTGCCTCGTATTCAATTCTTTCTGCAGGGGCGCTTATCCTCAAAAATAATCTACCCGAAATGGGATTGTTTCCTCAAAATTGACAAAAAAGAGCAACCATCCTGTATCACATGTAGTGTTTACCCAAAAACACAAAGAAATTGTCCCCCCAGGACAATCCTTACAGTTCATCATTGAAGAAGTCCATAAAGGTGGAGGTGTGGTCCGAGAATTAGATAGAGCCTGGGTATGTAGAGAGGAGCTTTTATACACCTTAATGGCCACAGAGAGAATAAGAGAGGAGGGCAGTGTAAAGAGGAGATATGAGGTTGAGATATCGCTTCAGAGGGTGTTGAGGCTTGATGCTGTGCCAGAGGAGACGAAGGCTGCTCTGGTATCCCTGAACAGAAAATTGACCTTGTTGAGTTGACTTATGAGATATGGTCCTTAGAGGCTGCCTTAGAGGAAATCTATGAGAAAAACTCAGAAAGAGGAACTCCTATTAATAATTTCTGGCAATTCTAATTTTGAGGAAAGACGGAGAAGCCACCTCATAAACCCTCTTGAACCACACAATCTACAGGTATTGCATGCACATTGTTCTTTAAAGGCAGGATGTCACTGCAAAGACATATCAGGCAGCCTGCCTCTGTCTTCAGGTTCAACCTCTTCAATGAGTCAAAGGTCTTTACCATATCCCTGTTTGGTGAGGCGGTCTTCTTGATCTCCACTGGATATACCCTGCCGTCTTTAAAAATGAGCAGGTCAATTTCTTTTCTGTCTCTGTCGTGATAATAATAAAAAGAGGGTTCAATGCCGTTATGAAGATAGCTCTTAAGGATTTCTGTAAATACCCATGTCTCAAACACTGCCCCTGAAAGTGCCCCTGCCTCAAGGGTTTCCGGACTGCTCCATTCAGTAAGCCAGGCACACAAGCCTGTATCAAGAAAGTATAGTTTCGGGGTTTTTACAAGTCTCTTACTAAGATTTGTATGAAATGGCTGAAGAAGATACACCAACCCAGATGCCTGAAGAACTGAAAGCCACTTCTTTGCAGTATTTGGTGAAATGTCAGCGTCTCTTGCCAGTTCTGATAGGTTCAGCAACTGGGCTGTTCGGGCTGCAGTAGCCTTCAAAAACCTCATAAAACTCATCCTGTTAACTACATTTATTATCTCTGCCACATCTCTCTGAAGATAGGTCTGCACATAGGACGAATAAAAAAGACCCCAATCCGTTTCAGGCTCTGCATGAAGAGCCGGAAAAGAACCTCTAAAAATATAAGTGTAAATGTCCATAAGGGAAAGTCTGTTCTTAGCAGAATATCTGGAGGTGATTTTCTGAGGTGGCAAAAAGGGTTTTACCTTAGCACCCTCGCCCTTTGATTCCATGAAAGAGAATCCCATAAGATTAAGTATGGCTACTCTGCCTGCAAGAGATTCTGTAATGCCCTTCATGATAAGGAAATGCTGAGACCCTGTAAGCCAGAACAGGTTCTTTTTCCGGGTCCTGTCAACTATCATCTTAATGTAGGGCAGCAGTTCTGGTGCATATTGTATCTCATCAATTATAAGAGGGGGACGGTATCGCTGTAGAAACAATGCAGGCTCAGTCTTTGCAAGTTGAAGCACCACAGGGTCATCAAGCGTAATGTATTGTCTTTCTGGCTCGGCAATATTCTTAAGAAGTGTGGTCTTTCCGACCTGTCTGGCACCGGTTAGAAGTATAACAGGAAAGTGTCTTGCCGCCTTCCCTATAAACTTTTCTATGGTTCTTGGCAGATACATATCGGCTATTTTGCATTATAATTTAAAAACAGCCGAAAAGTAAAGCCTCGCCTTTCCTCAAAATCGAAAAAAGGTGAAAAAAACTGAGGAGAATGGCCAACGGAGGTGTAGGTTGAAGATCTTGCCTGTCTGACAAAAGATTTTTTGATAGGGACTTCCTCCTTGCCTATTTGTTATTCAACTGGCAAAAGGCAAAACCGGACCCTATTGTTTAGATACTCAAAACGATTTGAATTTACTTAGTTTTATATTTAAAATCTACATGGAGTTCTTGACATGACCAGATATGAAATTATATGTTTTATTGTGTTGTTTATTGCAGATTTTTTTCGAACTACGGCAAATCTCATTAATAGGGGAGTTATAATGATTAAAAGTCATGAATCTAAGAACAAAAAGAAAGGCCTCTGCAAATATATAGCAGGCGGTCTCGTGGCCTCGCCGTTGGAGGACTCCTTCTCTACAAAACCCTCTTCTCTCCCGGAGAAGCTCTTCACGAGAAGCCGGAGTATAAGGGGGTGGAGGAGAGACCGGCGGTGACGGAGAGTGTTAAATCTACACATCAATCATCAGACCATCCTTATAAAGAGAAAAACAAACCCAAAAAACTAATAGAAGGTGTTAATGCATTAAGATGGTTTGATGGCAGTTTAGTTGAGGGAGAGTTTGGTGATTTCTACGGAGTAGCAAAGACATTCAGAGAAAAAGGACACAAATCCATAATGATACTTCTTGACGAAGTGAACAGAAACCCTGATGGAAGCCTTGCATATGATATGAAAAACCCTAATCATGTGGTAGTGGCATATTACGAAGCAGCAATAAACAAAGATTACGATGCTTTGAAACAATTGATACCGAAAGATGTTTTTGAGATAGTTAAAGAGCATGGCTGGACAAGCGTGGATACATATGATGAATTTATTCAAAAAGCAAGTTTCTATTATACACCACGCGGCGGTCCTCTGCATCGTCTTGAGATTAATGCTGTAAGAAAGTGGACAGAAAGAGCAGATGAAATAGTAAAATATTTTAGACAGGCTGGTTATACAGATTTAAGGGTATATGATACTGATGTTAATGAACTTCCTTTAGGAGATATAGCAATAGGCAAGGACAGTAAAACCGGAGAATACAAGGTTTTATATTATGCGTAAGGTTATAAAACAGCCACTATAAATAAATGCATATACCGCGATTATCTTGTCCTATATGTCGTTCTCGCTATAATTGGAAGATCAGACGGAACAAATTGCGTTGTAGATCATGCAAGCACGAATGGTCAAACCGTAAACTCCCACTAAGATTAACAAATGCCCGTTAAGGAGGTGTATCTTTACGGTTCCTTTGCAAAGGGTGAAATTCACGAAGGAAGTGACATTGACCTGATAATCAGAGGGGACTTCAAGGAACGATTTTTTGAAAGGATTGGCAAGGTGCTTGACCTTACGGATTTACCTGTTGAACCCTTAGTATATACAGAAGATGAGTTCAGGCAGATGATAAGAGAGGGTACCCCCTTCATTTCAGAAATCATGAAGGATGCAAAGAGGTTGCTTTGATTATGTAAAAAACTTGCACTTACGACGTGTAAGTTTTTGGGTTAAGGGCTTAGAAGCCTCTTTGCTGCCTCATAGGTGGCCCTGAGGGCCTCAGGGTGCTTCAGTACCTCACCCTTTGCGTCAATCTTCTTGAAATAGACAAACTCATGCTCGGGCACATCTATGGTCCTGAAAAAGGCAGTCACAGTGGCATTGGATGCCTCAAAGCCTTTCTCCCGTGCCATACCACCAACCATCACTAAAAGACCCTTTCTGCCCTGTTTGTCTGTGATGGGTTGTTTCAATAGATACTTCTTGCACCAGAGGGCCTGACACCTGTCAATAAGTGCCTTGAGTTGGGCAGGCACGCCAAAGAAAAAGACCGGACTTGCCACCACCACCCTGTCCGCCTCAGAAATTGCCTCATACACCCTGTGCATGTCGTCCTGGATGATACACTCGCCTGTCTCAACACAGCCGTCGCAGTTCAGGCAGGGGGCTATCTTCATCAGAGCGGGTTTTATGACCTCTATCTCATGGCCCTCCTCTTCAAATGCCTTTATTGCCTCTTTCATAAGTATCTCAGAATTGCCGTCTATGCGGGGGCTACCGTGTATTACAAGGATAGTCATTATTGTTATCTCCTCTTAAAATTTATAAAGTTTGAGTTTTGAAGTTCTTGATATATGAACAAAATGTTTGTCAAAAGTAAATAGTGCAAGATTATTTTCAATACATACCTGTGCAATCAGAAGGTCTATAGTTGGTATAGTATATCCTTTCTTCTTTAATGAAAAACCCAGGTATCCTGCCTTTACAAAGGTATCCAGAGAAGGTTCCACCACATTTAATACCCTGCAAAGGTCTTCTACTATTTTTAATTCCTTACGATCCTTTGCTCCCTGTATGAGTTCCTGAACAATTACTCCAGTAGTACATGCATTATCAGATAGCAAAAGATCTTCCAGTTTTTCCTTTAAATTGCTTTGAGGATTTTTCAAAAATTCAATCCATACACAGGTATCAACCAGAACCCTATCTTCCATGCCTTATTTTATCCCAATCCTCTGTCATCTGGAGTTTCCCTGCATGGGAAAGTATTTTCTCAATCCTCAATCTCCTTACATACTCATTAAGAGCCTTCACAACTGTCTCTGTTTTGGTTTTACATTTTGAGAGTCTCTGGGCTTCTCTTAAAAGTTCTTCAGGTATGTTTAATGTGGTCTTCATTAGACATCTCCTTTTTAGATTATTGGATGTCTAATTATAACATATTAATATTTCCCAGGGCAGGCATCTTTGCCTGCCCTGGGAATGGTCATTAATCAATCTTTTTAAACATCTCCTTCTTTGCACCACAGATGGGGCATGTGTCAGGTGCTGAGCCCTCAACGGTGTTACCACAGACCTGGCATACATAGTAGTCAACCTCTTCGTTTTTACCGAGGTTTTCAAGGGCCTTTCTGTAGAGTTCTGCATGGATCTTTTCCACCTCATTGGCAAAGACAAAGGTCCTCCTTGCCTCGTCGTTTCCCTCTGCCTCTGCATCTTCGATCATCTGGGGATACATATTCTGAAACTCGTAGGACTCCCCTGAGATTGCGGCCTCAAGGTTCTCCTTTGTGGATTTAATACCGCCGAGGACCCTCAGGTGGTTATGGGCATGCACTGTCTCTGCCTCTGCTGCAGCACGGAAGAGTTTTGCCACCTGCGGGTAACCCTCCTCCTCGGCCTTCTTTGCAAAGGCCAGGTATTTCCTGTTTGCCTGAGACTCACCAGCAAATGCCTCCTGCAGGTTCTTCTCAGTCCTTGACATCTAACACCTCCTTCCAAATTATTAACGATGCAATGCATCCCTGTTATTGAAGTCTATTCTTCCCCGATCAACTCCATCGGCTGGCCACAGCAGACCAGTTCTCCACCTCCGACCTTTGTTACCACCACCTCATTGCCACAGACATTACAGCGATACTTTTCACCAGCCTTCTTTACTGCCATCCTCTCACCTCCTCTAATAAAATATTCTTTTGAGATCACATAGTCAGTGATACTACTGAGACTATCTCATCTTCTCCTTCAAGAACCTGCCGAGTGCTTTGTCCACTTTACTGATATGATCCATCCACCATTTACCAAGGAAGGCATTGGTTTCTATAAATATCAAAAGCCTCTGCCCCGAGTCATGGAGATCTTTCTTTAATTTTTGATAGGATTCTATGAAATATCTATGTTGCCTTATATGTACATCTGCTTCAGGATATTCGTATTGCTGCATCAATTTCTCCTCTGAAGAAAAATGTTCAATAACGTACTGACCAAGGAAGTCAAAGATCTCGTCAATCGCGTCTCTCCCCTTACCCTCCTTCGCAGCATCTCTGAGCATATTTATTCTTCTGAATAGTTCTTTGTGTTGATTATCAATCTCTGCTACACCTGTTTCTAATTCCTCAGTCCATTCAAGGGGCATAATCTCCTCCTCTGTTTATTCACTTTAACAAAATAAAGATCTGTTTTATCCCGGGGGCTCCTGCCCCCGGGATTACATTGTTAATCCTGAAGGGCCTCATAGACCCTGCCCACGAGGTCAGCCGCTGGCTTTAAGGTCCTGTCTCCTTCATCACGCCACTGGGCCGGGCATGCCTCCTCTGGGTGTTTTGACATGTAGATATTTGCCTTTATCTTCCTCAGGATCTCATCCACACTCCTTCCCAGGTTGTAAAAGTTCACCTCTGAGTTCATTATAACCCCCTCAGGATTAATAATAAATGTACCTCTCAGGGCGAGCCCTGTCTCCTCATCATAGACCCCAAACAACCGTGAGACCCTGCCCGTTGGATCTGCAGCCATACTAAAACGGACCCCCTCAAGTAACTTCTCATCCCTCTGCCATGCAAGGTGGACAAACTGGGTGTCAGTACTCACTGTGACTATATCCGCATTCAGTTTCTTAAACTCCTCCTGCTGCTCTGCCAGAGCAGCCATCTCTGTGGCTCACACAAAGGTGAAATCAGCAGGATAGAAAAACAACACCGTCCAGCGATTCTTCTTTTTCTGTTCAGCCATCGAGAACTTTCCAAAATCGCCCTTCTCTGGCTCATAGGTATCCATCTCAAAATCAGGCACGCTCTGCCCTACCCGCAGGCCACAACATACCTCTTCAAATGTGGTCATACTTTACCTCCCGAAAATTTTTTCTCTGGGTCAAAGACCCCTTCATGCTGTAAAAAGACTCTACTACTCCGTAATGGTTATCTCCTTTGTGGCCTCCCATGTGCCGTGGAGATTACACCTCTCAAGGACCCTGAGGGTCGATGTCCTGTGTTTTCCTCCCTTAACTACAGTTATTGTCACCTCAGGTTGTACAAAGACAGGTGTAAGGTCCACCCTTGCATAGAGATTCTGTCCTGAATAGAGTTCAACCCACTGGATGTGGTGTCCTTCCTCATTTGGGTGAGGAATCTCTCCCACCTTGATCTTCACCTGAAAGGGCTCTCCTGCCTTCACCGTGTCAGGACACTCAATCACAGGGGTGTGCTTCTTTTCAAGTTCGGTCTTGTTTGCCGGGTCCGCCGGCCTGTTGATGCCACAGAATAGACTCTTTTCTGCCATGATAAACCTCCTCTTCCTGGTTTTTTTAGCCTGCAAATACAGGCACTATCAAAGATTATATCCCTGCCACGTTCTTTCACTTTTGACCATGAGTAACAGCAGTTGGTAATAGGGGTGCAATCGCATTCTCCGTTTTTCAACTCAAGGCCATTCACCCTGAAGCCTCCTGGTATCTTCTCTACCACAACTGCCATCTCGGACTCCTTATCTGGACCTAACCAGGCTTGTTTTCTGTCCCGAAACAGGACAGACACTTTAACCATTGTCTGTCTTTTGACTAAACAGGCTCAAAGGCCTCCTTTGGTGCATTACATACCGGGCACGTCCAGTCATCAGGCAACTCAGAAAAAGGTGTACCTTCCTTCGCCTCATCATATACATATCCACAGACAGTGCAACGGTACTGCATCTTTAAGACCTCCCTTATTGAAAGTTTTTATGGTATTCCTTTACAGCCCTAGCAAACTGTCTCCCAAACTCATATGCCTGGTCCATGTCTTCCATCTGTGGGCGGTACTGAACCTGAAAACCTGGTTCAACCACCTCGAGTTTCATCGCCTTAAACTGTTCATAGAGCCATTTAACGGCACCACCACCCCAGCCGTAACTGCCAAAGGCGGCAGCAATACGGTTCGTGGGCCTCAAACCCCGCAGATGGGTTATAAATTCAGCCACCGAGGGAAAGACCTCATTGTTCAGGGTTGGTGAGCCCACCAGAAGTCCCCTGGACTTCCAGAACTCTGTTATAGCCACTGACATCGGTGTGGCCCTCAGTTTTATCACCTGACAGTCCACACCTTCATCTCTCACACCCTGCATAATAGGCTGGGTGAGTATCTCTGTGCTGTGCCACATGGTGTCATAGATTATCGCAACCCTGAGGTTGGTCTTTCCTTCAGCCATATCTAAGTACATCTCCACGGGCCTCATCGGCTCTTTACGCCATATTACACCGTGATCAGGGGCTATCATTTCTATATCAAGTTCCATCTCCTGTAATTGTTTGATCTTTGACTTTATCAATTTCCCGAAGGGCATCAGGATATTTGCATAGTAGTCTATTACTGCGTTCTCCAGTTCCGCATGGGAGGCACACTCCACAAACTCATCGTCAAATCTTGCCGTGGTGGCGAGATGCTGTCCAAAGGCATCCTGAGAGATGAGGAGTCTGGCCTCCTTCACATAGGTCATCATGCTGTCGGGCCAGTGTAGCATCGGTGTCTCAATAAACATCAATGTATGTTTGCCGATGTTCAATTCATCACCTGTCTTCACCTCTCTCACTTTCCAGCGAGATGTATCAAAGAACCTCTGCATCCCCTGATGTCCCCTCTTTGTGGTGTAAATGGTTGCATCAGGACAGAGTTCCATATAGGCACCGAGTGCACCCATGTGGTCGTTCTCGATATGGTTCACAATGATGTTCTTGATCTCCTTGGGGTCAATCACTGACTTAAGCGTGGCTATCCCCACCTCTGCAAAGTCGTACTTAACAGTGTCAAGGAGAGTCACGTCCCTGTCAATAATCAGATAGTTGTTGTAGGTAGTACCATGAGGAGTAACATACCCATGAAAGTCTCTTACTGCCCAGTCAATTGCACCCACCCAATAGATATCAGGTTTGATCTGTACAGCCTTCATCTCTTCACCTCCCTCTCGGTTTTGCGCCTCTCTTATCCTCCCTCAACAATGCTCAATTCTTCCCACATGAACCAGTTACCGGTGTCCTCAAGAAAGTTGTAGGTGTTGTTAAGTAATTGATAGTGTCTCTCTTCCTCCTTGGTGAGGACCTCAAAGAGTCTCTTCTCCTTTTCATCCTCTGCCTCCCGGGCCGCCTTCTGATAGTACTCATATCCCTGTTTCTCCATCTCAAGGGCCACCCTGATAGCCTCTTTCTCGTCGGTAGTAGCAGTTATCCTCTGCATCATCTGGTCCTTCAGATCTGAAAAGACCGTCCTCACATCACCGAGGCACTGTACACGGGGATCGATATCAAGCCCCTTCAATATCTCCTCAAGCATCCTCAGGTGTCTTGCCTCATCCCTGATAAATCCCTCAAACATCCTTCTTCCAAGGGGATGGGATGTCTTCTGGGCCGCCTTCTTGTAAAACTTCATGGCATCCGTCTCCATCCGGATTGCCACCTCAACTGCCTTGGTAAGTGCCATCACAAACCTCCCGATGCCTCTTTTACCTCAAAAACATATGCCTCGTCCACTTCGCCCATCACAATCATCTGCTTCCCTTAACAGATCGGTACGGTATCGCCCTCGTTCAACATCCATACCTTCTTCTTTGCCATTCTCCTTTTGATTTACTTATTGTTTTAGTTGTCAAGACTCAGCCCTCAAGCAGACCTGAGAAGTCCCCGTGGTGCTCCTCCTCGTCTGCCAGTATCTGCTCAAAGAGCCTCTTTGTGGTGTAGTCCTTCTCTGAGTCTGCCATCTCTATTATCTGCCTGTAAAGTTCAATCGCCTCTTCTTCCGCCTGTTTATCTATCTCGATCATCTCCTTGAGGTTTTCTCCTACTGCTATAGGAGTTGGTTTTGTTGTGGGTCTTCCACCTAAGTAGGCAAGCCTTTCGGCGATCTCCTCTGCGTGCTTCATCTCAACTATAGCAATCTTCTTAAAAATACCCTTCACAGGTTCCGCATTCAGACCTGTTGCAAGGACATGCTGCCACATATACTGCACTGAGACCTGAAGTTCCCTCGCTATCGCCTGGTTGAGCATCTCCTTCAACTTATCTGATGCCATATCGGACCTCCTTTTTAGTTGATATATCTTTCATGTGAAAATACCACATAACCACAGAGTTTACAGTGTGTCTCTGAGTCCTCTGCCTCAAGCAGGTCTATCTCGGCACCACAGCGAGGGCAGGTCAACTCATAGGGGAAGACTTCCTCACATCCTATCACACACCGGGCCTTCTGCATCTCATGCCTCCTTTTTCAGTTCTGCCCCACAGCCAGGGCAATGAGGCTCCTCTTCATCAGACCAGACCTCCACCTCAGCACCACAGACCTCACATACCAGATCCATAGGCACTGGCCTCTTCA
This sequence comes from Nitrospirota bacterium, assembly GCA_015492645.1. Classification (GTDB taxonomy): domain Bacteria; phylum Nitrospirota; class Thermodesulfovibrionia; order Thermodesulfovibrionales; family JdFR-85; genus JdFR-85. Next base: position 33,000 of record WGER01000022.1, read on the forward strand.
CCTCAGCACAGGCTGGCCTTATGATTTCCCTATCAGTCTGCATTTGCCTTCCTCCAGCCTTCTCTTTTAAGACGCTCCATCCTCTCTATACCCCATGTCTTTATCCTCTCAAGATATGCCTTGGGGTCCACCCTCGCCATGGCCACAATCTCTTCCCTTTCTCTGGCGCTGTCTATATGATCACCAGGATAGATCCCACGCCATGTGGCATAGCCCTCATCAAAAAGGACCTCTGGGGTCAGGTTTTTGGTTAAAAGATGAGGTGTCTTGGTGGCTGAAAATCTCACCACATCCATATCATACTCAATCACCCATCCATTGTCAGAAATCATCGTCTCAGGGTCAAACTTAATCTCTCTTGAACACTCAGGACAGTATAGTCTTGAGATTACCTCAGGAGGCATTATATCGTCCCTGAAGTTAAAACTCGCCTCCTTCTGGCCACACTCACACCTCTTGGAATACTCCATACACATCCTCACACCTCCTCATGATTCCTTCTTCATCGTACCGGTAGCACCACAACTCGGGCACTTCTTGGGCTTACACCTGCCCTCTTTTGTGGCACCGCACTTCTCACACTTAAAGACCGCCATTTCTGACCTCCCTCTTCATGCCTCTTTATTCCGGGCCTCTCCATGAGAGGCATTTCTACACTTACTGCAGAGTCCGTAGAACTCTATATGATTACCAAGGATAACAAAATCCTTCCTTGCCTCTTCTGGCACAGAGACATCAAACTCCATAAAGACATCAAGGACATTTCTACACCTGAGACATATCAGATGATGATGGGGCTCTATGTTCGGGTCATACCTCTTCTTCATCGGGTCGATGCTGAGTTCCATTATCAGGCCCCTCTTTCTGAGTGTCTCAAGGGTGTTGTAGACCGTCGCACGAGACATGGTAGGAAACCTCTTCTTCACATGCCTGTAGATATCCTCTGCCGAGGGGTGCTCCCGATTACCATCCAGGTACTCGAGAATTGCGAGCCTCTGAGGGGTCATCTTCAAACCTATCGCCTTGTATCTGTCTATCATCTTTTTTAGAACCATTCTAATTTAATTATTTTTATCACTTTAGAATAATTCTTGTCAAGACAAAAATATTTATAGATTTATAAAAATTAATTATACAACTATTCGGTTTTAACCCTGACACTGCTGAGGTGTTATAATAAATCAACAGATATGGGAAGAATCGCGATCCTGCCCGAGAATGTGACAGAGAAGATAGCCGCTGGTGAGGTGATAGAGAGACCCGCCTCCGTGGTTAAGGAACTCATAGAAAACGCCCTCGATGCCTCGGCAACAGAGATAGAGATTGAGATTCTGGGTGCAGGCAAGAGGTTTATCTCCGTCAGGGACAACGGGACAGGGATATTGAGGGAGGACCTCAGAGTTGCTGTGCAGAGGCATGCCACAAGCAAGGTCTCCTCAGAAGAGGACCTCTACAGACTCAGGACCCTCGGCTTCAGGGGCGAAGCCCTTGCATCGGTTGCAGCAGTCTCAAGGTTGAGGATTCTCTCAAGGGCTAAGGAAGAAGAGACAGGAGGGGTTCTGGAGATCCATGGTGGAAGACTGATAGAGGAGGGACCTGCTGTCACTGTTGGCACCACTGTGGAGGTGAGAGACCTCTTCTACAATACCCCTGCAAGGAGGAAGTTCCTCAAGTCTGACAGGACAGAGTTCTACCACATCTTTAACACCGTCACAGAAGTGGCCCTCTGTTATCCTGAGATAAGGTTCATTCTGAAGGCAGACCGCCAGGAGGTGCTTAACCTCTCTCCTGTAGAGACCCCTCAGGAGAGGATCCTCCAGGTCTTCGGCAGTGAGTTGGTGGAGTCCCTCCTTGAGGTCCAGAAGGGCTCTCTACACCTGTTCACCTCAAAGGTGGAATCTTTGAAAAGGGGAAGGACAAACCAGTTCATATTCGTAAACAGGAGACCCGTGAGGGACCCATTCCTCAGGTCTGCCATCTACAGGGGATACGAGGAACTACTCCCCAAGGACAGGGCACCTGATTTCTTCCTGTATCTGAATCTTCCACCCGAGGCTGTGGACTTCAATGTCCATCCAGCAAAAAGGGAGGTGAGGTTCAGAGACCCACAGCCCCTTTATACCACCATTTATCACACCGTAAAGGAAGTGTTAAGACCCAAAAGACAGAGGACCTTCAGTCCACAGGTAAGATCATATGAGACAGCAGTGCCTTCCTCTGGGGAGCCAGAACAGATAGGACTGAAGGAGCCTCAGGCATCCTATACCCCCACAGACCTGCTCTATATAGGGGAGTCCTTTTTTGCATACAGAGACGGCGATGGGCTAACCCTTGTGGACCAGCATGCAGCCCACGAAAGGGTGCTCTACGAGAGGTTAAGGAAGGGAGAGCCGAAGAGGGTTGACCTCCTGTTCCCCAGGCAGGTCCAACTACCACAGAGAGAGTTCCTCCTGTTGAGCCAGTGCCTTCAGGACCTTTCAGAGATGGGACTGGAGATGGAGGTCTTTGGGGAGAGGACACTTCTTATAAAGGCACTACCTGAGTTCCTTGTTGATCTCCCTATTGAAGAGATACTTATAGACCTCGCCCATAGCATCTCTGATACTACAGCACCTTCCAGGACAGAAGAACTGAGGGATAAACTCTCCAGGACCCTTGCCTGTCACCGTTCTGTTCGGGGCAGAACAAGACTCTCCCATGAGGAGATGGATAGACTCCTTCGAGACCTTCAGGAATGCGAGGACCCTGAACACTGTCCCCACGGAAGACCCACCAGGGTCCGCCTCAGTTTCTCTGATCTCAGGAGGCTCTTTAAACGGCAGTAGTTCGGTCCTGAGGGTCACCTGAGCCGTAGTCCACACCTCTCAAAAAAACCGAGAGCGGCAGTGTCCCCTGCAGGACAGGGCGGGAAATTCGCCCGAATATACTGTTAGACAGGGGACTGTCTTCCGACCGGAACTGCTTTAAAACAGGATTTATGCGATATGTCTTTGTCAGGCGGGCAGTGCTGGTTCGGACACAAATTATGCGATGAGTTTTATTACATTAGGTTGTAACCTTCTTCAGACACAGAGGTTGTGACACTGGTCTTCTGCACTTAAGGTATCGCTGAATTTGATGCCTCACCAGCACTGCCCGTCTTAAATATGGTTCTTCTCCAATTTGGCTGGCAAGTATTATTAACCTGGCAACTTAAAATAGAAAACAAACTCCTTAGGGGAACCCCCTCTCCCTTGAGGGAGAGGGTAGAGGTGAGGGTGAATTATGAAGGGAAGGGGGATGTTTTTATCTCTGATTTTGAGCCCCTGTCGCCTTCCAGAGTTTTGATTGAAATTCTATCAACAAATTCGGGTGGGTTTGACCTTTTGACTGAAGAATTGATAAAGTATTATAACCAGTTTTCTATGGAAGGCTGACGCTATATAAGCAGTAGAAGGGCGACAGACTGTTGCGGAATCTGGATACAAAGGAGTGGTCAAACCACTCCTTTGTATTGATTGGAGATGAAGAGAGAGATAAGGGATAGGGTCTTAAGACTCGCAAAGGAGGCCACTGAGGGCATGCCCGTAGATGTGGAAGATGTGGAGATACTCGGTCAGAGGGGCAGACTCCTGGTGAGGGTGGTGATAGACTCACCAGAGGGAGTCACAATAAACGACTGCGAAAGGGTGAGCAGGCAGTTGGAGGCACTGCTGGATGTGGAGGACCCCATACCGTGCAGTTACACCTTGGAGGTCTCCTCTCCGGGGCTGGACAGACCCCTCAGAGACCTTGAGGACTTCAGGAGGTTTACAGGCAGGCCCGTAAGGGTGGTGACAAAGGAGAAGGTGGAGAATCAAAACTTTATTGTGGGATGGCTGAGGGGAGTCGATGGAGAGGAGATAATTCTCCAGACAAAGAAGAAGACCTTGAGGATACCTTACAATATTGTAAAGAGGGCCAACTTAGAGGTGAGCCTGGATGAATAGGGACTTCTGTTTTTACATTGAACAGATATGCAGGGAGAAGGGACTCTCCAGGGAGGATGTGATAAAGTCCCTGGAGTCAGCACTCCTCAGTGCGGCCAAGAAACTGATTGGTACCAAGAGGAATGTGAATCTGACGATAGACCCCGACAGTTGTGAGATCACCATAACGGTAAGGAAGAAGGTGGTTGAGGTTGTGAAGAACCCCCAGACAGAGATATCCCTTCAGGAGGCGAAGACAGTGGTGCCCGATGTGAAGATCTCGGACGAGATAGATGTGCCTGTGGAGTTAAAGGACTTCGGGAGGATATCTGCACAGACGGCGAAGCAGGTGATTTTCCAGAAGATAAGAGAGGCGGAGAGGGCGGCTGTCTATAATGAGTTCAAGGACAAGGTGGGCAAGATAGTCTCGGGCACCATAACCAGGAAGGAGAGAGGGATCTTATTCGTTAACCTCGGCAGGACAGAGGGGATACTCCCGATAAAGGAGACCCTGCCCACAGAGAGGCTGAAGGTGGGGGATGCCATAAAGGCACTGGTGAAGGAGGTGAAGACAGGGCCGAAGGGTCCTGAGATTGTCCTGTCAAGGACCGCCCCCGAGTTTGTGGCAGAACTCTTCAAGATGGAGGTTCCCGAAATAGAGGACAATGTGGTCCAGATAAAGAGGATCGCCCGCGAGCCTGGAGAGAGGACCAAGATAGCAGTGGTGAGCACTGATCCTGCCGTTGACCCCGTGGGTGCCTGTGTCGGGATGAAGGGCACCAGGGTACAGGCCATAGTGAGGGAACTGAAGGGAGAGAGGATAGACATCATACACTGGACAGACGACCCGCGGCTCCTGATCGCCAGGGCCCTGACGCCGGCAGTGGTAGACAGGGTTGGGGTGAATGAAGAGGACAAGACGGCCATGGTGGTGGTCACCGATGACCAACTCTCACAGGCGATAGGCAGAAGGGGACAGAATGTAAAACTCGCCATGAAACTCACGGGCTGGGAGATAGATATCATCAGTGAATCGGAGTTTGCCCGTCTGAAGCAACAAGAGGCTGAGAAGGTCTTCAGATCTGAAGAGGAATGACCCAGGCCCTTCAGGACACCCCTGTTCAGTACATTAAGGGGATAGGTCCTAAGAGGGCGAAATCGCTGGCACGCCTCGGTATAAATACCCTCTGGGACGCCCTCCTCTACCTGCCATTCAGGTATGAAGACCGGAGGGTCTCTGGCAGGATCTCAGACCTCAGATATGACACCTTCCAGGCGGTAAGTGGCAGGGTACTTTCCGCAGAGGTGAAGGAGACACCGAGGGGAAAGATGAAGATCTTTGAACTCGTAATCACAGACGGCTCAGGTGTTCTCACAGGCAAGTGGTTTAATCAGCCCTATCTGAAGAGGCTCTTCAGGGTGGGTGACAGGGTGATCCTGTCAGGCGTGGTGAAGAGGAACAGTTACTGGGGTGTGGGGTATGAGATGCACTCCCCAGAGTTTGAGGTCCTTGAGGACGAAGATACGGAACAGATACACTCCTCGAGGATAGTGCCTGTATACAGGTCCACGGGAGGACTCACCACGCGACAGTTGCGGAGCATGATGTACGCAATCCTGAGCCATGCCCTGAATGGCCTGAGTGAATACATGCCTGAGGAGATCCTCAGCCGTTACAGACTCCCCCCTCTGAGAGAGGCGATCCAGAACATCCATTTCCCCTCTGACAGGGTGAGCCTTGAGGAACTGAATGAATTGAGGAGTCCCTATCACCAGAGGCTTGCCTTTGACGAACTCTTCTTCCTTCAGGCAGGCCTTGCTGCCCTGCGAAGGAAGATGACCCTGAGGAGGGGTGTTTCCTCTGATGCACCTGGAAGACTCAGGAGTGCCCTCCTTGGAATGCTCCCATTCAGCCTCACAGGGGCACAGAAGAGGGTGGTAGATGAGATCATAGAGGATATGAGGAGGCCCTATCCGATGAACAGGCTCCTGCAGGGCGATGTGGGGTCAGGCAAGACGGTGGTTGCCCTGCTGGCGATGCTCCAGGCAGTCGAGTCAGGATACCAGGCAGCGCTGATGGCTCCCACCGAGATACTTGCTGAACAGCACTACCTGAACATCCACCCCCTGCTGAAGGAATTGGGACTCAGGGTTGCCCTCCTTACGGGCAGCACAAGACAGAGGCCCTTAGATGAGATCTCTTCAGGACAGACAAATATAGTGGTCGGTACCCATGCCCTCATACAGGGTGAAGTGAAGTTCAAACACCTCGGACTGGTGGTGATAGATGAGCAACACAGATTCGGGGTACTTCAGAGGGCTGCCCTCAGGAGGAAAGGTGCAAACCCTGATGTGCTCGTGATGACAGCAACCCCCATCCCGAGGACCCTCTCCCTCACCATGTACGGTGACCTCAACTACTCTGTGATTGATGAACTGCCTCCAAACCGGCGGCCGATTGTGACAAAGCACTTCAGACATACCGAAAGGGGGCTTCTCAGGGGTGTACTCAGGGGTGAGTTGAGAAAGGGCAGGCAGGTCTACATGGTCTACCCGGCGATAGAGGACTCCGAGAGGTTTGACCTCAAGTCAGTGCTGGCCGGAGAGAGGGAGGTGAGGGCAGAGTTTCCGGAATACAGGGTGGGTGTCCTCCACGGCAGGATGAGACCACAGGAGAGGGAGGAGACGATGAGGGCATTTAAGGAGGGGGAGATCGATATCCTGGTCTGCACCACTGTGGTTGAGGTTGGTGTTGATGTGCCCAATGCCTCTGTGATGGTGATTGAACATGCCGAGAGGTTCGGGCTTGCCCAGTTGCACCAGTTGAGGGGAAGGGTGGGAAGAGGCCCCTACCAGTCCTACTGCTTTCTGGTTACCTATGGCAGGCTCACCGAGGAGGCAAGAAGGAGGGTGGAGGTTATGGTAAAATATCAAGATGGTTTCAGGATCGCAGAGGAGGACTTCAGACTGAGGGGGCCTGGCGAACTCTTCGGGACGAAGCAGTCAGGGATGCCTGACCTGAAGGTGGCTGATCTTCTGAGGCACTCCAGACTCCTTGCCGCAGCACGGCAGGAGGCATTCAAACTGGTAGAGGAAGACGGTGAGTTGAGGAACTGGCCCCTCCTGAGACAGATGGTGGAGAGGTTCTGGAAGGGCAAGGTGGAGATCTTCAGGACATCCTGATGCTTACCATCTTCTTCTTTCTGCTGGGCACAGTGGTGGGCTCCTTCGCCAATGTCTGCATTTACAGGATGCCGAGGAACCTCTCCATACTGCTGCCCTCCTCAAGGTGTCCCTCCTGTGGTACCCCTATCAGGTTTTATGATAATATCCCCATCCTGAGTTACCTCATCCTGAGGGGCAGATGTAGAAACTGCGGATGGAGGATACCCATCAGATACCCGCTGGTTGAGTTTCTTAATGGTGTCTGTTTTGTGGCGGTGTTTATGAGATATGGACTGACCCCTGAGGGCCTATTCTTTATGGCCTTCTTTACCGCACTTATTGTGATCACCTTCATAGACCTGGACTTCCAGATCATCCCTGACAGGATAACCCTTCCCGGCACTGCAGTGGGGCTGCTGGCAGGGGGGCTCTTTCTGCCTGACTGCTTTCAGAGGGGGTTACCACTGGGGTGGGTCCAGTCCCTTGTTGGGGCCCTGGTGGGTTTCGGGGTGTTTTACCTGATTGCGGTGGTCAGCCGGGGTGGTATGGGCGGAGGGGATATAAAGATGATGGCGATGGTTGGAGCTGTTACAGGGTTCAAGGGGGTGTTTCTTACCACCTTTCTTGGTAGCCTCACGGGTTCCTTCGTGGGGATTGGCCTTATGGCCTTCAAGGGCAAGGGAAGGAAGACAAAGATCCCCTTCGGCCCCTTTCTTGCCCTTGGCGCAGCAGTGACCATCCTCTTTGGGGAAGAGATACTGAGGTGGTACTTCGGGGCTTAGTATGACCCTTGAGGATGTGATAAGGGAGAGGATACAGAGGGAGGGGCCGATCACCTTTGAGGATTTCATGGATATGGCCCTTTACTGGCCCGGAATGGGTTATTACACCCGTGAGAGGATACCCTTTGGCCCTGAAGGTGACTACTACACATCGGCCCATCTACACCCCTTTTTTGGTCGGTGTATAGGGGTTCAGGTGGAGGAGTGCTGGGAACTGATGGGCAGGCCTGACGACCTTGTGGTGGTGGAGGTAGGACCCGGAATGGGCTACCTCGCAGAGGGGCTGCTCGGATACCTCTCTGAAGAGAGCCCACTGAAAGGGGTGAAGTACATCCTCGTGGAGAGAAACCCCTTTCTCCGTCAGACACAGGCAGAAACACTCAAGGCATACGCGGGGAGGCTCCACTGGGTCAGCGGACTGGAGGAACTGGAGGAACTCAGAGGTGTCATAGTAATGAACGAGGTGGTGGATGCACTGCCTGTTCACCTTCTGGAATTCTCAGGGGGAGAGTACAGGGAGGTATATGTGGGAACCTCAGGGGATGCCCTTGTAGAACACCTCGGCCCCATCAGTAGCGATGAGATCACGAATTATATAAAGAGATACGGATTACCGGAAGTGGAGGGATACAGGACCGAGGTGAACCTGAGGGCCAGGGAACTGGTGAGGGAACTGGAGGAGGTGCTCCGCGAGGGATTCCTGATTGTTATTGACTATGGTTATACTGCAAGAGAGTACTATACAGAGGAGAGGCAGAGGGGCACCCTACTCTGCTACTGGAGGCATCAGTTGAATGAAGACCCCTACAGACACATCGGGGATCAGGACATCACTGCCCATGTGAACTTCACGGCCTTAAGGGACTGGGCCGAAGAACTCGGTCTTATGCCCGTAGGGTTCTGCAACCAGGGGGCCTTTCTCGTCTCCCTCGGGATTGACCGGTTTATAGAGAAGGCACTGCAGGGCTCAGAGGGGTTCTGGATGGAGGTGCCAAAGATAAAGGGGCTGCTCTTTGGTATGGGAGACTCTCACAGGGTCCTGATTCTATACAAGGGAAGAAGAGATATAGGGGGGCTCAGGGGGTTCACCCTGAAGAATAGTCTTCACCTGCTTTAGTGCCCAGCACTATCGCTACAGACAGGAGCCAGTATGTCAGGTATATCTGCACCGCTGTGGCGAGTATCTGGTAGGGGACTGAAAGGATCATCCCGTAGGGGATAAATCTGAAGGGAAGCCCCAAGAGGTTCAGGACAAACAGGACAACCATAGAGACCCCTGTGCCCACTAAGTAGCCCCAGAAGCAGACCGGTCTTTTAAGCAGAAGCGATTTTGCCTCCCTGAGTGCCTGAAACCCTCTCCTTCCCCTTGCCTTAACCTGCACACTGCCATAGACAGAAAGGACCAGAAATACCAGCCCTCCTGCAAGGGCAACCACTGTGCCGCCGATACAGAGCAGTGAGATCAATACCGAGGCGGCCACGGTGGATAGGGGCCTGAGTAGGGTGGCAAGGAGTGCAGAAACCCCAAAGAAGGCACCCAGTAAGAGCAGTCCACCGATACCTATGAGGCCAACCACAAGGAAGTATCCAAGGAGGGGGAAGAAGAGGTGATTCGCCTCTGAAAAGAACTCTCTCAGAGAAAAATCCCTCCCCTCCTTTACTGAGTTGTACAGGACTCCCAGGGCACCGGCATAAACATAAAATCCACCTGTGGCAACAAGGATGAGATAAAACAGCCCCACGCATAGCAGAAGGACCTTCACTTCAAGGCTTTCAGAGATGAGAGTCTGAATGCTATGGATGTCTCCTAAATCAGATGGCCCCAGCCCCTTCAGAGTTAAGAATACAACGGTTGGCAGGAGGACAAACCCAAAGAGGGCAAATATGCTGAGAACACAGAAGCCAAGATTGACCAATAGCAGGGGCCAGTTGCGGTTGGCAACCGAGAGCGCCTCTTTCAGGGCATCAGAGATACCCACCCTGCACCTCCGCGGTCTCGTAAAGATCCGGGGAGAGTTCCCTCAGGAACCTGGATGGCTGGAGTTCCCTGTAGCCATCAAACCGGCAGTACAGCAGATACAGTCCCTCCATCGCCCTGGTGCAGGCGACATAAAAGAGCCTCCTTTCCTCCTCTTCACCCTCTACATGGAGTGCCTTTTTGGACGGGAACCTCCCCTCGTTCAGCCCTATCACTATCACCCTCCTCCACTCCAGCCCCTTCGCCTGATGCACCGAACTCAGGGTCACCCCACCCCTGTGGTTCTGCTCGGGTTCGGTCCTGTCCAGACTCAGGTCACTAAGAAGCAGTTCCAGTTTGGTATGGGGAGTGGCATAGGGGGTCTGATACGCCCTTGCATAGTTTATTAACTGGAGTATGTCCTCATACCTGCTCTCTGCATTGGGATAGGTGTTATGGAGGTACTCCCTGTAGGCACTCTCCAGTACAAACTGTATCACCTCTTCGGGGCTATTCAGGTAGTCCATACGGGTGATCCCGTCAATCAATGCACAGAGCAGGCGGAAGGAGGCCCTCGCCTTCGGCAGGACCTGGGTCTCTGCCTCTCGCAGACCTCTTAAGGGGTCTGTAGCATCCCTCAGATGGTTCCACACCCTCTCAGCAGTCACCTGGCCTATACCCGGCACCATCTTGAGCAGTCTCTTCCAACTCAGTTCGTCGTAGGGGTTGATGAGGACCCTGAGGTAAGAGAGGATGTCCTTTATATGGGCCTGTTCAAAGAACCTGAGACCTGAGCGGACCTCAAAGGGGATGCCACGCCGCTGAAGTTCTATCTGGCATTCCATTGACTGGTAATGGGACCTGTACAGCACAGCAATATCATCCAGAGGGACTCCCTCATTCACACACCCCTCTATCAGGTCGGCCACCACCTCTGCCTGCTGGAGATTGTCATGGACCGAGACCACCAGTGGTTTAAGACCAGAGGGCCTCACCGTCCTGAGGACCTTCTGGAACTGGTGTCTGTTGTGACTTATGCTATGGTTTGCGAGGTCCAGTATCTGGGGAGTGCTCCTGTAGTTGATGGTGAGTTTGAAGACAGTGGCATCAGGGTACCTCTCCGGAAAGGTGAGGATGTTCCTTATGCTGGCCCCCCTGAAGGAGTAGATGGACTGGGCATCATCACCAACCACCATCACATTCCTGTGCACTGAGGAGAGGAGGTCTATCAACTGGACCTGGGGCAGGTTGGTATCCTGGTACTCATCCACAAGGATGTGTTCAAACCTGGAGGCATAGAACTGTCGGAGTTCGTCCTGTTGCTCGAAGAGCCTCAGGGTATTAAGAAGGAGGTCATCAAAGTCCATCAGGTTCTGCTGTCTCTTCTTCGTCTCATAGAGGATAAATGACCTCTTTATCTCACCTGTCAGTTCAAGGAACTGGTGGAACCTCCTCTCAATCACCTCCTCCACCTCCATTAGCAGACTGTTCATCAGGCTGTACATCTCTGCAAGTACAGGTCCCCTCGGATGTGATGACTCCTCACCCATCACCTCTGTTATGCATGACTCCAGGAGTTCCTTCTGGTCTTCCCTGTCTATTATGGTGAAGTCCGTCCTGTAACCCAGGAGGGTGGCGTGGCGGCGGAGGATGAGGTGGCCTATATGGTGGAATGTGCCCCCCCAGAGCCCTGAGAGGTCCTCACCGAGGAGGGTCTCCACCCGATGGAGCATCTCCCTTGCGGCCCTGTTTGTGAAGGTGAGCAGGAGTATGGACTGCCTCGGCACACCCCTCTCCAGCAGCCTGAGGACCCTGTAAGTGAGGGTTCGGGTCTTGCCTGTACCCGCACCGGCTATGACCAGCATGGGGCCTCCAGGGTGCATCACCACCTGGAGTTGCTCAGGATTGAGGTGTTCCTCGTAGGTTACAGTACTCCTGAAGAGATGGGCCCCTGACATGTCAGATGTCTATCTCTTCTGGAAGCATATGCCTGATGATCTTCCCTTCCACCATGTATATCACCATTTCTGCGATATTGGTGGCATGATCGCCAATCCTCTCTAAGTACTTTGATACATAACTTATCTTCATCGCCCTGGAGACGGTGCTGGGGTCCTGGGTCATGATGAACATCAACTCCTGCAGAACCATCTCATTCAGGTCGTCCACCTCGTCGTCCCTCATTATCACATCCATCGCCAGGTGTTTGTCCTCCTCAACAAATGCCTTTATTGCGTCTCTCACCATACCCTGGGCTATCTCCCTCATCCTGGGTATGTCTATGTAGGGCTTCAGGAGGGGCTCTTCATTCAACTCCAAGGCCCTTTCTGCGATGTTGACCGCGTTGTCGGCAATCCTTTCAAGGTCTGTGGTGATCTTCATTGCGGTGGTGATGAACCTGAGGTCCTTGCCCATCGGCTGCTTGAGGGCAAGGAGCCTTATACATTCCTCGTCAATCTTCACATCGTAGGTGTTTATGACCTGGTCCTCGTTTATCACCTGATGCGCAAGGGTGGAGTCCCTGTCAGTGAGACTCTTGACCGCCTTCTTTATGGATTGCTCCACGAGGGACGCCATCTTCAGTAGCATGTCCTTCAGACGCCTCAGTTCCTCCTCTCTTACGGGCATCAGCCGAACCTCCCGGTGATGTAGTCCTCGGTGAGTTTCTTGGAGGGGTTGGTGAATATCTTCTCGGTCCTGTCGTACTCTATCAACTCACCGAGCATCAGGAACCCTGTCCAGTCTGAAATCCTTGCCGCCTGTTGCATGTTATGAGTTACTATTATAACCGTTACATCCTTCTTTAATGCTACTGCAAGTTCCTCTATCTTTGCCGTAGAGATGGGATCAAGGGCAGAGGTGGGCTCATCAAACAGAAGCACCTCGGGTTCAACGGCTAATGCCCTTGCTATCACGAGCCTCTGTTGCTGGCCTCCAGAGAGTTCATAGGCAGAGGCATGGAGTTTGTCCTTCACCTCATCCCAGAGGGCAGCCTGTCGGAGTGCCCTTTCAACCCTCTCGCTCAGTTCTGTCCTCTTCTTTATTCCCCTGAGCCTCAACCCGTAGGCTATATTGTCAAAGATGCTCATCGGGAATGGGGTGGGTTTCTGGAAGACCATACCTATCCGGCTCCTGAGGTCAATCAGGTCCACATCCTTTCCGAGTATGTCTCTCCCCTTGAAGATGATCTGGCCAGTGTAACGGTTGCCATGGTAGAGGTCATGCATCCTGTTAAAGCACCTCAGCAGCGTGGTCTTACCACAGCCAGATGGGCCGATGAGGGCAGTGACGGTGTTCCTGTAGACCTTCAGGTTTATATCCTTCAGGGCATGTACCCCTCCTGCGTAATAGAAATTCAGGTCCTTCACCTCTATTTCTACCTCCATCATCTCTTACCGTACCTCCACCGGATGATCATTCTTCCCACTATGGTCAGGAGGAGAATGAAGAGGGTGATCACAAGGGATGCACCCCATGCCTGCTGGTGCCAGTTCTCATAAGGCCCCATCGCATACTGGAAGATGGTCACTGTCAGGGATGCTATCGGCTCGTTCATGTTGACACTGAAGAAGGAGTTGTTAAAGGATGTGAATAAGAGGGGTGCGGTCTCACCTGCCACCCTGGCTATTGACAGCAGTATCCCGGTGAGTATCCCTGTCGCACCTGCCCTGTATACGATCTGCAGTATCACCCTGTAGTAAGGGGCGCCCAGGGCAAAGGCGGCCTCCCTGAGGGTCCAGGGCACCAAGGTGAGCACCTCCTCGGTGGTCCTCAGCACCACGGGGATCATAATTATTGCCAGTGATACAGCCCCTGCCCACCCGCTGAAGTGCCCGAGGGGTTTGACCATCAGGGCATACACGAATGTGCCCACCACGATGGAGGGCACGCTCACAATGATGTCTGCCAGGATGCTTATAAACCTCGCCAGGGGCTTACCCCTCGCATACTCGGCCAGGAAGGTGCCTCCAAGCACCCCCAGAGGTACACCTATCAGGGCGGCCACCGATGTTATCAGGAGTTGGCCCACAAAGGCATTCCTGAGACCACCGCCCGGAAGCCCTGCTGGTACAGGGTCCTGCAGAAAGAGTTCAGGACTGAGTGCCCTCACACCATGCACCAGCACATCTACCAGTATAAAGAAGAGCCAGAATAGTCCCAGTACGGCGGCCAGACAACTGAGCCCGAGGGCCGTAAAACCCTTCAGTCTCCTCCACCTTGCTATCATCTGTTAACCCCTTTCTCCTGTGGCTTCAGGAGTAAGAACTTGGCCACAGCGAGGAGGACAAAACTGAAGGCAAAGAGTATCAGGGCAAGGTAGAAGAGGGAGGCGAGATAGATATCACTGTCTGCCTCTGTGAACTCATTGGCCAGGGTGACGGTTATGGTGGCTGCTGCATCAAAGAGAGAGGTGGTTATCTGGTGGTTGTTGCCGAGCACAAAGGCGACCGCCATGGTCTCACCAAGTGCCCTGCCCAAGGAGAGCACCACCCCACCGAAGACCGCCTTCTTGCTGTAAGGCAGAACCACATCCTTGATCACCTCCCACTTGGTTGCACCCACGGCATAGGCCGACTCCTTCACAATAGGTGGGGTGAGGTTAAAGGCGTCCCTTGCAATGCTCGCGGTGAAGGGGATGATCATTATGCTCAGCACGAGACCTGCTGTGAGGAGGTCTATCCCCATGGGAGTCCCCTCAAAGAGGACCCCCAGGATTGGCAGTCTGCCGAGGGTTGACTGCAGAAAGGGCTCTATATACTCTGCCATTATGGGGGCAACGGTAAAGAGCCCCCACATACCGTAGATTATACTCGGGATTGCAGCAAGGAGTTCTATGGCCACACCTATCGGTCCCCTCAGGAAACCGGGGGCGACCTCTGTCACAAACACTGCTATACCAAGGGCCACGGGTATCGCAAACAGAAGGGCCAGGATGGTGGTTACAGCAGTGCCATACAGGGAGGTGAGGGCACCAAAGGACTCCCTTACAGGGTCCCAGTCTGTGGATGTCAGGAATCCCACCACCCCAAACCTCTCAATAGCGGGGTATGACTCGAGGAGGAGGACCACAAAGAGCCCCATCACAATGACCACCACCGTGAGTGATGCAAGGCCCGTCAGGGCTGAAAAGATGAGGTCTACCGGGTCCCTCTTCAGTTCAGGTAGCATACCAACAGCCTCTTTTAGACAGATATATTAGCAGAAAACTATCTCTCAATTCTTACCAGTTCTGCCACCACATGACCAACCACCACCTTCGTCTTCACCATTACAGGGATGTGTTGGGGGTCATCCGACAGATAGATGTACACATCCCCCTTTCTCTGGAATATCCCCTCTGAGCGGAGTTCTGGCTTCACCACAATGGTGTCAAACTCCCCTGCCTTAGTCTTAACCCTCTCCCTTCTGAGGACCTCCACCCTCACGTCCCAGAGTCTCTTGCTGTCAAAGACCTTTATGGTTACAGGTTGGCCCACTCTCAGACGTTGCTGTCTCAGGTAGAAGAAGCCACCCAAGGGGTCAAAGACCCCTGAAGGGACATCATAAAGTGCCTCGAACCCCTTCAGATGGTCGATGTATCGGGCCTTGCCCTCAGGCAGGAATATCACCTCTTTGTCCCTCCTGTGACGGCCCTCTCTCACCTTTAGCCTGTAGTGCAGGGAGGAGGGAGGCCTGTCTTCCGAGACACTGACAAGGCTCTCTGCCCTGTCCTCCACTCTGTAAAAGAGGGAGACCCAGTCTGCGGAGTATGCCTCTGAGACTACCCTTACAGTGTCCTCTGCCTGGATGAAACTGAGGGTTGCCCTGCCCGCCTTTATCCCGAGCCACTTCAGGTCATACTGGAAGACCTCGTCAGCCCCCGCAACCTTTAAGGATACCGTCAGAAAGAGAACAAGGGAGAAAAAAAGGATTAGTCCCCCGCCTGGAGGTCCTGTTTTTGAGAGCAGTGTCTCAGTAGATTCCATGCCTCTTCCAGTACTGCCTCACCTTCTCCTTGACCGGTGCCGGCAGTGGTGCATAATGGAGCCTCAGGGCTGTCTCGTCCGCCTCAGGGGAGAAGGCCCAATCAAAGAACCTGATCACCTTCCTGTTAGTCTCCACCTTCTCCCTTGCAAGCAGTATGTTGGTGGCTGCGACAATCGGCCAGGCACCTTCAGCCTTTGTGTTTGTGAGCCAGGTGTAAAAATGGCGGTCAGGGTCAAAGTCGGCCCCGGAGGCCGCCTCCTTGAATGACTCTATGGAGGGCTTCACCACTCTGCCTGCCGGGTTCTTCAGACTCACAAAGGTGAGACGGTTCTGCACCGCGTAGGCAAACTCCACATATCCGATGGAGTATCTCAGCCTCTTTACGTAGTTCGCAACCCCCTCGTTACCCTTTGCCCCGATGCCTGTAGGCCACTTTACCGCCTTACCTGTGCCGACCCTCTCATGCCAGGCAGGACATGCCTCGTCTAAGTAATGTGTAAAAACCGCTGTGGTCCCGGAGCCGTCTGAGCGGTAGACCACCTTTATCGGCCTGTCTGGCAGTTTAAGGGAGGGGTTCAATGCCTTGATCCCGGGGTCAGACCAGTTGGTGATTTCACCGAGAAAGATACCACAGAGGGTTGGGGCATCAAGTGCCATCTGAGAGGCCTTCACCCCTGGTAGGTTCACAACCGGCACCACTGCTCCGATCACCTGTGGCCACTGAAGGAGTTTGTTCTTTTCGATCTCTTCTGGTGGAAGGGCATCGTCAGAGGCGCCGAAGTCAATGGTCCTGTTTACTATCTGACGGACACCGCCTCCAGAGCCTATGGATTGATAGTTCACCCTCACACCTGTCTTTTTCTGGTACTGATAGGCCCAGGCAGAGTAAAGGGGGTATGGGAAGGTGGCACCTGCTCCATTCAGGGTCTCTCCTGCGTAGGTGAGATTCATCGGGAACAGAAGCGCAATGGTCAGGAGCACCAATATTGCTCTTTTCATCTCAGTTCCTCCATACTCATAGATTTTAACACAGTCATACGGACCATGTTGACCGGCCCCTTGCAGGCCTGCATATTCTGGACCCTCTTGCTATTAATGATAACAGAGAAATGTTACAGGAATATTACAGAAAGATTAAGTCTCTGTTAAGCCCCTCATTGGTGGACCGTTCTGATTTATGATTATCTACTTCTAAGCCTTTTGATCTCTTGTCTTATTTCTTCGATAACTTCTGGATTATAGATTTCCTTCTTGTTGTCTTTCTTGATTGAAAATACAACAAATACCTTTCCACCGAAATCTTCCCCAAACTTTTTGTGAGTCCTGCCAAGCCATTCTTTCCATCTGTAAATCTCTGGTGTCTGCTCGTAAGTTATGGGCTTTATTTGTAAACCAATATACTTCTCTCTGATCTGAATATAGAAATCCACATTGTAAAGTCTATCCCACTCATCAGGAGCAGGTTTTATCATTATGCCCAATCCTTGGCCATCATTTCACCTCATCTTCAATCTCTGTGAATTTTGTCTTATATTTGTACTCTTTTGTTTTATCGGCTATCGCGATACCAGATCTGATTAAATATGCATTTACAAAGATTTTGTTTTTCAGGTAAACATAGGCTTCAACAGAGTTCTCATTCAAGACAGAGCCATTATCAAATTTGAGAAAGATGTCCTTTTTCAGGATGTACTTTCTTAAATATCTTAATGCATCCTCTTTTTTACTTACTTTCACACCTAAAAACTTTACTATTAACCCTGTATCCAGTCTGATTGCTTGCTCATCTATGATATCCACAACTTTATAAAGTCTGTCGTTCTTAAAATTGAATTTTTTGGGGTCTATTCGTGGCTTAGCATCTTTAATTCTTGGAATTTCTTGGAATATAACCTACTTCTTCAATTCTTATTGAAGTTTCTCGCTTTAATATTTTGATATTTTCATCTAATCTGAATAAGGGATGCTTCAGGATGAGTTTATCTTTTATTACATCCAGGAATCTTTCGTTTACTTCATAACCTATGCCATTTCTACTCAACTCTAAGGCTGCTTTTATCGTGGTTCCGCTCCCCAAAAAGGGGTCAAGAACAGTTTCTCCTACAAAGGTATACATCTTAATCAATCTTTTTGGTAGTTCTTCAGGGAACATGGCTTCGTGTTCGATCTGTTTTGCTCCACCAAAATACCAGTGTCCATAGAAGTATTCCTTCCATTCTTCTTTTGTGAGTCTGGATTTTTCTTTAATATCTCTTGACACTTTTGTGGGCTTCCCTGGCTTTTTAAAAATGAGGATGAATTCATAATCTATCTCTACCATTCCGTTTGGAGGATAAGGATATGAACCCATCACATTTGCTCCACCAGAAGTATTCATTGTCGTCTTCTTCTGCCAGATTATTGAGCCCATGTAGTCAAAGCCTATATCTTCACATTGGGCTATGAATTCGGCATGTAGTGGAATAACCTTATATCTTCCATAGATTATAGAACGGGCAAATTGATCACCTATGTTTATACATAACCTCCTACCAGGCCTTAGAATTCTGTAACACTCCTTCCATACACGATAAAGGTCTTTTAAATATTCATGTAATGATTGTCCGTATCCTATCTGGCCTGGAAGACCATAATCTTTAATATGCCAGTAGGGGGGAGAAGTTACAACTAAATCTATACTGCTGTCTTCAATTTCAATCATTCTCCGACAGTCACCTATGATTATCTTTGCCCTGGCTTCCATTCATTCACCTTATTCTCAACTCATTATAGTTATATGGAATGGCGCACACTCTTCGGCGGGTATCTGAAGTTTGCCGAAGGCGATTGGGTGAGGGCTGAAAGCCCGAACTAGATAACCGCTTGTTAGTGGACCCGAAGGGCGAGCCTGCGAAAGCGGGCGAAGAGTTCCACACGCCGCCAAGATTCTTAATCATTTTTAGTTTCCTCCCAAAATTGCTTTTTCAATCATGTTATCTATCTCCTGTTTTAGTCTCTCTATTTGCTCAGTAATTTTTTTCTGTTCGTTAAGTTTACTCTCTATTTCTTTAACCATTTGATCTTGTGCGGTTGTGTTAGGAAGCGAAATTTCAAACTTTTCTATATCCTCGGGATATATTTCTATCTGATTAGACATACCACTAAAATTGGCTTCTACTTGAGAATATCCAAATATACTCCTCAAGTAATAGGCCAAATAATAGGGATTCACTTTGTCTTGATTAACTCTTACAATAGATATATGTCCATCAGCTAAAGCTTCTTCATCATTCTCCCAAATATCAACTTTACCTATTGATCCCGTTCCCGTAGATGCTATTAAGATGTCTAAATATTTTATTCCTGCTTTTTTTCTTTTTCTCTTAAAAAATTCATTATTAACATATTCGGCTTCGGATAGGTTTATAT
>WGER01000023.1 GCA_015492645.1 Nitrospirota bacterium
GCCATATGGGGTGGATTTATACCAATCTCATTTTGTATATTTTATGATGGATTTGCCCAAAAAACTAAGGGGTTAGATCGGACCAACCCTGAAAGTAAAAGATATGTATTGAACAGAAGGATTCAGTAAAAAGTAGATTTTTGATTCCAGAAACCAGGAGGGAAGACATGCTTTCAAAGGTTCTCAGTGCAACCCTGATGGGGATTGAGGCATATCCGGTTGAGGTGGAGGTGGATATTACGCCCAAAGGGCTTCCCCATTTCTGCATGGTTGGACTTCCAGATACCACTGTGAAGGAGAGTCGGGACAGAGTAAAGGCCGCACTCAAAAATTCGGGATTCATCTTCCCACTAAAGCAGATCACAGTTAACCTCGCCCCTGCAGATCTCAAGAAAGAGGGCTCATCCTTTGATCTGCCCATAGCGGTGGGTATCCTCGCCTCAGAAGGGGTCTTCTCTCAGGATATCCTCAGAGAATACATGATTACAGGTGAACTCTCCCTGGACGGCAGGCTCAAACCTGTAAAAGGGGCGCTATCGATAGCAATGACAGCAAGAAGACTCGGGATGAGGGGTATAGTGCTGCCAAAGGAGAGCGCGCCTGAGGCTGCTGTGGTGGAGGGGGTTTCGGTCTACGGAATGGACCATATAGTGGAGGTGGTTGAGTTCCTGCAGGGTGTGAGGGAGGTGGATTCATTGAGGATAGACCTGAAGGAACTCCTTGACAGTGCCTCGGTATATGATGAGAACTTCTCTGAGATAAAGGGACAGGAACATGCGAAGAGGGCCCTGGAGGTGGCTGCTGCTGGAGGACATAACATCCTGATGATCGGCCCTCCCGGGGCAGGTAAGACCATGCTGGCAAGGCGTTTGAGGACCATTCTGCCAAGAATGAGTTTTGAGGAGGCCCTTGAGACCACCAGGATACACAGTGTAGCCGGGACCCTATCAGGACAACCACTTCTGGCGACCAGACCTTTCAGGACGCCCCATCATACCATCTCTGATGTGGCCCTGATCGGGGGTGGACAGTATCCACGTCCAGGAGAGGTCTCCCTCTCCCATAACGGGGTACTCTTTCTGGATGAACTGCCTGAGTTCAAAAGGAATGTCCTTGAGGTCCTGAGACAGCCTCTTGAGGACGGAGAGGTAACCGTTTCGAGGGCCACCGCCTCAATCACCTTTCCCGCCACATTTATGCTTGTTGCAGCAATGAACCCCTGCCCCTGTGGGTACCTCGGTGATGAAAGGCATCAGTGCACCTGTACCCCAGGCCAGATCCAGAGGTACAGGAGGAGGGTCTCAGGGCCACTGCTGGACAGGATAGACATCCATATTGAGGTCCCTGCCGTCAACTACAGAGAACTCTCCTCAGAGCACTCAGGTGAGCCATCAGAAACCATAAGACAGAGGGTGGAGAGGGCCAGACGGATCCAGATAGAGAGGCTCCATGGAGAGGGGATCTACTGTAACGGCCAGATGAGAACCAGGCATCTGAAGAAGTACTGCCGGTTAAAGACCGAGGCAAAGACGATCCTTGAAAAAGCGATGCATAAAATGTCCCTGAGTGCCAGGGCCTATACCAGGATACTGAAGGTGGCACGAACAATTGCAGATCTGGAGGGCTCTGAACAGATCGAATCACATCATGTCTCAGAGGCAGTTCAGTACAGGATGCTTGACAGAGGGGTGTTTTAGTGGTTTTTTTAGTTTTTTTCACATCTATCCAAAACAGGATTGAGGCACAGGCGGTATGCCAAAAAACAGAGGTCAGAAGTCTGAAGTCAGAGGTCAGAAAACTAAGGAAGATTCCGACTTCTGACCTCTGATATCCGACCTCTGCTATTCGGCACACCGCCTGTGTATACTATCGGAGGTTATTTTGGACTGCAGTGAGTTTTTTATACACCCTCATGGATGTCTTAAAAGTTCTAAAAGTGGTATCAACTCCTTAAGTTCATGGACTGACACAGAGGAGTGCCATTTACCGAGGATCTTTGCGATAAAAATCACTCCAAAGAACAATCCTACAATACTAAAGACAAATACAAAGGGATTTATCTTCTTAGGACCAAAGGATACCCCAAGGGCCTCTTCCCTTGGACAATGACTTATACAGGTGAGACATCCCGTACACTCAGGAGATCTGACAGAATCGAGTTTATCCACGGGAAGCCAATATGGACAGTGTTTCGAGCATAATCCACAGTTGGTACAGTGTTCCCTGTATCTCTTTATTCTTAAAAGACCAGCAGAGCCAATCAGTCCAAGAAGAGCGCCGTAGGGGCAGAGATAGCGACACCAAAAATTCTTATATAAAAACGTTAGCACAAAAAGAGACAGCAGAACTATGGCAGTCAGTGTGGACATATCGGTAAAGAATTTGAGAAGTTTTATATCGGCAACCTTCCAGTAAGGGGTCTGCAGAAATGCCATAATCTGGTGGGAATTCATTTTATAAACTATCACATAAACAAAAAATCCCATTAAGAGATACTTTATTGATCGGAGAGGGTAATCAATAAAGGATGGTAAACGGTAATTTTTCCCAATACTCCATTTCCCCAGTCGGGAAATCGCCTCTGAAGTTGTACCTACAGGACATATCCATCCGCAGAAAGACTTTCTCAGAAAGGCAAGACCGAGAGAGCCAATGAAAATAACGAGTGCAGCAGGATGAACTGGATCAAAGACTCCTGTTGTAAGCCAGAGTTTTAAAGCCATAAAGGCACCAATGGGCATAAATCCTTCAATAGAAGGAGGCCTTTCGACAGATGGGATAATACCCTTTTCAAGGGCATCTACAAATAGATAGAATTTGTAGCCGGCGTAAAGGACTATAAAAAATATCACCCATTGGATGAAGTACCTCGTCTTCCTGAGATAAGAGCCATATCTTCTCATATATAAATTGTGAAGCATCTCACATGGAAGTATTCTATGATCTGCATCATTATATTGTGGTAAAGCCCTCTGAAATCTGGATCTTTCGGCAACACAGGTGCCTTTTAATCTAATCAACAGATTGCCATCTAACTTTTGGGCAAAACTGTAATAAGTGGCCGGACCGCCTGAAAAGCAGCCATTTCTCTCGGCAATTTAGGGTCTAATGCTGAATCTTGACATCTCCATCCAATCTAAACTATATTAATTCCAAAAAAGGCGCGTAGCTCAGTGGGAGAGCGCTACCTTGACGCGGTAGAGGTCAGGGGTTCGATACCCCTCGCGCCTACCATAGGTTCCTTCCCTGCAACTCAGATGATAGAATGTGAAAAGAGGGTCTGAGTTACTGAAAGACTGATATTGCAACACCCGTGCTGTCCTCAATGCAACAACCCTCACCCACCTGAATTTACCGTCAGGCTTTTGGTCAAAAACTATAGTAAGCGGTAGTCCCTGCCGTAAAAACAATATTATTTAACGGCAAACCTAACTAACGCCGCTTCCTTGACAAAATAGAGTCCTTAAAATTATCATTGAAGATGTTTTATCTCCAGTTAAGGAAATGCCTTTTCCTTAGAGAAGATCCTGATAACGGATGAAGGACCATTGATAATTCACTATGAGATTCAGAGACTTGAATAGAAAACTCCTCCTGTCCGGCAACGAGGCAATAGCACTGGGGGCCTATGAGGCATCAGTAAGAGTGGCCACCGCCTATCCTGGGACCCCTTCCACCGAAATCCTTGAGGCCCTCACTCAGTATGAGGATATCTACACCGAGTGGTCAGTGAACGAAAAGGTTGCACTTGAGGTCTCACTCGGTGCAAGCATTGGAGGGGTAAGAGCGATGTCATCCATGAAACACGTGGGGCTGAATGTTGCAGCAGACCCGCTTTTTACAGCAGCATACACGGGCATAAGAGGTGGACTGGTTATTGTGACTGCTGATGACCCTGAGATGCACAGTTCTCAGAACGCACAGGACAACCGCAACTATGCACCTTTTGCAAGGGTGCCGATGTTAGAGCCATCAGACCCCCAGGAGGCAAAGGAGTTCACAAAACTCGCCTTTTCAATCAGCGAGACCTTTGATATACCTGTCCTGGTGAGAACCACCACAAGGCTCTCCCATGTTTCAGGTATTGTCATACCATCATCAAGACGTCAGAGACCCAGGGTGAGGCCCTCTATAGAAAGGATGCCCCAAAAGTTTGTGATGCTTCCCGTACATGCACGTCAGAGACGTCAGGCCCTTGAAGACAGACTCAGCAGACTCAGGGAGTTCTCCGAGACCTTCAAGGGGCACCGGATACATAGGGGTTCCAGAGAGATAGGCATAATAACCTCAGGTGTCTCATACAACTATGTGATGGAGGCCCTGCCAGAGGCATCTGTCCTGAAACTCGGTCTCATATATCCCCTGCCTGAGACCCTGATCAGGAGATTTGCCAGTCGGGTAAGAAGGCTCTATGTGGTTGAAGAACTGGACCCCTATCTGGAGACCCAGATTAAGGCGATGGGCATAGACTGTACAGGAAAGGAGATAATACCGTCTCAGGGCGAACTCAACCCTGCAAAAGTGAGGAGTGCCATAACAGGCAAAAACAGAAAGGTCTTTCCATCAGTGGAGGTCCCGAAGAGACCACCTGTGCTCTGCCCGGGATGCCCCCACAGGGGCATATTCTATGCCATATCAAGGCTCGGGGTCTTTGTATCAGGTGATATAGGCTGCTACACCCTGGCAGCACTTCCGCCCCTCAGAGCGATGGATACCTGCGTATGTATGGGGGCATCCATAGGGATGGGTTTCGGAATAGAAAAGGGGCTCGGGAGAAAGGCCCACGGAAAGGTGGTCTCTGTGATAGGTGAATCCACATTCATCCACTCAGGTATCACTCACATAGTAAATATGGTTTACAATGGAAGCACCTCAACAGTGGTAATACTTGACAACCGTGTCACAGCAATGACCGGTCACCAGCCAAACCCCGTAACGGGTTTGACTGCCAAAGGTGAACCTACAGTGGAACTGGACTTAGAGGCATTACTAAGAGGTATAGGGGTTGAACATGTCCATGTCATAAATCCTCATGACATAGAGGATGCCTATCGTGTACTGAAGAGAGAACTGAAAAGGAAGGCCCTCTCGGTAGTCATCTCAAAGGCACCCTGCGCCCTTTTGCCAGAGGTGAGAAAGGCGAAGAGGCCGGCCTATGAGGTGATATCTGAGGAGTGCAGGGGTTGCAGGGCCTGTCTGAAGATAGGCTGTCCTGCCATCTGGTGGGTTCCAGAGGACAATAAAAAGAAGGGAAAGGCCCGGATACAGGCATACCTATGCAACGGGTGTGGTGAATGTGAGGCCCTCTGCAGATTCGGGGCGATTGTGGTCAGTGATGCCAGATGAGATAAAAAACATACTCTTCTGCGGTGTCGGGGGGCAGGGGATCCTTCTCTGTTCAGAGGTGGTGGCCTATGCCCTGATGCAGGAGGGTTATGACATAAAGAAGTCAGAGGTCCATGGAATGGCACAGAGGGGTGGTGCTGTGGAGGCCTATCTCAGGTATGGCAGCAGGGTATACTCACCCCTGGTTGAGCCCGGTTCAGTAGATTTCGTGGTAGGACTTGAGTTGATGGAACCTCTCAGATACACCAGTCTTTATAGCGAAAAAACAAAGGTAATTCTGAACACCCAGAAGGTTCCAACCATCGGGATAAGCACGGGCATTGAGACCTATCCTGAGAATCCGGTAGGCACCCTCAGGGGCCTCGGTCTTGAGGTCTATCCTGTTGATGCCTTTGAGATATGCACCGAACTGGGAGAACCCAGGGCTGTGAATATGGTAATGGTCGGTGCACTCTCCTGGTTTCTGCCTGTGAAGGTGAGAACAGTAGAAGAGGTGATCCGATGGAGGCTGCCTGAGAAACTGCACCGTGTAAACCTCAGGGCCTTCCGGGAAGGCAGAAGGGCACTAAGAAAATAACATATACGGGAGGCAGTCATGATCTGGAATGAAGAGTTTGAGACACTACCGAGAGAGGCCCTGGAGGCCCTTCAGGGCAGGAGGTTGAGGGATCTCGTGGAGAGGGTCTATGTGACTGTTCCACCCTACAGGAAGAAGATGCAGGAGGCTGGTGTAAGGCCAGAGGACATAAAAGGACTGGATGACCTGAAGAGACTCCCCTTCACCACCAAGGATGACCTCAGAGACAACTACCCCTTCGGGATGTTTGCAGTGCCCCTTGAGAGGGTTGTGAGGGTGCATGCATCCTCAGGCACAACAGGTAAACCCACTGTGGTGGGATATACAAGAAGGGACATAGAAACCTGGGCAGAGTTGATGGCAAGGACACTTACTGCTGCTGGTGTCCACAGGGGCGATGTAGTTCACAATGCCTACGGGTATGGACTCTTTACAGGGGGGCTGGGGTTCCACTATGGCGCGGAAAGGATAGGGGCAACGGTGATACCCATCTCCGGTGGTAATACCAAGCGTCAGATCATGATCATGAAAGATTTTGGCTCCACTGTTCTCACCTGCACACCCTCCTATGCCCTAAACATCGCAGAGGTGATGGAAGAGATGGGGCTTAGGCCCTCTGATCTGAGACTGAGGGTTGGGATATTCGGTGCAGAGCCCTGGAGTGAGAGGATGAGACAGGAGATAGAGAAGAAACTCCAGATTGATGCGATAGATATCTATGGTCTGAGTGAGATAATAGGACCCGGGGTCTCTGTGGAATGTATAGAGAAGAAGCATGGACTTCACATCTTTGAAGACCACTTTATACCGGAGATAATCAACCCTGACACAGGAGAGGTGCTCCCCTATGGAGAGGAAGGTGAACTGGTCTTCACCACCCTCACAAAAGAGGCATTCCCTGTAATACGGTACCGGACAAGGGACATCACCCGTCTGATACCCGAACCCTGTATCTGCGGAAGGACCTTCGTCAGGATGGAGAAGGTGACCGGCAGAACAGACGATATGCTGATTATAAGGGGGGTAAATGTCTTCCCCTCTCAGATTGAACATGTGCTGATGAGTGTTGAGGGGGTGGAACCCCACTATCAGATAATAGTTGACCGTGAAGGGGCCCTTGACGTGATGGAGGTCCAGGTGGAGGTATCAGAAGAGATATTCTCAGATGAGATAAAGGTCCTTGAAGGGCTCCAGAAGAGGATCGAACAGGAGTTGAAAGACGCCCTTGCGGTCTCATGCCGTGTGAAACTGGTGGAACCAAAGACCATACAGCGTTCTGAGGGCAAGGCAAAGAGGGTTATAGACAGGAGAAAGATTTAAGGAGGGCAAGATGAAACTTGAGCAGATATCCATCTTTCTGGAGAACAAGTCGGGACGCCTTGCAGAGGTGACCAGGATACTTGCAGAGGCCGGAATAAATATCCGGGCACTGTCCCTTGCAGACACTGCTGACTTTGGCATCCTGAGACTGATCGTAAACGACACTGACAGGGCAAAGGAGGTCTTGAAGAAAAACGGCTTTACTGTGGGAAAGACAGAGGTCCTTGGAGTAGAAGTCCCTGACAGACCGGGTGGCCTCGCAGGGATCCTGGAGATTTTAGCCAGAGAGGATATCAATGTGGAGTATATGTATGCCTTTGTCCAGAAGTCTGCAGACAGTGCGATAATTATCTTTAGATTTGATGAACTCGACCGTGCTATAGAGGCACTCACAAGAGGCGGGGTCAGGATACTGAAGGGAGAAGAGATATACTCACTTTAGGGCCAGTTTGGCCTTGAAAAACCTGAAGGAGGTGTCAGATGAGAACAAGACTGATTATCTTTGCAGTCCTTTTGCTGTTTCTTGGTCTCATATCTGTTCCGAAGGAGACCCATGCAGCCAGTGATGAAATCAAGATAGGCGCAATCCTCGCGGTGACAGGACCGGCATCATTTCTTGGTGCACCAGAGGCAAATACCCTCAAGATGCTTGCTGAGGAGGTCAACTCCAAAGGGGGCATCAATGGCAGAAAGATCAAACTCATCATCAAGGACTCAGGGGCGAATCCAGAGAAGGCGATCTCCTTTGCGAAACAACTCATAGAGGAGGAGAGGGTCTTTGCGATTATAGGGCCATCAACGAGTGGAGAAACCCTAAAGATAAAGAGCATCTGTGAGAAGGGCAGGACTATCTGCATATCCTGTGCTGCTGCAGAGAAGATCGTGAATCCGGTTGCAAAATACGTCTTCAAGACACCCCAGAAGGACAGTTTTGCCGCAAGAAAGATATTTATGCAGATGCAGAAAATGGGGATCAAGAGGATCGGTGTTGTTGTGGGCAATACCGGTTTTGGTAAGGCAGGGAAGGCACAACTCGAAAAACTCGCCCCTGAGTATGGGATACAGATAGTAATAAGTGAGGTCTATGATAAGAAGGCAACAGACCTTACACCGCTGGTCACAAAACTGAAGGCAAAGGGCGTGGAGGCAGTGGTTAACTGGTCAATAGTGCCTGCCCAGTCAATCATTGCAAAGAATATGAGACAGGTAGGACTGAATGTCCCCCTCTTCCAGAGTCATGGTTTTGGAAATATAAAGTACGTGAAGGCCGCTGGTGCCGCAGCAGAGGGTATAATCTTTCCTGCTGGAAGGCTCCTTGTTGCAGAACAACTGCCGGATGACCACCCTCAGAAGGCGGTCCTCATGAAGTACAAGAGGGACTATGAATCAAGATTCAAGGAGGAGGCAAGCACATTCGGTGGACACGCCTATGACGCCTTTATGATCCTTGTCGAGGCAATCAAGAAGGCAGGGTTTGACAGGGAAAGGGTCCGCGATGCGATTGAAAATATGAAGGGCTTTGTTGGCACAGGCGGGATATTCAACTTCAGCCCGGAGGACCACAACGGACTTGACATAGACTCCTTCGAGATGCTCACAGTGAAAAATGGAAGGTTCGTTCTCTTAGAGCAGTAATGGCACAAAGAGTCCGCCTCCCTTTAATCCTTGAGGGTTTTCCATTTGTAGGGAAGAGGGGAAATCCCCCTTCCCTCTAAATCCTTATAGCAAGCAGAATATCTAAATTTCTCCAACTGAATGCAACACCCAAAAACTCATCTGCCACGGTTGTACTCCATCCATCCTCCTGCTCCTCCTGCACATCGACCCAGATTAGACCTTCAGCAGGTCAGAAGTGAGAGGGTGTGACACCCATGTCATATGTGACAACTTCGTCACAGCACACGCATCCTTAGACAATTAAGAGAAATGACAAAGGTCAACTGAGACAGATCTGTCACAGGACACCCATCAGATAAAAATTTATCTTTATTTTTCAATTAATTTGCTCCTGGCAGGGATTTTGAATGCAACCCCAGAGAAAGGGGAAGGTATGAGAGAGGAGATTTACGCCTATCTGAGTCGACTGTATTGTCTGTCTGTTCTACCGGAGGAAGGCCTGAGCAGACTTGCCAGGGTAGCAAGGACAAAGGTACTTGTTCGTGGTGAGTTGCTGTTTAATGAAGGGGAGGAGGTGGAGTGTATCTATATCCTCTATACCGGTTCAATCAGACTCTTTAAAACCTCATCAGAGGGCAGAGAACTGGTGGTCAAACTTGTCAGGGAAGGCGAACTCCTTGGATGTGAGGTCCTCTTCAGGGAACCGAGACACATGATGAGTGCTGTTTCGGAGGAGGTTTCTGAGGTGATTGTCCTGCCCAGAGATGTCTTCAGAGAGGTCTACCTGAAAGAGATGGGAGATGCGGGTGTGAGGTTGCTTGAATCATTGAGTTCCTGCATAAGGGAGATGGTCTCTCTGGTGGAAGACCTTGCCTTCAAAGATGTGGAGATGAGGGTTCTGAACAAACTCTACGAAATCGCCATCTCTAAGGCTGAGGGTCAGAGGGTGTTCCTCTGCCTTACACACCAGGATATAGCATCAATGGTAGGCTCTGTGAGGGAGGTGGTCTCAAGGACAATGTCGAGGCTGAAGAGGAGAGGGGTTATAGTGGACAGTACTGTGAAGGGTTTCAGGGTTGACCTCTTCAGATTGGAGGAGGCCATCCTGGAAAGAGAGTCGTCCGTAGGGACAATAAAGGCACTGTGACAAAAGTTACTGCCCACCTGTTGATAGATTTATAAAATCTACTTATGATTTCCCTGTTCCTTTATATGCTCCTTCTTCTCTTCCTCCCCTTCAATGCAGTTGCTGGAGTGGTTACTGAACCACCTCCGATATTCAGATCTGAGAATTATCCCTGCTCCACCTGTCATGAGGCGATGAGTCCCAACATAGAAAGGAGGCCCCTGCAGTACCACCAGGAGATTGATATCTCAGCCCATGCCGAGGATCTCTTCTGGTGTCTGAACTGCCATGACATGGAAGAAAGGGATAAACTGAGACTGATAAATGGCGAAAAGGTCGGTTTTGAGGAGGTCTACAGACTCTGTGGACAGTGTCACGGCAGTATCTATAAAGACTGGACGGCAGGGACACATGGTAAGAGGATGGGATACTGGAATGGAAGGAAGAGGTATCTGCTCTGCACCCACTGTCATAATCCCCATCGACCCAGGTTCATGCCCATCACACCAGAACCTCCACCACTCAGGCCAGAGGAGACACTATGGAAAAAGATCAGAGCAGAGGGCTGATCTCAAGAAGGGACTTTCTGAGGATGACCGCTCTTGGTATCGCCGCCCTTTCAGGTGGTGGATGTGGTGATTTATGGCGAGATCGTTTTCAGGAGATGTCGCCTGAAGAGATACAGGACCTCCTGAAGAGGTGGGAGGAGAGGTATAAGAAGAGGTATGGTGTGGATATCAGGGTTAAGGCAACGGGACCAATGGAGGGAGTCCTTTTCGGGTATGCCCTCGACCTTTCCAGATGTATAGGCTGTCGGCGGTGTGTCTATGCCTGCGTGAGGGAGAACAATCCCTCAAGGGATGTACAGATTCAGTGGATCAGGGTCCTGAGGCTGAAGAAGGGGGAGTTCAGACTGGAAGACTCTGAACATTACTACAATCCAGAGAGCGTGCCAGAGGAGGGGTATTTCTACATGCCTGTTCAATGCCAGCAATGTGAGAGGCCTCCCTGTGTAAAGGTCTGTCCAGTGAAGGCCACCTGGAAGGAGCCTGATGGTATCATAGTTGTTGATTATGACTGGTGTATTGGCTGCAGGACCTGCATGGCAGCCTGCCCCTACAGGGCGAGGAAGTTTAACTGGCGTGAACCTGCGCTTCCAAAAGAGGAGATAAATCCAGATACCCACTATCTCGGTAACAGGCCCAGGGTGAAGGGCGTGGTGGAAAAATGTACCTTCTGTATCCAGAGGACCAGAGAGGGGAGGTATCCTGCCTGTGTGGAGGCCTGTCCTGTAGGGGCGAGGAAGTTCGGGAATCTTCTCGATCCTGGCAGCGAGATCAGATACATACTGGAGAACTTCAGGGTCTTCAGGCTGAAGGAGGAACTCAACACTGAGCCCAAGTTCTTCTACTTCTTCTCCTTAGGCTGGGCATAGAGGTATTTGCACAAGTATGGAGGTACCCGTTTGAGGGAATTTATAAGAGGAATGTTTAATGTGATGTTCAGGGGTGGCAGGTGGTTCTACCTCTGGATGGGGCTGCTCACCCTCTTGCTGGCTTTAGGGGTTGTCGGTTATATCATCCAGATGAGATATGGTCTTGTGATAACAAACATGAGGGAACAGGTCTCCTGGGGCTTTTATATCTCCAATTTTACATTCTTAGTTGGTGTTGCCGCGGCTGCTGTGCTCTTAGTAATACCGGCCTACCTGTACCACTTCAAGGCCATCAAGAAGATCGTGGTCTTTGGAGAACTCCTTGCCATCACGGCAGTGGTTATGGCGATGCTCTTCGTCTTTGTGGATCTCGGCAGGCCCTTCAGACTCTGGCATATATTCCCACTCTGGGGCTCCCCCAACTTCCCCAGGTCAATCCTTGCCTGGGACTTTCTTGTCCTGAGTGGATACCTCTTTCTGAACCTCTTTGCTGTGGTTTATATCGGTTATACAAGATACATGGGCAAGCACCCTGACAGGAGGATAATCATCCCCCTGGTAATGCTCTCCATCCCCTGGGCCGTCGCTGTCCATACAGTGACCGCCTTTGTGTACAACGGGATGGGTGCAAGGCCCTTCTGGAATGCATCCATTCTTGCTCCAAGGTTTCTCGCCTCTGCCTTCTGTTCAGGACCGGCCCTTATGTTGATAATATTTCAGGTGCTCAGGAAGGTAACGGAGTTTGAGATCCAGGACAAGGCGATCTTCAAGATTGCAGAGATGATAGCCTATGCAATGGGTATAAACCTCTTTCTGATGCTTGCAGAGATATACAAGGAGTACTATACTGCCACTGAACACCTCACACCCATGAAATATCTTTACTTTGGACTCGATGGACACGGAAGGCTCGTGCCATGGATATGGACAGCAATGGTCTTTAACACAGCAGGCTTTTTCCTTTTTCTCATCCCGAAGACCAGAAAGAACTTCCTCACCCTCAACCTCGGGTGTCTACTTATATTTCTGGGAGTATGGATTGAAAAGGGGATAGGGCTGATCCTGCCCGGTTTTATCCCTGACACCTTAGGCGAGGTCTATGAGTACATGCCCTCGGGGTATGAGGTGATGGTATCTCTCGGGATCCTGGGTGCAGGGGGAATCCTCTATACCCTCCTTGTAAGGACCGCTATAGCAATTGATACCGGTAGACTGAGACACCCAGAGGCACCTGCTCTGACGCATGAAGAGGAAGAAGGGCCCCTGGCAAGGGACATCATGACAAAGAGGGTGATATCTGTTACACCTGAGACACCTGTGGAAGAGATCGGCAGACTCCTGGTGGCGAACAGGATAAGCGGTGTTCCTGTAGTGGATTCAGATGGGAGGGTGATAGGGGTGGTCTCTGAATCAGACATAATCTTCAGGGAGGTCTATGAAGAGCCCCACCTCTTTGAGAGAGTGGCGAGTATAGTGCTTCCGCCAGAGTACAGGGCCATGAAGAAGACAGGTGCCTATGCAAGGGACATCATGACCACTCCACCCATAACAGCAGTAGAGACCACCCCGCTCAGGGAACTGGTGAGTATTATAACTGAGAAAAAGATCAAGAGAATTATTATTGTAAATGAGAGGGAAGAGCCGGTCGGGGTGGTCTCAAGGATAGATATAGTGAAGGCCTTAGAGAATATCTCGCTCTAAGACCAGATACAGGCACAACTCCCCCTCGTCTGAGAACCCGAATTCCACCCTCCTCTTTACCATCATTGAAACATCCTCTGCAATCTCTTTCAGTTTCCTCATAACGCTCTCCATATCCTCATGTTCGATATCAAAGAGTTCAAGGAGTTCAATGATCTCCTGAGGGTCAGAGGTCATGTAGGACTCAAGGACTACCCTCCCTCTGGCACCATTTGTCCTGCTGAGGGCCTGAGAGATCTGATGTTGCAACCTCTCAAGGCAGACCCCGTAGAGTTTCAATCCTTCAAACTGCATGCCCTTCCTCCTATAAGATTTATTTATTTTTTTATTAGTATGTTATATCTATCAACTCTAACTCAGTGACAAAAGTTACTGCAATCTTCAGGGTCTGTGAATAAAATTTCTCTATGGACGGATTGCCCTATATCGTGTCGTGGAACCTGACCAGAAGATGTAACCTCAGTTGTCCTCACTGTTATATAGATGCAACCACCGGTGATTCTGGCGAACTCACACCCGAAGAGGCAAGGTTCGTTATTGATGAACTCACCTATCTGAACCGGAGTCTGATGCTTGTGCTTTCAGGGGGTGAGCCGCTACTTCGGGATGACCTGCTGGATATCGTAAAGTATGCCTCCGAGGCAGGGTTTATAGTGGTGATGGGGTCCAATGGCACACTGCTTGGAGAAGACGCACTTCTCGCACTTAAGACCGCAGGCCTTATGGGCCTTGGCATCAGTATTGATTCTCTGAGCCCTGATGACCATGATTCCTTCAGGGGTACTGAGGGTGCCTGGTATGCCTCTGTTGAGGCGCTCAGGAAGGCGGTACAGATGGGCATAGAGACCCAGATGGATGTGACCCTGAGGGATGACAACTGGCAGGACATAGAGGGATTCGTAGAGTTGGGGGTTAAACTCGGTGTAAAAGCGGTTAACTTCTTCTTTCTTGTCTGTACAGGCAGGGCAATGAGATCACAGATATCGGTTAAGCACTACGAGGAGGCCATCCACAGGATAGCCGATCTGATCCTGAGGGAGAGGAGAACTATGGTGAGGGCAAGGTGTGCCCCTCATGTCTACAGGTTTCTGCATAAAAGGGGTTTCAGGCTTCCCGCAGGCACCAGGGGTTGTCTTGCAGGTATTTCATACATGAGGATAGACCCTGAGGGGAATGTCACTCCCTGTCCATATATGTCTGTGGTGGTGGGCAATCTGCGGCAGGCATCGCTGAGACAGATATGGGAAGGCTCAGAGATACTGAGAAGGCTAAGAAATGGTCCCTCTGGGGGAAGGTGTGGCAGGTGTGAGTATACAGAGGTCTGCGGTGGATGCAGGGCAAGGGCCTATGGGGAAACCGGGGATATCTTCGGAGATGACAGCCTCTGCAGTTATGAGCCATCCTCGAAGGAGAGGGTCCTGCCTGATGAAGAGGGTGAATTCAGTATCCCGTGGCAGCCTAAGGCAAAAGAGAGGTTGAAGAGGGTACCCGCCTTTATGAGGAGGATGGTGATAAGGGTGATTGAGGAGAAAGCGAAGGAGAAGGGACAGAAAGAGGTGACCTCAGGTCTTATAGATGAGGTGAAATCACGAATGAAGAAGTGACAAAAGTTACTGCATCTGAAGACCATCACCTGATCTAATAATAGGGGAGACGTGGTCTCCCGCAACATTAAGGAGGAGGTAGAGGCATGAGGGAAAAGGAAAATGAGAGGACAATTCAATCAGAGAGTGTCAAACACAAAAGACCCTAAAAAAGGAGGACGACATGGATGGAAAAAAGCAAAGGAGAGGTCTTTGGTTAGTGGGTATGATACTCTGTGTGATGGTCCTTTTATCCCTTTATGGGGTATCAGAGGCAGCAGACGAAGAGATACTTGAACTGGGCAAGAAGGTCTATATGAGCCGGTGTGTGATATGCCATGGTCCAAAGGGTGACGGTAAAGGCCTGGTGGGTATAATCCACAGGGTCCAGAGAAGAGGTATAGTAGTCAATGTCTACCCAAGGGATTTTACAGCAGGTGTCTTTAAGTTTCGTACCACTCCTACAGGTTGCCTGCCCACAGATGAGGACCTCCTCAGGGTGGTCACAATAGGCATACCCAGGTCCTACATGCCATCACAGGCAGACCTTCCTCTTGAGCAGAGAAAGGCGGTGATTGAGTACATCAAGACCTTCTCACCGAGGTGGGAGGAAGAGGAACCCTGTGATCCGATACCGGTGAAGAGGCCTGAGTGGGTAGGATGCCCTGAGTCTGTGGCAAAGGGCAAGCAGTTGTGGAAGAAGATGAAGTGCTGGGAGTGTCATGGATGGGAAGGAAAGGGTGACGGCCCCAAGGCGGACAAACTGAAGGATGACTGGGGTGATCCAATACTGCCCTTTGATTTCACCACAGGGGCGACAAAGATGGGCTTTGCTCCTGAAAACATATACACCGCCTACACTACAGGTCTGGATGGAACAGGTATGCCCTCCTACGAGGATTCAATGACAGAGGAGGAGAGGTGGCACCTCGTGTCGTACACACTCAAGTTGATGAACAGGCTCGATGATGTTGAGAAGAAATGTAAATAAATCTTTGGAGGAGGTATGAAAATGTCAGAAAAGAAGAGCACTGATAAGAAGGGTTTAAAGAGAAGGGATTTTCTGAAGATTGCAGGTGCAGTGGGTGTTGCTGCAGGTACAGGTGTGATACTGCCGAAGGAGAAGATATTTGCCCGTTCCAGTAAGGCGAAGCCGGGGCATCTCAGTAACGAGGTGAAGCCAGGGGAACTGGATGACTACTATGGCTTCTGGTCAGGAGGTCACTCGGGAGAGGTGAGGATCATCGGTGTTCCATCGATGAGGGAGATAAAGAGGATCCCTGTGTTTAATATGGATGTGGCTACTGGATGGGGAATAACCAATGAGAGCAAGAAACTCTTGAGAGGCAGGTACACGGGGGACACCCACCATGTCCACGGTTCCTACAAAAATGGCACCTATGATGGAAGATACCTCTTTGTCAATGACAAACTGAACAACAGGGTGGCAAGAATCAGGATCGACTACATGGAGGTTGATGCGATTGTGGATATTCCGAATGCACAGGGCATCCATGGGCTATTCCCCCAGAGGTATCCCAAGACGGAATGGGTTGTTGCCAATTCAGAGTTTCAGGTACCCATACCGAATGACGAGACAAATGTGACCGCCTTTAACAACCCTCAGGAGTACTATGGACTGCACACAATAATTGATGCAGAGAGGATGAGTATCGTATGTCAGGTCCTTGTGGATGAGAACATGGACCTTGCTGCCACAGACTACAAGGGCAAGTATTCCATGGCGACCTCCTACAACTCTGAAAAGGGTGTGACCATTTCAGAGATGCTCGCCAGTGACTATGACTATCTGTTGATATTCCACTGGGGCAGGATCAAGGAGGCCCTCAAGAAGGGCAACTACAAGTGGATCAGTGGTGTAAAGGTGATTGATGGAAGAAAGGGTCATTCTGACATAGTGCTCAGGATACCGGTCCCGAAGAACCCCCACGGTGTGAATGTGTCACCCGATGGCAAGTACGCGATCTGTTCGGGCAAGGTATCACCCACCTGCACTGTGGTGGACCTCGATCTGGTGGACCTCGCCTTTGAGGGGAAGATAAAACCAGAGGAGTGTATTGTTGCACAGCCTGAGATCGGACTTGGACCGCTTCACACCACCTTTGATGGCAGGGGCAATGCCTACACCTCTGTATTCATAGACAGCACAAATGTGAAGTGGAACATCCAGAAGGCGATTGAGGCAGAGAAGAAGGGGCCAGAAGAGAAGAAAAAGAAGGAGTATATAGTAGATGTGCTTGATATACACTACCAGGTCGGCCACATCATGGCATCGATGGCAGAGACGAAGGAGGCAGACGGTAAGTGGCTCGTTTCACTGAACAAGTTCTCCAAGGACAGGTTTATAAATGCAGGCCCTTATAAAATTGAAAATGACCAGTTGGTTGACATCAGTGGTGAAAAACTGAGACTTGTCCACGACAGCCCTGCCTATGCAGAGCCCCACGACTGCATCATTGTCAGGCGCGACATCATCGAGCCCCATGTGAAGGACAGGGTAGAGATGTTTGAACACCCTCTGGCAGTGGTGGAGAGCAGTGTTGAGAGGAAGGGGAATCATGTAATAATCAGGATGACCTCCACCGCACCTGTTTACGGACTCCAGGAGGTGAGGCTCAAGAAGGGTGATAAGGTTACCCTGATCGTCACAAACCACGATGAGATATCTGACCTGAGTCACGGAGTGGCAATATCCAACTACAACATCAACTTCGTTATTGCCCCCTTCCAGACGAAATCGGTTACCTTCACAGCAGACAAGGCTGGGGTCTTCTGGGTCTACTGCACCAATTTCTGCCATGCCCTGCACTTAGAGATGAGAATGCGGCTGATAGTGGAGCCATAATAAATGCTGGGCGGGCTCCTGCCCGCCCAGAAAAAACAAAAGGGAGAACGTTAATGAGGGTTTTCAAGATCTTGATTGTCTTTATATTGGTATCATCTTTTGCTTATGCCCAGTGGGAGTTCTTTGAACACCGTTATAAGTACGAACTCTCAGATGTCCTGAAGGCGGACAGATTCGTGAAAAAGGATGGCTACTGGGAGGGCTACAGTGGTGACAGACTGGTGGGTTATGTCTTTCTATCAAAGGACTGGACAAAGGATCTGGTGGGTTACTCTGGAAAACATATGGAGACCCTGATTGGTATGGACACTCAGGGCAGACTCACCGGAGTAAAGGTGATATACCATTCAGAGCCGATAGTGTTGATAGGGCTCAAGGAAGACAACTACAAGAGATTTATCAAGCAGTATCCAGGCAAGAGTATCCTGACACCCCTGAGGGTGGGTAGAGAGGTATCCATGGACGCAATCACAGGTGCCACTGTGACTGCGGTGGTTCAGAATGCCATAATTACAGGCAGTGCCAGAAAGGTAGCCACGAAGGTGGGCCTCTTGGAGACAGAAGAGGTGGTGAAGAGAAGGATCAGCCAGCAGTACATGAGGCTCAACTGGGCGGAACTAATACAGACAGGTGCTATAGGAGTGCTGAAGGTCGAGTACAAGGACCTCGGTCTTGAAGGTAAAGGGGACTACATTGAGGTATATTTTGGTCTTCTGGACCCTCCAACTGTGGGCAGGAATATCCTCGGGAACAAGAGATACAGTGAACTCAGGGGAAGACTCAAGCAAGGTGAGTCAGCCCTTTTTGTTGTAGCAAGGGGAGAGGGCTCCTTCAAGGGATCAGGTTATGCAAGGGGTGGAGTGTTTGACAGGTTTAATATCGAACAGGGTGAAAGGGTGTTTGTATTCAGGGACAGGGACTACAGGATACTCACAGAAGTGAAGGCCTCTGGTGCGCCTGACATCAAAGAGGGTGGTGTCTTTGTGATAAGAGGTGAGGAGTTCGATCCAACAAGGCCCTTCAAGTTCAACCTGATACTGCCATACAGGGTAGGTGCAAAGAAGTTATTCAAGTCATTCACAGTCGAGTATAGATTGCCGGAGTCACTGCTGGAGTGAGAGATGCCTGAGGCACTGTGGATACAGATGTGGAAGATGAAGGCCCTCCATGTGGTTGCCTTTACCTGCTTCATAGTGTTGCTCCTGTTGTTAGCGGTGCTGAAGGACCCCCTCAGCAAGCGGAGGAGGTTGCTCAACGCCGTCCGTTATGCCGCCCTTCTGATCAGTTTTGTCTATGTGGGGCTGTTCCTGAAGGCACAACCAACCACTACCAATATAGTAATTGTGGCAAATCAATTAAAGTCACTGAAGTTTTCCATTGGACTGTACCTGATGGAGCCCTTCATCTTCCTGTCCTTTGTCTTTATCATTGTTACGATTGTCTTCTGGGGAAGGGGTGTATTCTGTGGATGGCTCTGTCCCTATGGAGCGATGCTGGAACTGTTAAACAAACTATACAGTATGGTCTCTAAAAAGAGGTTTGAACCGGGAGAATCTGTCCACAGGAGGCTATATTATGTAAAATACACTGTCTTTCTTATTATCCTGGCTGTCTCTTTCTTCAGTTTCATTCTATCGGAGTATCTCACAGAGGTGGAACCCTTTAGGACCTTTGTCCTGAAGATGAAGAGACAGTGGTATTTTAATCTGTATTTCCTCTTGATCAGCCTCCTTTCAGTACTCACCTACAGGGCCTTCTGCAGATACCTCTGCCCCCTCGGCGGTGCCATCGGGATACCTGCACTGCTCAGGGTAATCCCGCTGGTGAAGTTGAAGAGACATCACCTCTGCGGCACGTGCAGGATCTGTGAGAGACAGTGTCCCTATGGGGCGATAAATCGGGACGGGAGCATAAGGACTGAGGAGTGTCTGTACTGCCTGGAATGTCAGATGAACTACTGGGATAAAAGGGTATGTCCTGCCCTTAAGAAAGAACAGACCAGACCAAAGATCCTGCTCGTAGCCGCCTCTCTGCTACTGTTTGTGTGGTTGTTCCCCTCCTTCTCATGGGCAGAGACCATAGTTGTGGGTGACAGATACCCGAGCATCTCCGAGGCCCTCAGATTTGCCAGAGATGGTGATACAGTGGAGGTCCTGCCGGGCACATACAGGGAGAGGTTTATTATTGACAAGTCGATCTATCTGAAGGGGATAAACAGACCCAGAATTATTGCTGAAAGGGGAAATATCATTGAGGTGAAGGCCACTGGAGTTGTTATCGAGGGCTTTGAATTCAGTTACACTGGCAGAGACCTCGGAAGAACAGACACAGTGGTCTACATCCATAAGGGCTCAAAGGGGGTGGTGGTGAGAGACAACAGGATGGAGGGTGTGATGTTTGGTGTGTGGAATGTTGAAGGCTCTGACATAGCAATAGTGGGTAATGTGGTGACAGGCAGAAAGGAACTTGAGAGGGAGAGAAGGGGCAACTGTATCAATCTCACAGGCTCTACAAGGGCCAATGTAATGGATAACAACCTTGATTACTGTCGTGACGGAATTTATATGGAGGTCTGTCATGATTCAAAGGTTACAGGGAATGAGATACGCCACTCCCGTTACTCCATTCACACCATGTGGGTTGACAGAGGAGAGTTCAACAACAACCGCGCGATTGGCAACTTGGTCGGCCTCGCCATAATGTATACAAAGCATTCAGAGGTGAAGGGCAACATTGCTGCAGGGAATCAGACCCATGGGCTTCTCTTTCTGCAGGCGGTCAGGACCGATATATCAGACAATATAGTGATAGGAAACACCAAGGGTATCTTCCTATACAACTCCGTTCTGAATCGAGTCACTTCAAACTTGGTGATGAATAATCAGGTGGGCATCCATAACTGGGGAGGGTCTGAGGAGAACGAGATCACAATGAACAGTTTTATCAACAACGAAATCCAGACGAAGTTTGTCTATACAAGGAACCAGTACTGGGATGGCAATTACTGGAGTGACTACTTGGGATGGGATATGACAGGGGATGGCATTGGAGACACACCCTATGAGTCCAACACAGTGGTTGATCATATCCTCTGGAGATACCCGATCCTGAAGGTCCTTTATGCAAGTGTGTCCCTGCAGATGCTCTGGCTGATTGATAAGCAGTTTCCTGTGCTGGATGTACCAAAGATGATAGACAGGAGACCCTATATGCAACCCTTCCATCCCGACTGGAAGGCCCTTGCCCTCAGATATCCCTACAGGCCTGAGAGGTACTATGGAGAGATCCAGAAACTGC
The DNA here is from genome assembly GCA_015492645.1 of Nitrospirota bacterium. Lineage (GTDB taxonomy): Bacteria > Nitrospirota > Thermodesulfovibrionia > Thermodesulfovibrionales > JdFR-85 > JdFR-85. The sequence goes on from WGER01000023.1 coordinate 20,869, forward strand.
CTCATCTGCCAGGAGGGGTGTTCTGATGTTTGTACTGGATGGGGTCACAAAGTACTACAGGGATGTGAGGGGTGTAGAAGAGATCTCTCTCACTATCAGGCAGGGGGAATTCCTCGGACTGGTGGGGCCAAATGGCTCTGGCAAATCGACTCTTTTAAAGATAATGCTCGGCCTTCTGAGGCCCAACTCAGGCAGGATACTCTTCAATGGTGAACCGGTGGATGACAGGGGATGGAGAGAACTCAGAAGGAGGATCGGATATATGCCGGAGAGGATCTCCTTTTACGATAACCTGACAGGCCTTGAGACCCTCAGATTATTCGCAAGGATAAAGGGGTGTGAGGTGGATGAGACGGTCAAGCGGTTATTACCAGGGGATGCCCTCCGCAGAAGGGTTGGTGGATACTCAAAGGGCATGAGACAGAGACTCAACCTCGCCCAGGCGCTCATGGGTACACCGGATATCCTTGTGCTCGATGAACCAACCTCAGGGCTTGACCCCTCAGGCAGACTGGAGTTCTACAGTCTCATTGAAGAGATAAGAGAACAGAGGGTCCTTACTGTGGTGCTCTCCACTCACCTGCTCGCAGAGGTGGAGGAGAGGGTTGACAGGGTTGTGATCATGAGGGATGGCAGGATCAAGGCAGAAGGTAGCATTACAGAGTTGTACAAGAGGTTGAACCTGCCATTGAAGGTGTATATCACCGTAAAGGGCCGGGACACTGTCCTGGAAGACCTGCTCAGACTTGAAGGTGCAAGGGGATTACTGTACAAAAACGGTTATCTGATTGCTGAGGTCCCTCCGGAAAGGAAGATGAGTTTGCTCGGACTGTTGATGGAAAAGAGGGAGAGATTTGAAGACATTGAGATAACAGAGCCTTCACTCGAGGAGGTGTTCTTTGGTATTCACTGAGGCAACAAGAGCGATGGCATGGAAGGAACTGACTGACAAGATGAGGAACAGATGGGTCCTTCTGGTGGCCTTCACCTTTCTGCTTTTTACACTGATGATAGCCTATTTCGGGGCAGCACCTGCTGGTGTGACTGGATTCAGGAGGATGGAAACCACCCTTGCAAGCCTTACCAGTCTTGTCTCCTTCTTTATACCACTGATGGCCCTCACCCTTGGTGGTGGAATTATAGCAGACGAGAGGGAGAGAGGCACCCTGGAACTGTTACTCGCCTCGCCCATGTCTGCAACGGAATTTATAGTTGGGAAGTTTCTCGGGCTCCTTGTTGCCATGACTCTGGCTGTTACCGTTGGGGTTGGTGCTGGAGCAGGCCTGCTCAGTATTAAGACAGGGGTTGAGGGCATGCTAACCTTTGTCAGGTTTCTGGTGAACTGTATCATCCTGGGGCTGATCTTTCTGAGTATATCACTCTTTGTCTCTGTGCTTCTTTACGAAAGGTCCAGGGTTGTGGCCTTCACAGTGCTTATCTGGCTTTTTTACACCATCCTCTATGACCTTGGAGTGATAGGGATTGTTCTTATTACAAAGGGAGAGATCGGCATGGGTCCCTTCACCGCCCTTTTGCTACTGAATCCAGTGGATGTATTCAGGCTCCTCAACTTCTTGGGTATAGGGGAGTTCAGGCTGATCCTTGGCCTTACTGCGGTGGAATTCCCTGAGTTTATTAACACCACATTTCTGTTAGGGGTGAGCCTGGTATGGCTGGGGGTGCCCATATTAGGGACCCTACTGCTCTTCAGAAGGAGATATCAATGAGTTATAGAAAGGAGGACCGACAATGAGAAGACTTTTGGTTGCCCTTTTGTTACTCTTTCCTCTCCTTGCTCATGCCTATGAGGCAGGAGAGGTCAGAGGTGCTGCCACAGTGAAGGGTGTGGTCATCTACTCAGGGAGACCACCCCAGGATGAAAGAATAATAGTTGACAGGGACAGGGGGGTCTGTGGTTCAAGTCAATCTGCTGGAAAGTATCTACTGAAGGGGAAGAGGGTACAGAATGTGGTGGTATGGCTTGAAGGAGTGGAGAGGGGGAAACCAGTCCCTGAGTCTGAGGTGAAACTCACCATCTCTACCTGCAGGGTGAGGCCACTTGTTAGTGTGGGATTTGTCGGAGGAGTATACAGAATAGTAAACGAGGACCCGATCCTTCATACTGTACAGTTGAAACTCGGCCTTGAGTATCACAAACTCGTCTCTGATAGACCCCTTGATAAAGGTGTAACCATCTACAACCTGGCACTGCCGAGGAAGGGGATGGAGATAACCAGGCCGATAAAGAGATTCCACAGGCTTACAGAGAAGACCGGCATTGTGAGGGTCACCTCTAATACCCATCCATGGATGAGGGCCTATATCTTCGTCTTTGACCATCCCTATGCCACAGTGACAAACCCCGACGGAGAGTTCGTGATAGGAGATATCCCCCCCGGGGATTACATCTTGAAAGTATGGCATGAAGGATTCGGCACAAAGGAGATCAGGGTGAACCTCCGTGCCTCAGAAACGGAAGAACTGGAGATTGACCTTGGTGGGGGTACACCCTCAGCAGGATTTCCCGAGGTGAGATTCGATTTTGGCAGGATCGAGTTGGGCGAGAGGGTCTCGCACGATTTCAGGGTCTTAAATGAAGGTGACGGGATGCTCAGGATCGTGGATCTGATACCTGCTTGAAGGCTCTGTACCTCTGTCTCTGCCAGTTCGGCAGAGATACCTCCTGGTGGAGAGGCCCTGGTTACCATCACCTATGACTCAGGGGCTGACCCTGTGGTGAAGCCCGGAGAGAGGGTCCTCAAGAGTGTGGAGGTCTGGACAAATGACCCGGAAAGGAGGATGGTGATTCTCGCCCTTCAGGGTGAGGTGGCCTCTAAGGAAGAGGCCCGGTCTGGGGATGACAGAGTGGCCGAGGTGGTCTTCAAAGAAACCACCTTCGACTTCGGTACAGTGGACGAAGGTACAGAAGTCAGACACAGGTTCTTCTTCACCAACAGAGGAGATGCCCCTTTGAAGATCGAAGAGATAGTGTCTTCCTGAAAGAGGGCAACCAGGGCCTCTGCCAGTTCGGCAGAGATACCTCCTGGTGGGGATGGTTATATTGAGGTGGTGGTGGACACCAGAGGGATGGAAGGCAGGATCAGCAAGTCCTTTGAAGTAAAAACGAACGATCCAGTAAATGGTTCAGTGATACTCACAGTCTATGGAGTGGTGAAAGGAGATGCTCAGTAGAAGAGATTTTATAAGGACGGTCCTTATCTGTGGTGGAGCAATTTTCCTCAAAAGCGGTGTTGTCCTCTCCTCCGGATTAAAGGACACAGAGGTGAAGGCGGTGACACTGGACATCACTTATACGACAGAGATACTGAGACCTCCAAAGAGGAGAGGAGTTCAGATATGGATACCCCTGCCGCGGACAGACCTTGAACAGGAAGTCTCATCCCTGAAAGTGACCTCTCCTTATGAGTACAGGATTGGAGAGGCTGGTCCAAACAGGATGCTCCATCTGAAGACGGATGAAGTGAAAGAGGGAGACAGGATCACTATGGTGTTCAGATTGAAGAGAGTGGCCTCTGGGACCACTATTGAACCTGAGGAGGACCCACAGCAGCACCTCAGGCCCTCAGAGTGGGAGAGATGGGACAGGACTGTGGCCGAATTTGTAGAGAGGGTTGCTGGTAAGGAGAAGGACCCCCTGAAGGTTGGCAGACTCCTCTATGACGCGATTATCGACAGGAGTAAATACCTCCATGAGGTCTGTGGCAGAGGGGTTGCCACCCTGTTTCTTGAAGAAAAGGTGGGCAGATGTGATGAGTTCCATGCACTGTTCAGGAGTGCACTTATGTACAGGGGTATACCTGCCAGGTGGGAGCAGGGTATAGCCTTCCCCTACCCGTCTGAGATAAAAAAGAGGGGTGAGTTTGAAGCGGACTGTATTAACGCCCATAGTTGGGTGAGGTTCTACTTAGGTGATGGGAGGTGGTTCCCTGTGGACCTGTCCGAGGCGAAGAGAAGGCCAGACCTTAGAGAATACTACTTTGGGAGACTTGTCCCTAACCGTATGAAGGTCTCAAGTGGCAGAGGGTTGGTGCTCAACCCGCCACAGAAAGGGATAATAAACACCTTTGCCTATACCTATATAGAGGCAGGAGGGCTACCGGTCATCTATGGACACAACTACAGAAATACCATTAATTACAAACTGCTGGCCATGGAGGTATAGGATGCTGAGATGGTTAACAATGGTGCTATGGCTTTTTGTGATCATTGTTCCTGAGGGCCATGCCTCTGAGAAATCTCCACTGGTGGGCAGGCCTGTGCCAACCTTCAAATTACCTGATGAAAATAACAAACTGGTGGATTTCGGGACCCTGATAGACAGGCCCACCATCATCTATTTTACGCATAATTCATGTCATTACTGCACCCAGATTATAGCGCTCCTGAAGAGGGCAAAGGCGAAGTTTGGAGACAGTATAAGGGTGATAGGGATCAATGTGATGGCAGAGGACAACAAACTTGTGAGGGCCTACAAGGAGGAACTGGGGTTTATCTTCCCCATGTTTGCTGGTAACCGTTACGAAGTATTAAAGACCTACAGAATTAACTATGTACCGGTGCTGGTCTTTGTTGACGCAAAGAGGATTATAAGAAGGGTGGTGGGACACTATATACATGAACCCGTGCTCCACAGGTATATAAGGGAGATAATCGAGAAGTAAGGGGTCTTTGTCCCCGCAAAATAAAAGACAAGGAGGTATAAGATGAAGAGGTTGATTTTCGCGACATTGATTCTCTGTCTGCTCTGGCCCATCGGTTCAGAGGCGAAGAGAGTGAGGTATAAGGTGGTGGAGGTGAAGAACGGTGGCACGATTAAGGGAGTGGTGAAGGCATCCAAGAAGGTTCCTGATCCTGTGTTGCCAATAAAGGTAAAACCAAAACCTGACCCGAAGGAGACGGAACTGGAGAAAAAGACCTGTGGTTCCAGTCAACCTGCCAAGATGTATGTCTTTTCTCCTGACCTCGGGGTAAAAAATGTCCTTGTGATTGTAGAGGATGTGAAGGAGGGTAAGGCCCCTCCCAAGAAGGACCTGGAGATTGACAATATAAAGTGCCGCTTTGACCCACTCGTGGGAATCGCCTATAAGGGATCAAAGTTCATCATCAAGAACAGTGACCCTATATTCCACAACACATCCCTCGGGAAACTCCTCACAAGAGGCAGGAGGAGGACTGTTTATAACCTTGCCCTCCCGAAGAAGGACCAGGTAATCAGAAAACCTGTGAGAGTGACAGGACTGGTTGATGTGAAGTGTGACGCCCATCCCTGGATGAGGGCCTATGTGTATGCCTCCAGACACCCCTATGTGGCTATTACTGATGATGGGGGGAGTTTTGAAATAAGGGATCTCCCCCCTGGCAGATACAGGGTGAGGTTCTGGCACGAGGGGTTTGAGGAGGTGGTGAAGAATGTAGAGGTGAAGGCAGGTGGAGTGACAGAGGTGAAGGTGACTTTCACAAAGACGAGAAAACCTGCCTTTTTGGCCGGGCTTGGTCTATAAACTGAGGGAGGGGATACCCCTCCCTGTAGAAAGGAGGTAGGTGGGTTGGCTGAAAAGGATATAAAGAAGGGAGTGCTGAAGGGACTCTTAAAGTTGACCCTGATTCTGGGTGCAGGTTTTCTCCTCTTAGGGATACTGGGCAGGATACTGCCCTCTCCAACAGAGGATGGATACAGGTTCTTTCCGGTGATAGGTAGCAGGGTATGGGTCTGGATAGTTGCCCAGTTACACCTGAACTTTGCAGCCTTTGTCCTCGGTGTTCCCATATTTGCAGTGACCATGGAGTTCCTTGGCTGGAGAAGAAAAGATGAAAGGCTCGACAGGATAGCCTATGACTTCACCAAACTCTTCACCCTTGCCTACACACTTACTGCTGTTATGGGAGCGGTATTGATGGTGAGTCTGCCCATACTCTACCCGAAGTTCATTCAACATCTGATGAAGGTCCTCGGACCTACATGGTGGGCCTATATACTCTTTATGTACGGTGAGGTGTTTGTCTGTTATTACTACTTCTACTCATGGCACAGGATGAAGGACAGGAAGGGATTGCATGTGCTTCTTGGTGTACTCCTCAATGTGATGGGGACGATACTGTTGCTCATAACCAGTTCCTGGGTTGGTTACATGACCACACCAGCAGGGGTGACAGAAACAGGTGAACTGGTGAACCGTTGGCAGGCGATAAAGACCTACATGTGGATCCCCCTGTCACTGCACAGACTTGTTGCCAATGTGGTTTTTGGTGCAGGTATTGCCGCAGCCTATGCCGCCTTCAGGTTCATCACAGCAACAACCCCGGAAGAGAAGGCCTATTATGACTGGATGGGCTACACCTCGGCCATGATAGCCATCGGGTTCTCCCTGATACTGCCAGGGATTGGTTACCTCCTTGGGGTCGAGATATACGCCTTTAATGAGCAGATGGGGATTCAGTTGATGGGAGGCTTCTATGCATGGCTCTGGGTGATGCAGGCGATTCTCATAGGAGCGATACTGTTCTTTATAAACTACTACCTCTGGATCTCACTTAACAAGATGCCGGGTGGGGAGAGGTATTTCAGGTATGTGAAGTTCCTGTTTATCGTTGTCCTGCTCGGATATGCCATATGGTTGACACCCCACAGTGTTGCATTGAGTCTTGAGGAGGCGAGACGTATAGGCTCCTATCATCCTGTGTTGGGGAAACTGGGTGTTATGGCCTCGAAGAACACCGCCGTAATAATCTCCTACATGGCGACCTTCATCAGTTTTGCCATCTTCAGGATGAGCAACAAGGAGCCCACCGTCTCATGGGCCTCAATGGGTAAGTGGTTGAGGGTATTGATAATAGTGGCATCCACAGGGGTTGTCCTCTTTCTGGGTGTATACAGTTACATGGTCCCTTCAGTTACAAGGGTGAAGGTGCTGTCACCCATTCAGTTCGGTGTCTTCCTGCTGTCCATTCTTGCCCTTTATATACTGGACAGCAGGATGTTCAAAGGGGCAAGGGTGATAGGAGAGCCGAGGTGGGGACAGATGCCAGAAAGGTCCCAGTATGCCCTTATAGGGATCACTGTCACCTTCACCTGGTTGATGGGAATGATGGGTTATATGCGTTCAGGTGGCAGACAGTACTGGCATGTCTACGGGATACTGAAGGACACCAGTCCAGATGCCTACCTGCCTGCCCATGGTGTCGCCTCAGTAATAGTAACACTCGTAACCCTTCTGTTCTTCCTGATGGTCGCCTTCGTCTTCTGGAGTGTGATGAAACTTGAGATGATCGCAGAACAGAGGAGGGCAAAATGAAGACTGGTGTGATCAAACTGCTTATAGTTGTACTTGGGATAAACATCTTCTTTGCATATATAGGGCTGTATTTTCTCCCTCAATCTGAGTCAAGGCCTCCAAAGGAATTAAAACTGGCCCCCGGTGTTTCACAGGATGATCTGGTCTTACTCGGTGAGGAGATTGTATTCGGTAAGGGGCAGTGCATGGTATGTCACCCTATGAAGCCAGAGACAGGCATGAGGGCACCTGCCATAGCAACCATTGGGGCGGATATGAAGAAGGAGGCAGAGAAGAGAGGGATCCCCTACGAGGAGTATCTCTTTATAGCACTTGTGGCACCTTCAAAATACGTGGCTGAGGGCTATGACGATATCATGCCACCGGTGCATAAACCTCCTACTTCGCTGAATGAGGGCGAGTTGATAGCAGTAGCAGCCTACCTGCAGAGCAGGGGTGGCACAGTGACAGTGAAGTATCCTGATTCTCTGGAACAACTCAGGGAAATCATCCGTAGAGAAGGAGGTTCATAATGACAGAGATCTACATAGGGGTATTTCTGCTCGGCATCCTGATATCCCTTCTCGCATGGTATAAGAGGTCTCCCTTTTTCAACTTCATAGGGATCCAGATCGCAGTTTACGGCTTTCTGAAGGGATTGGCCCTGTTTATACCACCCCTGCCATCGCAGGTGGTGGTGATGTATATGGCCATGTCTGTATTCGCCTTCTTCATATACTTCTCCATAAGAGAGGAGACCTTCAGGGCATTTCTTGCTCCGATAAAGTCTGTGCTGGCCGACAGGGACAAGGTGCTGTACAGGGTGGTGATCGTATTTATTGGTCTCCCCCTCCTTGCTGCCTATATCACATATGCGAAGGTGAGGCCCTCCTTTGAGCCACCGGTGTCTGCAAGGATAGTGCATCCTGAGCCGCCTACAGAGATAGACTTCAGGGGAAAGAAGATCCAGATACTCGGACTTGAGAACCCCCTCAGGAAGGATACTGACAGAATGAAGGACTATCTTGAGGAGGGGAAAAAGATATACTATCAGAACTGCTTCTTCTGCCACGGGGACGACCTTGATGGGAAGGGCCACTTTGCAGAGGCCTTCAACCCTCCACCGCTGCCATTCAGGGGTACAGATACGATAGCGCAACTGCCAGAGTCCTTTGTCTTCTGGAGGATAGCCAAGGGATGGACGGGACTACCACCTGGCTCAAGGCCATGGGATTCTGCTATGCCTGCCTTCGAGGATATACTCACAGAGGATGAGATCTGGAAGGTGATTCTCTTTATTTATGAAGCATCTGGTAATAAACCGAGGACTTGGGAATAGGAGGTCAGAATGTGGATGTTAATAGTGATTCTGTTCATCTGTATCATACCACATCACCTGTATGCCCAGGAAGAGATGGGCAAAAAGATATATGAGCAGTGGTGTGCGCAGTGCCATGGGTACGAGGGTGATGGTGAGGGATATGCGAAGGACTACACGTTTCCAAAACCGAGAGACTTCACACTCGGGGCCTACAAATTCAGGAGCACACCCACAGGGGAGCCACCCACCACTGACGACCTTGTGAGGGTTATAAAGAACGGCAATCCAGGTACGTCCATGCCTGCGTGGAAGAGGTTAACTGATGAGGAGGCGAGGGCAGTGGCAGAGTATCTGAAGGAGTTTGCACCCGATGTATTTGAATATGAACCTGAGCCCATAGAGATAACACCACCACCCTATTCCGAGGAACTGGTAAAGAAGGGCAAGGAACTCTTCAGGGTTGCGAAGTGTGTGGAGTGTCACGGTCTTGAAGGCAGGGGTAACGGTAAGAAGGGGTGGGAGGAGAACTTCCGTGATGACTGGGGTAACAGGATCTACCCTGCGAACTATACCTACCCATGGGAACTGAGGAATGGCTCTGATGTCAGGGATATCTACAGGACTATCACCACTGGGCTGAACGGTACACCCATGACCTCCTATCAGGATTCTCTGAGTGATGAAGAGAGATGGGCACTCGCTTACTTTATCAAGTCACTTCAACTGGACAGACGCCTGGGTATCTCTCTCACCATACGGAAGACAGAGGCGATCCCTCAGTCACTGGAGGACCCCCTCTGGGATACCCTGGAATACCTGGACCTGCCCATGGGAGGACAGGTGATATTTGAACCGAGAGAGTTTACTCCAGTGATAACAAATGTGAGGGTGAGGGGAGTGTATACCCAGGACGAGGTGGGTATCCTCCTTGAATGGGTAGACAAGCGGCCGAACAGGGGTGACGATGGGCTCCCACCGGATGGAATAAGAATTCAGTTCCCCCAAAAACTGACCGAGACAGGTAATCCCTATTTCTTTATGGGTGACAGGAGACATCCAGTAAATCTCTGGTGGTGGAAGGCATCTACCTCACAGGCAAAGGAATATGTGGCGAAGGGTCCGGGCAACATCTTTGAGCAAGACAACCAGGATGTAAGGGCCGTGGGTGAATATAAGGAGGGTCTTTACAGGGTCCTCTTTATAAGAAGACTCTCCACAGAAGACACTGAGGACATCGCCTTCATCCCTGGAAGGTTTATACCCTTTGCTGTACAGGCCTTTGATGGAAGAGAGGAAGAAGAGGGATTGAAGTGTGCACTGTCGGCATGGTACTATCTCATGCTGGAACCACAGACACCTCTCAAGGTCTACATACTGCCACCGGTAGTAGGGCTACTGGTCTTCGGGATAGGTTATGGACTGCACAGGAAGATGAGAGGAGAATAAATTCTTGCCATTCAATGATAGAGGACCTGAGCCGAAGATGGCCGGTGTCTATGAAACAGGACAACGCTGTTGTGGTCTGAACTCAGGCATTAAAGAATGCCAGTGTGAGAGGTCAGTGAGAGGAATTTAAATGTTTGCTCCTGCGGGTAGATACTACAGTCTGATCATTTGTATTATGATTCTTTCTCTTCTGGGTTGTGAGAAAGAAACAGAGGTGAAGCCACCACCTGTTGAGTTTACAGATACAGACAGTTGCGCCCTCTGTGGGATGTTGATAATGGAGTATCCAGGACCGAAGGCCCAGATACACTACAGAAACGGGCGAGTGGACAGATTCTGCAGTGTCCAGGAAATGATGAGTTTTTACTTACAACCTGACCGGCCGAAGGATATAGTGGCTATTTATGTAACCGATATGAAGAGGGCTGACTGGAAAAGGCCCAGGAATGCATGGATAGATGCAGAAGGGGCATTCTATGTCTATGGTGCGAGTATTTCAGGGGCAATGGGAAACGAACTCGTCCCTTTCTCTGATAGGCCATCTGCAGAGGCATTCATAGCCAGATATGGAGGCAAGGTTATACGTTTCCACGAGATAAACATGCAGATGCTGGAGCCACGATGAGAGTTACAGGAATCCTTATCGTGGTACTTGCATTGACTGCCCTTGTTTTATGTCTAATAGATCCTCTGATGTCGGATATCCCTGAAGGAGTGAAGGGGTTCCAGAGGCTTACAGCAGGATTTGGTCTCGGTTCTGCAGTCAATGCTCGCTGGGGATACAATTATTTTGACCCGAGGCTGGAGAGGATTGAGGAGACGAACCTATTTCCCATTCCCGGTGGTTATCCCTATAACCCTGCAAGGGGGTCATCTCTTAGTGAATTCACCGAGGTATATTAGTATTTTTATACTGTTGCTCTTCTTGGGGTGTCAGGCGGGTGAAGATACATTCCCCATAAAGCATCCTATTGAAAATCCTCCGAGGTTTACCGAGCATAAGAGGTGTGACAACTGCGGGATGGACCGCAACAGATTTGCCAGGACCAGGTATGTATTTGATACTGATAAGGGGAGGTTCTACACATGCTCCATAGCCTGTCTGGTGATACTTGTCAAGAAAAAGTCAGTAAAACCGCGGAACATAAAGGTTGCAGTGTATCTTAATCCAACAGAGATGATCGATGCAGAGAAGGCCCACTATGTGATAGGCTCAAAGGCAAAGGGTACAATGACAAGGATAAGCAAGATAGCATTTTCAGATAGAGAGAGTGCCGAGAGGTTTATTCAGAGGTATGGTGGCAGACTGGCCACCTTTCAGGAGGCATATAAGGAGGCAGAAGAAGAGTTGATGAAGGAGTTAAAACAATGAAGCACCTTGAAATCCTTCTCATCTCTATGAAGAATCTCCTGAGGCATCCCAGCAGGACAACCATTGTTGTCTTCTGTCTGGTTGTTATACTCACCCCTTTTATCACTGCCCTGGCAATGCTGGAAGGGGTACGGGGAGATGCCCTGGTCTCTGTAGAGGAGGGTGCAGACCTTTATGTCACAATGGATATGTACGGAAGAAATGGAATTATCCCTCAGGAGGTAGCAGATGAGATTGAATCTATTGATGGTGTGAGAAAGGCGGTACCAAGGGTGATAAGCAGGATATATGTGGAGGGTAAACTGGCAGTCCTCCTCGGACTGCCCCGGGAGGAGATACAGACAGCAGGAAAGATAATGGAGGGGGCTTTACCGTCAGAGGGCGAGGTCGTGGTCGGAAGGGGCCTTGCTCAGGCACTTCAACTCAAGGTGGGTAGCAACCTCAGCCTTGGGGTAAGAGTTATCGCAATTGTACAGCACAGCCCTCAGATAATGAAGAGGGTCTTCAGGGTATCTGGCATCTTTCACCCAGATACATCCATATGGAGTTCGGACCTGATACTCATCAGTCTTCAGGATGCGATAGATATATACGAGATGGAGGGTTTTGTCTCTGACATAGCAGTATTTGTAGAGCCAGGGAGGGTTACAGAGGTGGCAGAGAAGATACAGCAGATGAATGCCTATTTCAGGATCCAGTCTAAATCCCTAACAAGGCAGTATGTGAAGAGGGCCTACAGCAGAAAGGGTGGGGTGTTTACCCTCCTGTACATCTTCGCTCTTGTACTCGCAATACCAGTCATGGCCCTCGTATCCGGGGTTGGACTCAGAGAGAGGAAGAGGGAGGTAGGTATACTGAAGGCAACTGGATGGTCTACAGAAGAGGTCCTCCAGATGGTCCTCTACGAGAATTGTATAATTGCCCTGCTGGCCTCTTCTATCTCTGTACTTACATCTTACATCTGGCTAAAGGTGCTCAATGGTGCCTTCCTTATTCAGGTCTTTATAGCAGAGATTACACATATAGCACCCTTCAGGATCCCTTCCAGATTTGGATTTGACACGATGTTCCTGGCCCTTACTGTATGTCTGGGTGTTACCCTTGTGGGAAGCCTCTATACCACCTGGAGGACCGCTGTTACCCCACCTCAAGAGGTGCTCCGTTGAGTTACATAAGATGTGAGAAGATCTGTAAATCCTTCAGACTGAGCAGACATGAGGTGATAGAGGCCCTCAGAGATGTTAGTCTGGGTATTGAGAGGGGGAGTATGGTCCTGATTACAGGGCCTTCAGGTTCTGGTAAGACCACCCTCCTCAGTATACTCGGCACCATAGAGAGACCGAGTAAGGGCCGCCTGTTTATAGGAGACAGAGAGGTGAACAGACTTTCAGATAGTGCCATCACACGTCTCAGGAGATCAACCATAGGTATTGTCTTTCAGGAGTTTAACCTTATTCCAAGACTCTCTGCCTGGGAGAATGTCTCCTATCCCTTAGTGCCCTTAGGAGTGGGGCATAGAGAGAGGAGAAGAAGGGCCTTAGAGGTACTCGAACTCGTAGGTCTGAGCAATCGGTGCCACCATACGCCAGAACAGTTAAGTGGAGGAGAGAAACAGAGGGTGGCTATAGCAAGGGCGATCATTCATGAACCTGAGATACTGCTCCTGGACGAACCCACCTCGAATATAGACAGAGAGACGGCCCTTTTAGTGTTGAAACTCCTGACAGAGATGAAGACCTCTGGGAGGACAATAATCCTGTCATCCCATGATGGTGACCTCATAACAGAGGTGGACAGGACCTTCAGACTCGAGGAGGGGAAACTGGTGGATGGTTCTTAATGTATACACCATTGTTAACATCTTCGTAAGCCTACTCCTTGGTGGCATTTCTCTGTACCTAACAGTAGAATCTGTAAGGTTTGCTTTAAGGAGGTCTTCCGGGCCTGAGGTCCAGCAGAGATTCTATCTCACCTTTCACCTTGCACAGGTCTTTCTCCTCATAGAGGCCCTCAACTGGCCTCTATTTTATATCACCCTTCAGAGTCTTGTGCCGTATATAGAGGGTGCGATGTGTATATATGGTGTTACCCAGGCAAGACAACCCCTTTCCACGGTGATCCAGTTATACAGACCCCTTGTATTCTTTTTAGTTATAGGATGGTTTCTCCTCCACAGACTGGATACAAAGACGGAGAGTGGCCCTCTTGCAAGGAGAAAGACGATTTTACTTATGGTTGTAGGACCTTTGGTCCTGATTGACAGTGTGTTGATGCTCTACTATATCACTGGATTCAGGGTTGAGGTGGATGTGGCCTGTTGCACCACTGTTTTTGATCTTCAGGTTAGAAAGACAGAGTCCCTTTCAAAGGCCATCCTTGGTGAAGGTTACAGGAGGGTGCTTCCCTATATCTACTTGGTCAGTAATGGGTTCTTCTGTCTCTTACTATGGGTCTGCTACAAGAAGGCATACCAGAGGAGTATCCCCTTCTGGCTTTCTGCTACGACTGTATTTGCGATTTTTAATGCAGGAGTAACAATAACAGGTTATTTTGAGTTTATATCACCAAGGGTTGTTGGTATAGAAGATCACCACTGTATATACTGCATGTGGAAGTATTCACCCCTGAGTGCTTTATCCACTGCATTTTTTGTGTCTTCCACATTGATGCCTGGCTGGGCCCTCCTTCTGAGGGTCCTGGGCAATAAAGAAGAGACCTCCTCACTCCTGCCAGGTATGACAAGGAGACTCTCCTTTGGAGGCATAATACTTCTCGTACTATCCCTGCTACTTCAGATCCTTGTGACATAGGTTACAGACAGGGGCAGGAAAAACATTTTACTTTTGAGAAAAATGGACAAATTAAAGAGGTCATTCCAGAGCCTGCAGTGTAAGGTCCTCAGTACCTTGTTGTTGGGTGTTGCCCTCGGCGTGGCCTCACTGCTCTATGTCGAGATTACCACATCTCAGAGGGAGATCAGGGAAGACATAGAATCCACCCTCAGGCTTACCACCTCTGTTATCTACTCCATACTGGAAGAAACAATGGCAAAGGGACGGATGGAAGAGGTCCCACTGCAGTTGACCCATCTCATAAGCAACCCTTTTATCACCCGCGTCAGATTGCTTGACACCAACGAGACACCAAGATTTGAGGCTGAAAGACCCGTAAAAGATATAAAGATGATAACTGAAGTAAGAAAGCCAATAACTCCAAAGGAGGTGTGTAAGAGGTGTCATGGGCCTGTACCTTTAATCGGCTATCTTGAGGTGGGTTTTGATATGAGCAGGGCACAAAAGAGGCTCAGGGACGAGATGGTACGTCATATCGGACTCTACGGGGCTATGATGGTGGTGGTATTCTCTTTTATATATCTCACCCTCAGAAGGGGTATATTCAGCAGACTGGATATACTGAGCAGGGCGATGGAGCGGTTTGGAAGAGGTGAATTAGAGCAGAAGATAGAGGTTAAGGGGAGAGATGAACTCTCCAGGATCTCTGAGGTCTTTAACACAATGGCATCAAATATATCCCTTTTAAATAGGAACCTAATAAGAGTAGCCGAGTTTTCAGTGGGCATCTCACTGGTTGAAAGTGAGATTGAAGCGATTGGTAAGACACTGGAATTTCTTACAGATGTCTTTAAAAATGCCAGTGTTAGACTGGTAGTGGATGGCAGGATATACGAAACAACAGGGGTGAAAGGAATAAAGAGGTCATCCGTCTTAAAGAGAGACCTTCTGGTGGACAGAAGAGTGGTGGGATATCTGGAGATTAATTTCTCAAGCACTCCTGCAGGGTACGAAGAGAAAATTACTGATCTCATTTCTTCCA
This sequence comes from Nitrospirota bacterium, assembly GCA_015492645.1. Classification (GTDB taxonomy): domain Bacteria; phylum Nitrospirota; class Thermodesulfovibrionia; order Thermodesulfovibrionales; family JdFR-85; genus JdFR-85. Next base: position 36,134 of record WGER01000023.1, read on the forward strand.
TTGTATCCACAACCCTTGAGAGGATAAGGCATCAAGAGGAAGTAAATAGGTTGAATGAACAGTTATTACACCTTGAGAGGCTCACCACAGCAGGCACAATGGTAGGCTCCCTGGTCCATGAGATAAACAACCCGTTGAGTGTGATAAATGGTGCTGCTGAGATGATTGCAGAGATGGAGGATAGTGAGAAGGTAAAGGAATATTCTCAGGCGATACAGGATGCAGCAAAGAGGATTGAGAGGTATATAAATGATATGCTTGTCTTTGTTGGAAATAGGAAGGTTCAATCGGATGTTTTAGACCTGAGGGATGTCGTCAGGACAGCCCTGAGATTGAAGGAATTCGAACTCAAGAGAAAAAACATCAGAGTTGACCTCCAATTGCCTGAGTATCCTCTACCTGTTAAGGGTGTAGTACACCAGTTGGAACAGGTCCTTCTTAATCTCATAAACAATGCCGAATATGCGATGTATAAGTATAGAGGAGAAGGTGACCTTGTGATTGAGGCGGATAGGAAAGATGAACAGGTGATGGTAGCAGTGAAGGACAACGGCCCTGGAATCTCAGAGGATGTTCTTGAGAGGATATTCGATTCATTCTTTACCACAAAGCCTCCTGGTGAGGGGACAGGGCTCGGCCTGTCCATTGTCCGGAACATAGTCGAAGAACACGGTGGAAAGATCGAAGTTGAGAGTGAGGAGGGTAAGGGTACAGTGTTTACAATTCTCTTGCCATCAATAAACGGACATAATTAAATGGGGCTACATCGAAAACCGGACTCCTCCTCAGCCTCCACCTGCCGGGGAAGACCGCTTTACTTTATGTTAGTAATCACTGCTGTCCAAAATAGCCTCCGATAGTATACACAGGGCGGTGAGCCGAATAGTAGAGGTCGGATATCAGAGGTCAGAAGTCGATTTTTCCTTAGTCTTCTGACCTTGACTTCAGACTTCTGGCCTATGTTTTTTGACATACCGCCTGTGCCTCAATCCTGTTTTGGACAGATGTGGTTAGTAATACATATCTCTGCCAGGTCTCATAAAAAAGAAATCTATCTTTAAGAGCCTGAAGGTGTAACTTTTGTCACTGAGGTGTTCCTCAGGGACAGGTATACTATAAGCATGAATGAGTTCAGGAAGATTGTCCTCTGTTACGATAATGCTGAACAGTCCATGTGGGCAGCAGATGTTGTCTCTGAGATCGCCAGGGCCTTCAATAGCACGGTGGTTGCTGTCCATGGCTACAATGCCGGGATGCATGATGGTGCCTTCAGGATAATGGAACCGGTGCTTCCTCAGCAATACCAGCAGGAGGAGATACTACGGAGACAGAGACAACTGCACGATGGCCTGATAAGAATGGGAATGGAGAAGATATCTCTTTCTTATCTGAAACCATTGCAGGAGTTATTCCAGACAGAGGGGATAGACTTTGTCCCGAAGGTGAGAGAGGGGAAGAATTTTGTGGTCATAAATGAGATAATAGAAGGGGAGAACCCCTCTCTGGTGGTTATGGGCAGTGCCGGTTTCAATGCTAACAGACATGGATTCATCGGCAGTGTCTGTCTGAGAGTACTCAGGGCCAATGACAGGGATTTTATCATCCTGAAGAGGCCTCTCAACCTTAATTCAGGCAACACACTGAGGATGGTTGTCTGCCTTGATGGGAGCAACTCTGCCCTGGGTGCCCTTGAGAGGGCATGGCTGCTTGCTCAGGAATTTCAATCAGAGATACATCTCCTCTATGTCTATGACTCAATACTCCATAAAGAGGTGTTTTCAAAATTGAAGGACGCTGTATTAAGCAGAGAGGGTTTCAGATTTAACAGGAAAGAACAGGAAAGGCTCCATGATGAGTTTATTGACAGGGGTCTTGAGAGGGTAGGATGGATGGTGATTGAAAGGGCTGAAAAGGAGGTTTTATCAAGATGTGCCCCTGTGGGGCTCAGCCTTGTTGCGGGTTTTGGACCGGTTGAAGGAAACAGACAACCACCTGTAGTGAAGAAGGTGCTGGAGGGGCCTGTCTACAAAACAATCTGTGATTATCTCATGGAAATAGATGCTGATTTAGTCTTTGTCGGAAGGACGGGTAGGCACTATACATATGGTATTGATATAGGCTCTGTAACAGAGAATGTCCTCAGGTTTTCATCCTGTAGCGTATACATCTCAAGACATATGGAGTTTCAGGGATGGAAGATTTAACGCAAAGGGCATCTATACCCGGGGTCTTTCTACAGTGGCTCGCCTCCTCCAGGCTTGATTTCCTGGAAGGTATGTTACAGGGCAAACCCCTCCGTTACTTCTCGGCTCATCTGCCTGTTATGGCCACATGGAATGAAAACGACAGATTCCCGGTAAACCTCACTGTAAAGGGCATAGGTCTGGTTCCTAAGGATGATATCATTCAGGACTATATCGATCTCTTTGAGTCACTTAGTGCCGAGGCAAGGATGAGAGATTGGAAAGATAGCCTGATGAAGAGGGTTGAGGCGATGAAGACCCTTTACAGTGATGTGGAGAACTTTAACGCCTCTGTACTTGGAGGACTTGAGATCTTTGAAGGCACAGCCTTCAGGAACCTTGTTGCCAACCCCTATGCAGGTCTGCTTTATGTGGGGATGATGAGAGATGAAGAGAGCATCCAGTATATCAGTTTTCAGATTAATGGTTATGTGGAGATATTGAAGAATGACAGCATATACTATCGGTATCTACTGGCAGCAAGGAGGCTCTTTGAGTTTGACAGGTTTCACCTCTACCAACCTGACTATCCCTACGGGTATCTCATCCATGTACAGGAGGTGAGGGACAAAACCCCCTGGTCGCGAGCCGATAGTAGATGGAAGTAACGAAGTAACCACATCTTTTTTTAACTTCGTTGATATACTGGTCAATCAAGACATCAAGACAGATAGGGAGACTCAAGCATCTACTCATAAGCAGACTGTTCGGTTAATTTCATGTAAAAGTGGATTCCCTTACAATGTGGTCATTCTCTTTCGATCTGTAGCCGATTAACTCCTTTCTTTAAAACCCTTTAAACCTTTCCCCCTGTATGCCACATATCGGGCATCTTTCAGGAGGTTTGCCCACCACGGTATGTCCACATACAGGACAGATGTAAATCTCCCCTATCTCAATATCCTTACCACTCTTTACTGCTTCCTTTGCCTCTGCATACAGTGCTGAGTGAATCTTCTCTGCCTCCAGGGCATACCTCATTGATGTTGCTGCCTGTTTTTCTTCCTGTAGTTCAGCCACTGTCTTGAAGGCAGGATACATCTCCTGGACTTCATAGTCTTCGCCCTGTATTGCTACTTCAAGGTTTTCCTCTGTCAGGTTCACCCCGTTAAGGGCCCTTAGATGATTAGCGGCATGGACCCTTTCTGCATAGGCGATTGCCCTGAAAAGGCGTGCAATGTTGGAAAACCCTTCCTCTTCGGCCTTATCGGCAAAGATGAGATACTTCATGTGAGCCTGGCTCTCCCCCGAAAAGGCAGACTTAAGGTTCTCTTTTGTCATTACACGCATATGGGCCTCCTTATTCCCCAACTTGAGTTGATAGAAATACCTGAAGCCCCATCTGACCTATCTGCTCCAGCAGTTCCTCAATCTCGTCTATGTGTCTGTCCTCATCCATAAGTATCTCCTCCAGTATCTGACGGGTTGCCGAGTCTCCAACCTCCCAGGCCAACTTTATCGCTTTGTTGTAGTTCTCCACAGCCATCTTTTCTGCACTCAGGTCGTTCTGCAGTTGCTTGGGTATCTCCTTACCGATATGCATCTGTCTGAGATTTGATACAATGGGAATGCCTTCCAGAAAGAGTATCCTTTCAATCAGTCTTTCAGCGTGTTTCATCTCTGTAAATGCCCTTTTCTCAACAACGTTGTGGAGTTTCTTGTACCCCCATGACTCACAGAGTTCAGCATGGACCATGTACTGACTGATGGCTGTGAGTTCGTCGGCAAGGAGTGAATTGAGGGCCTCAGTGAGTCTTTCATCACCCTTCATAATCACCTCCTTAAATCCAAAGTTAAAAAATTATAACTTATAATTTTTTTATTGTCAACAACGTCTGTCGCAAAAGCACATCTCTATTGGCAATTCTGGGACTATTCAGAACACTGAAGTATTTGTTATTATTTTTTTATGAGATTCAATATCCTCTTTATAGTATTCCTCCTCGTCTTCACCAGTGTGATAGTAACCCTCAATGTCTTCTTCCTTCAGAACTACGAAGCAGAGATGGCGATGCAGTTCAGCCAGCAACAACTGATTATCGCAAACACCGTAGCCGATTCATTAAAGAACCACCTCGAAAGGTTAAAAAGAGAAAGTATGGCCCTGGCAACCCTGCTTGCAAGAAGGGGGCTACACAGAGAGGGCATTCAGGAATACGTGAGTTATGCCCTTACTGAACTGGAGGAGGGGATGACTGTAGACCTCATCATCCTGGATGAGAGGGGAATCGTATATTCAACCTCTGATAGGGCCAGACTGCTCCTGAAGAAATTGGAGGGACAACAATACACCCTTTCAAAAGACCTCCAGATCAACTATCCGATAGACAGTGAGAGATACCTCTATTACATTGTTCCAATAAAGAGAAGAAACGCTGTAATTGGCAACATATTACTCTTTGTATCTGTGGATGACCTGAATGAGAGATTTCTGTCGCCTATAAAGTCTGGAGAAAAGGGGTATGCGTGGATGATGGACTCCTCTGGCACCCTGATATACCATCCCACACAGCCTGAGATGGTGGGCAGGAACATCTTCAAGGCCGACCAGAGGTGTTTTAAATGCCACACCTCCTTTAACACAGAAAAGGATATTCTTAACGCAAAGGAACTCGGCTTCAGCACATATATAGCACCCTATGGTGAGGATAAACTCATTGCCTTCTCCAGAGTCGCCCTTGAAGGACTCAACTGGATAGTTTGTGTCTCCATGCCCTATTCAGAGGTCACATCAAGTATTCAGCGGAGTGCCAGATTACACTCTCTGATGGTCCTCACAATCCTGGCAATAACGGTCACTGGTGCAGTGATAATGATAGTGATTAACAGGGAAAGGGTGAAGGCCGAAGAGAAGGCAAAGTACATGGAGAAGATTAGAGAATATGCCGAAGAACTGGAAAATATAGTAAAGGAGAGGACAAAAGAACTCCAGGAGGAGAAGGAGAAACTCGATGCGATTGTCAGTTCAGTAAATGCAGGTATCGGTATATTCAATGAGGAGGGAAAGGCTGTATGGTTAAACAGGGTGATGCAGGAGTGGCTCTCTGAGGACAAGTTGAAAGACCTCAACCTCAAAACCCTTTATGGCAATACCGGTTATCCAGAGGGGCCCTGTGCAGCAGTGGTTGACAACAAGGTGATTCAGGAGGTCCTCTATCTTGACCTCGGCAGAAAGAAGGGTTACTTCCAGGTCTCTGCGACCCCATTGAAGACATCTGACGGCAGATGCAATCTACTTCTTTTGTTTCAGGATATCACTGAACTGAAACTTGCAGAGCAGCAATTGATGCAGTCAGAGAAACTGGCTGCCCTGGCCAGGCTCTCTGCAGGTGTTGCCCATGAGATAGGTAACCCCCTCACATCCATATCATCATATATCCAGATACTGCAGGAGATGGATTTTGACGAGTTTACCAAGGATGCCATAAATACCATGGCAAGACACATCCAGAGGATATCAAACATCGTAAGACAGATGTCCAGTTTTTCCAAGACCCGTCCAGAAGAGATCAAACCAGTGGAGATACCGGTGCTGATCCAGAGCACCCTTGAACTGATAAAATACGACAAGAGGATGAAGAACGTTCAGGTTGAGGTAAATGTACAGCAAGACCTGCCCCAGGTGGTGGCAGACGAAAACCAGTTAGAACAGGTGTTTATTAATCTTGGCCTCAATGCACTTGATGCAATGCCGGAAGGTGGCAGGCTCAGTATAGAGGCAAAAAGGCTTAACTCAGAGGTGGAGATCGCCTTCTCAGACACAGGAATTGGCATACCTGAAGAACACCTTAACCGAATATTTGACCCCTTCTTCACAACAAAGGACAAGGGGACAGGGCTGGGACTGGCCGTTAGTTATAGCATTGTGAGGAGTTTCGGTGGTAATATATTAGTAGAGTCCACCCCAGGGAGGGGTACAACATTCAGGGTGAGGTTACCGGCTTATGAAAAGAGATAAACCTTCCATACTCGTTGTCGATGATGAGAGGGATATCTGCAGGGCCCTGCAGTTTTTACTGAGCAGAGACGGCTACGAGGTGGATACCGCCCTCAGTGGAGAGGAGGCCCTGAAAAAGATACAAAAGGAAAACTACGACCTCGTCCTCACAGACCTGAAGATGGAAGGGATGGACGGTATCCAGTTACTGGAGAGGACAAAGGAGATCTCGCCATCTACCTCAGTTATAATCATGACCGCCTATGCCAGTGTGGACAACGCCGTCGAGGCGATGAAGAAAGGTGCATCAGACTACATAGTCAAGCCCTTTGTAAATGAGGATGTAAAACTCCGTATAAGAAAGACCCTGGAACACAAGAAACTCCAGATGGAGAATATAGCCCTCAGGAGACAACTCAGCCAGCAGTTTGGATGCCGTGACGTAGTGGCAGAGTCACCACAGATGCAGAGGATTTTCGAGACCCTGGAACAGGTAATCCCTACATCCAGTAATATCCTGCTCCGTGGCGAGAGTGGCACCGGTAAGGGTCTGATTGCTGAGATCATACATTGTAACAGCCCCCGAAGGGACAAACCCTTTATGTCTATAAACTGCTCTGCAATCCCCGAACAACTACTTGAGAGCGAACTCTTTGGATACCGCAAGGGGGCCTTCACAGGCGCGGTAACCGATAAGACGGGTCTTATTGTCCTTGCAGATGGAGGCACTCTCTTCCTGGACGAGATAGGAGATATGCCCCTTTCACTTCAGGCAAAACTACTGAAGGTTATTGAGAGTGGTGAGGTCTTCCCACTGGGAGATACAAAGCCCAGGCATGTCGACATAAGAATCATTGCGGCAACCAACAAGAACCTGGAAGAGATGATGAGGGAGGGCACATTCCGTGAAGACCTCTACTACAGACTGAATGTGATCGAGATCCTCATACCCCCTCTTAGAGAGAGGAAAGATGACATACCACCCCTTGTAATGCATTTTATAAGGAAATTTAGTGAACAGAACAAAAAGCCGGTAAAGAATATAGACGACAGGGCGATGAAGGCCCTCCTTGAGTATCCCTGGTATGGTAATGTGAGGGAACTGAGCAATGTTATAGAACGGGCTGTGGTTCTCTGTAAAACAGATACAATAACCCTTGAAGACCTTCCAGAGAAGGTGAGACACCCCTCAACAGTCTCATCCACCACACTGAAGGATACCCTTTCTGAGTTTGAGAGGAAGGTGATACTGGAAAGGCTCAATCAATACAACTGGAACAAGGAGCAGACTGCACATAGTCTCGGGATCGACCTTGCAACCCTGTACAGAAAGATGAAGAAACTGGGGATCGAGATGTAAGGGGACAAAGCCCCTTACATCTCGTGACACCTCTGACACTCGGATGAAGCAAAGGCCATGCCTCCATTATGGCACTTACCGCAGGCCTTCCCCATCTGTATCTCTACCATAGTTATCCGTTTGCTGTTCAGTTTCATTGGAAAGAGATCAGGATGGCATTCCCTGCACCCGAACATCCCTGAATGTAACCGGTGATCAAAACTCGCAGGCATGGAGGTGAGGGAGAGTTGCATCCTGGTGAGGTTGTGACAGTTGTTGCAGGTCTCAACCACCAGTTTTGCCTCCCTGTGCCCGCGGATGATGTGGCACTGGGTACAATGGAGCCCCATCGCCCTGTGTCCATCGTGGGGAAAGGCACTGTTAAACTTCTCAAAGGAGTGACACTGGAAACAGGTCAACCCGCTGAGGTCTTTCTTCACACCCACCTCTTCCTGGACCGTTCTGCTCTGGACATCTCTCGTTACATCCTGACACCCCAGAAGGGGAAGAATCAGCAGCAATACAAGACAAAAGCCCCTCATCATTTCCCCTCACCTTCCTGCTCTTTTAACATCAATTCATACTCAAGGGGGTGCTTATGTTTCAACTCCTTAAGAGATATCCTGCCTGTAAGCCATACCCAACTCATCGGGAATGTCTCGGGCTTCAGATGTTCGTTGTAAAAGTGCCAGAAGAGTATAAACACTATCGCCAGTAGTGCCTCATCACTGTGCATCACCGCGACCAACTGCCAGAACCATCCTGTTGCCCAGGAGGGGACAAAATAACTCGCCTGTATCGGAAATGCGAGACAGAGACCGGAAAGCCCTATCACAAACATCCCCCAGAAGACCGCCCAGTAGTCAAACTTCTGGGCATAGGTGAATCTACCGAACTTGGGTTTCGTCTTTGAGATACCGAGAAAGTACAGGAAGTTATGCACCACATCCACCACATCCTTTGGCAGCGGAATCACTGTTGTCTCCTTCCTTATTTTCATCTTTCCTGTAAGTAACAGGTACCCGAGATACAGGACATGGAAGATGAAGTCAAGGATCATCGTCACGCCAGCAACCCTATGAATGATTCCCGCCACTTTGGGACCACCCCATATCCTGATCCACCAACTTGAAACATCCTTGAGTTCTGCATATTTAAGCCCCCAGCCCGTGAAGGCAAGCAGCAGAAAGGTGGTAAACATCACTATATGCTGAATTCTGAAGATTATGTTAAACCTTTCCACCTCCTGTGTCTCATCAAGAGGAGAGTTCTTCTGACTCAGCATGCTCCACCTCCTTCTTCTTTCTAAAGAATGTATCTCTTATGTCAGAGTATGCCTCAAGCAATACATGTGTCACTGTGAAGGCTATGACTGAAATGGTCAGGATTATTAACCCCTTTTCTGCATAGTGGGGTATTGGACCTGGCTCCTGATGTGTAATTGCTGCCACAAACTTCTCATTAGCACCCTTATGACAGTTTCCACAGGTCTTGATCTTGTTGGTACCGAATACAGGAGAGGTCGGGTCATCCTTCGTCTTTATCGCATGGGCACCATGGCAGTTCACACAGGTCGGTGCCTTGGTGTGCCCAAGGAGGTGTTTCTTTCCGTGAAAACTCTCAAAGTAACTCTTCATAACATTTGCCTCTATACCATACTTCTCTGCCAGTTCGGGACTACCGTGGCAGTTGCCACAGGTCTCCACCACCTTGAACTGGCTGACTGCAGAGGCATCATCCTCCGAACTTACAATATAATGGGCAGAGCCATGACAGTCAATACAGAAGGCACCATCAGTGCTCTGCTTTTCTGTTATGTTCCTGCCGTGAACACTGCTGAGGACATCTTCATAGACCTCCTGGTGGCAGTTGTAGCAGGCAACAAGGGCTACAGGGTCAACCTTCGCCTTCAGCGAGACCTTCTCCATTATCGGTCTCAGTTCTTCTGGAACCTCTCCGGAAGGAGGCTGGTGTGGGTTTTCTTGAAACCTTAGATGGCAGTCAGTACAGGAGAGAAAACCGTGGACAGACTTCTCAAACCTCTCTCCATCCACATTCAATTCTATCTGTTTGCCCTGATACTCGATTGTTCCAACCATGTTGTTGTGACAGACTATACAGGTTGCCTTGGTATCACCAGAGGAAAAAGTGGGGAGTGAAAAAAGGGAGACGACCAGAAGCATAAAAAGCCACTTTCGCATCTTTACACCTCTCCTTCTTTTTATTTTTTCTGCCAAGCCTCTCTGGCCAGAAGAATAAAGAGAGAGATAAGGGGAGAACCCCCTTACCTCTTCACAGTAGCCTCCGCCTCTTCTGGCCTCGGCCTGGCAGCAGTGCTCACCGCATCAACCACATAGGCAAGTGCCGTGCCCAGTACTGCACCCACAACAATACTCACAGATGCGGTGCAGAACAACCCGAGCAGTGTGCCTATCACTATCAGAACCCTTGTAAGTATGTTCGGTTCAAGCGGCCCACCAAACAGATGACTCAGCAGCACCACCGTCGCATAACTGCCAAAGTAGAACCCCGGCATTATCCCGAAGATCAGGAATAGAATTCCCCCTACCACTGCTCCCATCTTCCTGCCCAATGAAAGTGCC
>WGER01000024.1 GCA_015492645.1 Nitrospirota bacterium
ATCTTTTCCTCCCTGGAAGTGTAGTGATCTCTGCCCAGGGAGATATTATTTCACGGACAAGAATTTTGAGCTAACAAGAAGGATTTCACGGACAAAAATTATGAGCTAATGCGGAAAGTTTCACAAGACTGCTTCTATGTGGTATAATTCCAAATTCAAGAATTCTTCAAAGTCTTCTGTTATATTGCAGTAGAGGTTCAAAATCCAATACAAAGGAGGAGTTAATGAATCAACGGTCTGAGTCCAGTTTGGGAGGCCTCAGTGGATCGAAGATTGGCAGGTGTGGGAACCACGGGAAATCTTCGATCTTCAGGGCTCTTTTGTTAATGGTCCTGTTTGTTATTTTATTACTGGATCCCCTCTATGCATTGACTGCATCAGATGCTCAGAAGGCGATCCAGGGGATTGCTCCAGGGGCGAAGGTGCTGTCAGTAGAGAGGTCACCTGTGGAAGGACTCTGGGAGGTGGTGGTGGAATTCAGGGGGAGAAAGTCAATCCTCTATATGGATGAAAAGATGAAGAATGTTGTTCTGGGCTCCATAGTTGATCTCCAGAGCCGCAGAAATCTGACAAAGGAAAAGTTTGATGAGATTAACAGGGTTGATGTATCCCAGATACCTCTTGATGATGCGATTGTGATGGGGGATGCAATGGCACCCAAAAGGGTGATAGTCTTTGATGATCCAGACTGACCCTACTGTGCAAAACTTCATCAGGAGATGAAGCAGTTGCTCTCACAGAGAAAGGATGTTGCCTTCTACCTGAAGATGTTTCCCCTCGTGAAAATCCATCCTGATGCGTACAGGAAATCCAAGGCTATTGTATGTGAGCAGAAGATCTCCAATGAGAAGGCCCTCAAACTCCTTGAAGATGCCTACGCTAAGAAAGAGATACCAGACCCTACCTGTGAGACCGATGTGGTTGACAAAAACATAGCCCTTGGCCAGAGACTCGGGTTCAGTGGTACACCCACAATGATTATGCCAAACGGCAGGATTGTAAGTGGTGCAATGGATGCTGACCGTCTCTTAAAGACGATAGAGGAAAACTCCACAGGCCCTAAACAGGAGGCAGAAGAAAAGAAGGAGTGAGATTTCATCTCATCGCCAGAGATGGGGCAGCAAGGGCTGGTGTGATAGAGACAGAAAGGGGGGTTGTTCATACCCCCCTCTTCATGCCTGTTGGGACGAATGCCACTGTGAAGGCGATCACCCCTGAAGAACTAAGAAAGATAGGGGCAGAACTCATCCTCTGTAACACCTATCATCTCTATTTGAGGCCCGGGGAGGATGTGATCAGGGAGGTTGGTGGACTCCACAGATTTACAGGATGGTGTGGACCCATACTCACAGACAGCGGAGGTTTTCAGGTCTACAGCCTGAGCCGTCTCAGGAAGGTTACAGATGATGGTGTTGAGTTCAGGTCTCATATAGATGGATCGCTCCATTTTCTCACCCCTGAAAAGGCGATTCAGATACAGCATTCCCTTGGTGCTGATATAATAATGACCTTTGACGAATGTCCACCCTATGGAGTCTCTTATCAGGAGACCCTCAGGGCTGTAAAACTCACAACTGAATGGGCCAGAAGGTGTAAGAGGACCCATGGGGATTCAGGACAGGCGCTCTTCGGAATTATACAGGGCGGATTCTTTGAAGACCTGAGAAGAAGGAGTGCATCTGAAATTGTAGAGATTGGCTTTGATGGTTATGCAACTGGTGGGCTCAGCGTTGGAGAACCAAAACCACTGCTTCATGAGATGATACACTTTACAGCAGATCTACTTCCATCAGAAAGACCGAGATATCTGATGGGGATAGGGGATCTGATGGATGTCATGGAGGCGGTTGAGGCTGGATATGATATGTTCGATTGTGTTATGCCTACAAGAAATGCAAGAAATGGCACACTCTTCACCTCAGAGGGGAGGGTGAGCATTCAGAGGGCTGAGTACAGGTCAGATCCCTCTCCTGTCGACCCCAACTGCTCCTGCTATACCTGCAGGCACTTTACAAAGGCATATCTGAGACACCTGTACCTTTCAGGAGAGATACTCGGTATGGTCCTGAACACCATTCATAATCTCTCCTTTTATTTCAATTTCTTCCAACAGATGAGAGAGGCTATAATTAATAGGAGATTTGCAGGGTTCAGACAGCAGTGGCAGGTGATCCTACAGAGCAATTTTCATCGATAGCGGCATATCGTAGCCGGTAAAATCAAAAAGCGAAGGAGGCAGATGATGAACCTAAATTCCCTGATCAGGAAAGAGGTGAGGAGGCTCTGTCCCTACAAGGCAAGGCATATCCACTGCAGGGTGAAACTGGATGCTAATGAATCACCCTATAGTTATCCACAACTCCTCCAGAAGGCCCTTGAGGTACACACAAACAGGTATCCTGATCCTGAAGGCAGGGAACTGAAGAGGGCTGCTGCCAGAAGATGGAGGGTGGGAATGAGAAACATCCTTCTGAGTAATGGTTCTGATGAGATCCTCTACTATCTGGTGACCACATTCGGTGGCCCTGTGCTGTTTCCTGCGCCTACCTTCTCGATGTACGGTATCGTCACTCAGGCACTGGGGCAGAAGGCGCTGTCCGTACCGCTTCAACAGGACTTTGACATTGATATAAGACGCACAATCCGTGCAATAAGGACCCATCGACCTAAGATCATCTTCCTCAGTATTCCTAACAATCCGACCGGCAACAGTTTTTCTATGGAGAAGGTCCTGAAGGTGGTAGAGGAGACCAGAGGTATTGTAGTGATAGACGAGGCATATCAACCCTTTTCCAGCAGGAATCACATCATGCTTGTTAGGGAATATCCAAGGGTAGTGGTCATGAGGACCCTGAGTAAGATAGGGTTTGCTGCGCTCCGGGTGGGTTTTCTGATCGGGCATCCAGAGGTGGTGGAGATGGTGAACAGGGTGAGGCTACCCTTTAATGTGAATACCCTTTCTCAGACGGTGGCCACTGAGGTGTTTAACAATTATGAGATTATCCTGGAGGATGTAAAAAGGATAAAAGAGCAGAGAGAGTATCTGTATGCGAGGATGTCTTCAATCAGAGGGATTCAGGTCTATCCCTCAGATGCAAACTTCATCCTCTTTCGGGTCAGGGGAGCAAGGGCTGTATACAGGAGACTCCTGAGAGAAGGGATACTTGTCCGTGATATGACACAGGAGTTGGAGGACTGTCTGAGGGTGACTGTAGGGACGGAGGAAGAGAACAGGATGTTTGTAGAGGTTCTTGAAAGAATCATGAAATGAAGAAAAGGGCTGCCCTGGTCTCTATTGTCTCTAATACCTCCTTAGTTCTGATAAAGACATTTACAGGTCTGGTGACCGGAAGCATTGCTGTGCTTTCTGAGGCGTTCCATAGCGGGACCGATCTGATGGCATCCCTAATGGCATTCCTTGCAGTGAGGGAGGCTGAAAGACCTGCTGATGAACAACACCCCTTCGGGCATGGAAAGTTCGAGAACCTGAGTGGTCTGTTTGAATCTGCACTGATACTTGTGGCCTCAGGTTTTATCTATTACGAATCCATAAAGAGACTGATTGTGGGGTCAGAATTGAGGATGGCCTGGCTGGCACTGGCTGTGATGGCCTTTTCAGCAGTAATAAACCTTATAGTCTCGTGGTATCTCTTCAGGGTCTCCCGTAAAACAGACTCTATAGCGCTTGAGGCGGATGCAAGACATCTCAGGGCGGATGTCTACAGCAGTTCAGGGGTCTTCATAGGTCTCGGAACCGTGCATCTGACCGGCCTTCAGGCGATTGATCCCCTGGTGGGTGCAGTGATCGCCACTTTCATCCTCTTAGAGGGCATGATGCTCGGGAAGAGGTCAATAGAGGGATTGCTTGACAGGGCCCTTCCACCTGAGGAGATTGAGATCATTCGGGAGGTCTTGGATGCACACAGAGGTGTTATAAAGGAGTATCACGAACTGAAGACCAGGAAGGCAGGCAGTGACAGACACATTGAACTGCACATGGTTGTCTGCAGGGAGGAGAGGATAGAGGAGACACACAGGACAATGGACAGTATCGAGAAGGCCCTCAGAGAGAGGTTGCCCCGCAGCAGGGTTGTCATCCATCCTGAGCCATGTACACACCACTCAGAGGAGTGTCCGCAGAACTGCTACTGGCTCAGTATCAGGAAGCACTCGGAGGAGTCGCAGAACTCTTAGGTCTGCTGAAGAGCCGCTCTACTGTATAGTCTGAAACCCTGTAGGGATGACCTTCGTGTATGATGTAGTGCTGTTTGTCGGCCTTGAAGACCTCCATCTTTTTCACTCCACCAGAGGTGTCAACCTCTATAATACCTACCCTGTCTGCCCCTTCAGGCAACCTGTCTTTCTTCGGAAAACCGGTTGCCTTCAGATCGCTTATGAAGGTGAGGTATTCCTTGACTTCTTCATCATTGAGGGGTTCTTCTCTTGCATACCATCTTCCTTCCCTCTTTTGCATCACAAAGGTCTCTTTCTCCTTCTGCCATCTTATGGCCTCTATCCCCCTCTGGTCTATCTTCAGGATGGTCTTGTCCCTGAAGTCATCCCTGCCAGAGGGGAGTGCGTCAGCAACCCCGGCGTCCACTAAATAAACTGTTTTGTCCCTATCTCTCCTTACATATACGAGTGAGTATCGGGGACCCCTTTTTCCGACATATACTTTTTGCTCTCCTGTTGGACCCTTCAGGAGGATATAGTCTGAGTCTTCAGAGAGTTTGTATATTCCGTATTTGTCAGGGTCATCGGTTATTGGATTCTCAAGGACCGTGTTTTTCAACTTTTCTAATAACCTGTTTATCCTCTCTTCGTCTGCCTTCCACTTGATCGGCTTCTGCATTACCCATCCGCTGTCTGTCTTCTTGAAGTGATAGTCACTGTCGCCCTTTTTTACCTCTATCTCCTCTGCCTGAAAGGATGGATCAATAAGGGTGGATGGAGGGCCCTTTCCTACAATGAGGGGTATGAGATACAGCATCATCAGCACTCCGGCAACCACTGGCAGGATGTAGTATCTCATAGGTTTATCCTCCTCCTCTTGCCAAAACTCCACACCACCACTCCCACCAGTACTGTTATTATCGGTGGAATCAGTATGATTGAATATTTTATCGCCTTCTGCAGGCCTGCAGGGACCACCTTGATCGGGTGTCCTGAGAATCTCTTTGACCTTATTGTGATGAGCGAATCATCCTCAAGAAGCCAGTCTATACAGTTCAGGATGAACTGGGCATTGCCAGGGGCCTGTATAAATTCATCTGTGACAAACTCGCTATCTGATACCACTATCAGTCTGCTTCTACCCTCCTTTAAATCTGCCTCTTCAGGGTAGGCAGAGTTTATGTCACCAGCAAGGATCACCGCCACCGGAGAGGCCGGTCCAGAAAAATCAGATGCATTAAAAGACCTTCCGACCCCAACATAAAAGGGCGACCTCAAGACACCGGAACGATTGGTTGTCCTCGCAAGGATGGTTACATTTCTATTGCCTGAATCAAACCCTATTGGGGAGGTGTATCCGAACGTGAGTGTCTCTATATCCCTTGTTATAATCATCTCTCTGTTCAGGTTGACCACCTTGGGAAAGAAGGGATACCTCACCACCGTGGTGAACAGGAACCCGCCCCGCCTTTCGCTCACATTCACCATACCTGAAGAGAGGTCATACACCAGGGCAGGCTCGATCTTCAACCCGTATCTGTCCAGAAGTTCCTCCACCCCGGTGTTGATCTCCCTGCCAAAACCATACTGCAGGTCGGCGTCCACCCTGTCGATGAGGAACAGTACCTTCCCCCCTCTCATTATAAACTGGTCTATCTTCAACAGTTCATCCTTTGTGAACTTCTGTCTCGGGCCGACAACCAGGAGCAGATCTATATCCTTCATATCTCCATCTTTGGTGTTTACATTTTTGAGATGATACTGCCTTCTCAGGAGTTCCCTTAAGGTGTTCAGTCGGGGTTCACCATGACCTGTTACGAGACCGATAGTCTTTTTTCCTTCCAGTTGGATGGTCCTTAAGGTGGAGGATATCTCATATTCAAGATTGGAAGGGTCTGTCACGACAGGAATCGTTTCGATCTTATCACCTGAGACAAAGGCAAGCCCCATATATACCTTCTTGATCTGTATCTGGTCGTTCTCAATCGCATTCACCTGCACAGGGGGAATCCCATACCTGGCTGCCTCTGACTCAAAATTACTGCTGTCAGGGTCTACCCTGTCTACACTCAATCTGCCTCCCGAAAGCCTCCTGTAGTCCCTTAAGAGGTCAAGGACATACCGTGCTGCCGTGTTATAGGGATAGGGGATGTCTCTTGAGAAAAAGACCTTTACAGTCACCCTGTTCTTCATTGTATTTAGTATCCTCTCTGTCGCCTGAGAGAGGGTGTATAGTTTCTTCTCAGTTAGGTCTATGTTGAGCATATATCTGTCTGCAAGGAGTGTTCCAAAGACCAGGATGAGGAACATGGAGAGGAGATTTATGTACCACAACCTCCGTGTCATCCCTTCCTCCTCACCAGTACAAAGGTGCTGAGCATCAAGAAGAGGGCGTTAACACATCCGAAGTAGACCAGGTCTGACAGACTCACCACACCTCTTATCATATCCTCAAAGTGTCCTAACATTGTGAACCGTGCTATCGCATCCTGCAACTGAACGGGCAGGATCATCTGGAGCCTCTGGACGATAAAGAAGGCGAATATAATGCTGAAGCCAACTACAAAGGCGACCACCTGGCTTGACGTTAGTGAGGAGGCAAAGAGAGAGATTGATATGTATGTAATGCCGAGCAACAGGATCGCTAAGTAGTTTCCGATAATCACCCCTCCATCGGGCTCTCCAAGCAGATACAGTACTGGCAGATAGAGGATGGTGATTGAGAGTATAAACACAAACAACACAACCGATGCCAGATACTTGCTCAACACCACCTCCCATTCTTTCACTGGCAGTGTTAATAACAACTGAAGGGTGTCCACCTTTTTCTCTTCTGCCAGCACCCTCATTGTTATGGCAGGTAGAAAGAACATTAAAAGCAGTGGCATCACATCCAGCATTCCCCTCAGTTCTGCCTCTCTAACCAGAAAGAGGCTATTGGTAAAGAACCAGCCTGTGATGAGCAGAAAGATCGCGCCTATGATATAGGCCATCGGAGAGTAAAAGAGGTGTTTCAGTTCCTTTTTAAGCAGTGCCCTGAACCTCATCCTCTCTCACCGTCAGTTCCCTGAATATCTCTTCCAAGGTCCTCTTCTCACTGTACATCTCAAGAAGTATCACATCCTGTGATTTGATGAATCTATATATATCCTCTCTTATATCATTCCCTTTCTCGGGTGTTATCCTGACACTGATGGTCCCATCCTCCCTCGATAGCACCTCCACCCTTCCGAATCTGTTGAGTTGATCAGGCTCAAGATCACCCCTGTACTGGACAACCACTGTACCACCAGACAGTTCCGTCTTGAGGGTCTCAATAGGGCTGTCTGCAACAATTCTTCCACGATTTATTACCACCACCCTGCTGCAGGTCTGTTCAACCTCAGGAAGTATATGGGTTGAAAGGAGCACGGTCTTCTCACTACCCAATTGCCTGATTAACTGTCTGATCTCATCAATCTGCAATGGGTCCAGCCCGGTGGTCGGTTCGTCGAGGATGAGAATTGGTGGGTTATGGAGCACCGCCTGTGCGATTGCCACCCTCTGTCTGTAGCCCTTTGAGAGTGTTCCGATACTCTGTGTAAGCACGTCTCCTATGCCACAGAGTTCCACTGTCTGCCTCAGTGCCTTCGTCTTCTCGGTTACACCCCTCACATCTGCGACAAAGCAGAGGAAGTCATATACCGTGAGGTCATCGTAAAGTGGGGCGTTCTCAGGAAGATATCCGAGTCTTTTCTTAACCTTCCAGGGATCCTTTCTGACGTCTAACTCATCAACCAAGACCGTGCCTGATGTTGGATTCAGATACCCGGTGATTATCTGCATGGTTGTGGTCTTGCCCGCACCGTTAGGACCCAGAAAACCCACCACCTCCTGAGGCCTTACCATAAAGGTTACATCCTCCAGGGCCTTTATATGACCGTAGTGTTTGGTAAGGTTGACAACCTCAATCATAGAAATTAGATGTCTGGAGCATTTCAGAGATTAGGTTATTCAAGACTCGAGGCCACCTGGTTAAAAAATTTAAAATATGGACCATGAATCTGTCAAGAGGCGGTCTCTAATTTGCCATTGGCCTTTAGTCAAAAACCAATGTAAGTCTAACGCCAATCTACGGAATCTCTGTGTCTCTGGACAGTTTTTTTGTCCAAATGTTAATATTTTTTATGAAGATAGCCATAACCGGAAAGGGAGGGGTGGGTAAAACCACCCTTTCTGCTGTGTTGAGTCACCTCTACGCCTCTGAGGGTAGAAGGGTCCTTGCGGTAGATGCAGACCCGGATGCCAATCTCGCCCAGGCGTTTGGTCTGTCCGCAGAGCAGATCAGAGACCTCAAGCCCATCTCGGAATTGACAGACCTGATAACAGAAAGGACAGGGGCGAGACCGGGGAGCATGGGTGGTGTCTTCAGGCTGAATCCAAAGGTAGACGATATACCTGAGGGTTATGGTAAGAGGCTAAATGGGATTACTCTAATCGTGATAGGCAAGACGAAGGAGGCTTCCTCGGGCTGTTACTGTCCTGAGAATGTCTTTCTGAGGAGGCTCCTTAGGCACTTAGTGGTGGAAAGAGATGAGGTTGTCATTGTGGACATGGAGGCAGGAATAGAGCACCTGACAAGGGGGACTGCTGAGGGCGTGGATGCCCTGCTGGTGGTTGTAGAGCCCGGTCAGAGGTCCCTGCAGACGGCCCATACGGTCAAAGGGATGGCAGAGACGATGGGGGTGAAGAGGGTCTTTGTGGTTGCCAACAAGGTGAGGGGTGATGAAGACCTCCGGTATATTGAAGAAAACCTTGAAGATATGAGACTCCTTGGCAGGATCAGTTATAATCCAGCGATAATGGAGGCCGATATGAAGGGTGAGGCGCCCTATCAGTCCTGTCCTGAGACAGTGGAGGAGGTAAGACGGATAAAGGAGGCACTTGAGGAGGCCCGATGACAAAGGCGGATTTAAGGAGAGATCTCTTAAAGAGGAGGGCCTTGATGGATAGCAGATCAAGGGCCCTCAAGAGCAGGGCAATAGGGGAGAGACTGAAGGGCCTGAAGGAGTATTCTGAGGCAAGGGTTATCGGATTGTTTGCCTCTTTCGGCTCAGAGGTCCAGACCTCTGGTATAATAGAGGATGCCCTTGGCAGGGGTAAGATGGTGGTCCTGCCAAGGGTGGATCGTGCAGAGGGGTTGCTCAAACTCTACTGGATACAGAGTCTATCAGAACTCAGCCCTGGCACGATGGGGATTCCCGAGCCTGAGCCCCTCGCTGAAAGAGAGGTGAAGGGCCATATACTGGAGTTGGTGGTGGTTCCAGGTGTTGCCTTTGATGAGAGGGGAGGGCGTATAGGATACGGAGGCGGGTATTACGATAGACTCCTTGCTCCCCTGAAGGGCAGGGTGCCCATAGTGGCTGTAGGTTTTGAGGAGCAGATGGTGCATGAGGTGCCTCTGATGGCCCATGATGTGAGGGTTGACATCATAGTTACAGAAAGCAGGGTCATATACTGTGATGGATGTTGAGAAGATAAAGAGGGGTGTAAGGCTCATACTTGAGGGGATAGGTGAGGATCCTGAGAGGCCTGGCCTGAAGAGCACTCCAGCGAGAGTGGCCAAGATGTATGAAGAACTCTTTTCAGGTCTTTATGCCTCTGCAGAACAACTGCTCACCCCCATTGAGGGAGAAAGACATGATGAGATGGTGATGTTGAAGGACATCCCCTTTTATTCCATCTGTGAGCACCACCTCCTGCCCTTCTTCGGGAGGGCACATATTGCCTATATCCCTGAAGGTGGCAGGATTGTGGGGATCGGTGAACTCGCAAAGGCCTTAGAGGTGCTCGCGAAGAGGCCCCAGGTACAGGAACGACTCACCTCACAACTGGCCGATATGATAATGGATAGACTCACCCCTAAGGGGGCGATGGTGATCATAGATGCAGAACACCTGTGTCTCAGTATGAGGGGGATAAAGAAGCCCGGTGCAAGGACAGTCACATCTGCGGTGAGGGGGATCTTCAGGACAAAACAGTCCACCAGGGAGGAGATGCTGGAGTTATTGACAAAATAAGGGATTGTATGCCTTGATTTTCAAGGCCTGAGAAATCAGATTGGGAGGTATCATGGGAGCAAGGATCATCGATGGTAAGGCGATTGCAGCAGAGATCAGGCAGGAGTTGAAGCAACAGGTTGAAGAGATGAGGGACAGACACGGTGTTGTGCCCGGGTTGGTTACCATTCTTGTAGGGCAGAACCCTGCCTCCGTAAGTTATGTCACAGCAAAGCAGAAGACCGCCCATGAACTTGGCTTCTACTCTGTTCAGGAGGACCTGCCTGAGGATGTCTCTGAGGAAGAACTGCTCAGTATGGTTGACAGATACAATAATGACCCGAAGATACATGGCATCCTTGTACAGTTGCCCCTTCCGAAACACATAAATGAAAAGAAGGTACTGAACGCAATAAATCCTGATAAAGATGTGGACTGCTTCCATCCGGTAAATATCGGTCGGCTCGTTATAGGTGGAGAAGAGGTGAGGTTTCTCCCATGTACCCCTGCAGGGATACAGGAACTGATCATCCGTTCAGGGTTTGAGACCTCCGGGGCCGAGGTGGTTGTTGTGGGTAGGTCAAATATAGTCGGCAAACCAATCGCCATCATGCTCCTACAGAAGGGCAAGGGAGCAAATGCCACTGTTACAGTGGTCCATACGGGGACAAAGGACATACCATCCCACTGCAGGAGGGCAGACATATTGATTGTAGCAGCAGGGGTACCTGAGTTTGTTAAGGGTGACTGGATAAAGCCAGGGGCCTGTGTTATAGATGTTGGTGTTAACAGGGTGGGCGAGAAGAAGAGCGAGAAGACGGGCAGGATGGTCCCGATCCTGAAGGGTGACGTTGAGTTCGAGACAGCGAAGGAGGTCGCGGGAGCGATAACACCTGTGCCTGGTGGTGTTGGACCAATGACCATCACAATGCTGATGCGTAACACCGTCAGAGCGGCTGAGTATACCATAAAGGGCTAAAGGGGTGTCTACGAGGAGATGTGTGCCCTAAATTGCCGAGAGGAATAGGTGGTTTTACGGCAGAGGGTCTCCACAAAAGCAGAGATTTTGTGGGACTAAGGGACTCAGGCCCTGAAAAATCTCTGTTTTCAGGGATCCCTGCCTCAAAACAGGATTTATGCGACAATTTTTAATCAAAAGATTTGATCTCATCCACCATCTATCGGGTTATCTTTATAAAGAAAACAGACAGGGAGTTAGACAATGGGGAAGGTGACAGTAAATGACTTCTGGAAGAAGAAGGTAGAGGGAAAGAAGATCACAATGCTAACCGCCTATGACTATCCCTTTGCAAGGATTGTGGATGAGGCAGGGGTGGATGCTATACTGGTGGGCGATTCACTTGCGATGGTTGTCCAGGGACTTGAGAACACCCTTCCGGTGAGTATGGATGAGATGCTTTACCATACTAAGATGGTCAGCAGGGCGGTACAGAGGGCAATGGTAATAGGTGACATGCCATTCATGTCATACCAGGCATCTGTGGAAGATGCGGTAAGGAACGCCGGGAGGTTTTTGAAGGAGGCAGGGGCAGAGGCAGTAAAGATAGAGGGTGGTGCAGAGGTAGTGGAGAAGGTTTATGCGATGGTCCGTTCAGATATACCCGTTATGGCACATATAGGGCTTACCCCGCAGGCTATACACAGGATGGGGGGTTACAAGGTGCAGGGTAGAACAGAGGAGGCGAGAAGGAGACTCCTTGAAGATGCGAAGGCCCTTCAAGACGCAGGCGCATTCTGTATCATACTCGAGGCGATCCCCCTTGACTTAGCCAGACAGATAACAGAGAGTTTGAATATCCCTACCATCGGGATAGGTGCAGGCCCTCACTGCGATGGACAGGTGCTTGTACTGCACGATCTACTGGGGCTGTTTGAGAGGTTTGTACCCAAGTTTGTCAAGAGATATGCAGACCTGAAACAGGATGCCATAAGGGCGATAGGTGAGTTCAAGAGGGAAGTGGAAGAGGGGGTATTTCCTTCAGAGGAACACAGTTTCAGGTGATGGTGAGGGGTAACATCTGTTATCAATGTGGCAGAGAACTGGACCAGTGGTATGTGGAGGAGGGTGATCTCACCATAAGTGCTGAGAGGATAGTCTGTCCATACTGTGGATGGGTCCTTGAAGGGGCTGTAGACCTCCATGACACCGAGGAAGAGGGATGAAGGTCCTGCTCCATATATGCTGTGCCAATTGTGCCCTTTACCCATTGCAGGCACTGAAGAAAAAGGGCGCTGAGGTGAGGGGTCTGTGGTTTAACCCCAATATCCATCCTTACACAGAGTACCAGTTGAGGCTTCAGACACTGAGACAGTTACAGGAACTGTGGGAA
This sequence comes from Nitrospirota bacterium, assembly GCA_015492645.1. Classification (GTDB taxonomy): domain Bacteria; phylum Nitrospirota; class Thermodesulfovibrionia; order Thermodesulfovibrionales; family JdFR-85; genus JdFR-85. Next base: position 12,563 of record WGER01000024.1, read on the forward strand.
CTTGATATAGTATACAGAGACCTCTATGGGCTCGAGGAGTTTGTGAGGGCTGTGGTATATGATGAAAAGAACAGATGTGAGTTCTGTTATTCATGGAGACTTAGAGAGGCCGCCAGGGTAGCAAAAGAGCAGGGCCTCGATGCCTTTACTACAACGCTCCTTGTAAGCCCCTACCAGAAGTTTGATAATATAATAGATATAGGCAGGCAGATACAGCATGACGTCGGGGTGGAGTTCTTAGAGGAAGACTTCCGGATTGGATGGAAAGAAGGGATGAGGATCTCAAGGGAACTCGGACTTTACAGGCAGAAGTATTGTGGATGTATCTATTCTGAGAGGGACAGATATCTGAAGAAGAAGTGAAATGGAACCACTGAGCCATCTGGGACGGTTTCTGATACTGATAGGGCTGATGATCGTGCTCCTCGGTCTTTTACTCACCTTTGCCGGTAAGGTCCCTTATATTGGCAGGTTGCCCGGCGATATCATTATCCAGAGAAAAAACTTCACCTTTTACTTCCCTCTTGCAACGAGTATACTTCTGAGTCTACTGCTCACCCTCCTTCTATGGATCCTGTCTAAGAGATGAGGAGATATCTAACTCTGATAGTTATACTCTTCTCTCTCTGCCCTGGACCGATTTATGGGGGACAAACACCATCTAAGATAAGGGTTCTCATACTGGACGAGAGGTTCCCCCTGGAGCCCTCTGAGGGTGAGATGATAAAGAGGATAGGCAGAATGCAGGGACAACTCCTGCTGGGTGGCATATCCTACAGGGGGCAGATAGAGGTCTACAGGGGGGAAAGGGGTTTGTACATAATAAATGAACTGCCCTTAGAGGATTATGTAGCAAGTGTGGTCGCCTCTGAGGTGGCTGACTCATGGTCTATAGAGGCACTGAAGGCACAGGCAGTGGTGGTGAGAACCTATGCCGTAAGACATATCCAGAAGGCGGCGGATGCCCTCTATCACCTCACCTCATCCACCCTCCATCAGATATACCTGGGAGACAGCCAGATGCCCTCTGTGGCAGAGGCAGTGGGGCAGACAAAAGGAGAGATACTCACCTACGAGGGTGAACCTATAGAGGCCCTTTATCATTCCACCTGTGGTGGCAGGACCGAGAACTCAGGTGAGGTCTTTTCCTTTAGTTATCCCTATCTGAAGTCCGTGCCCAATAACTGTTCCATTTCTCCCTACTGGAGGTGGAAGAGGGTTCTGTCGAGGCATCTCGTTGAGGACCTTTTGAGAGTTGAAGGGATCGGCCAGATCAAGGTTCTCACAAGGACATCCACTGGCAGGGCCGCGCAGATGCTGATAGTAACGGAGAGTGGAGATATAAGGATGCCGGCAAGGGATCTGAGGAGGCTCTTAGGGTGGAAGAGGCTGCCGAGTACATGGTTTGATGTGGAACAGAAGGGCAAGAAATTTATCTTTAAAGGCAGAGGATATGGCCACGGTGTAGGGCTATGCCAATGGGGTGCACAGCAGATGGCCCTTGAAGGTAAGACCTACAGTCAGATCCTCCAGTACTACTATCCTGGAACAACGATAGAAAAACTCCAATGAGGATAGAGGACTTTGACTTTACACTGCCAAATGAACTGATAGCCCTGAGGCCATCAGAACAGAGGGACCAGAGCAGGCTGATGGTACTCTTCAGGGATAGGGAGATTCACCACCGTCTCTTCAGGGACCTACCTGAATACCTGAGAGAAGGGGACCTACTTGTATTGAATAACACAAAGGTGATACCCGCGAGAGTTGTGGGCAGGAAGCCTACAGGGGGAAAACTGGATATCCTGATTGTAAAGGAGACAGGACCTCAGGAGTTTGAGATCCTGTCAAGGGGTGGATACTCAGGCAGGGTATACTTTGAGGATGGTCTGGAGGCCGAGGTTCATGAAGGTAGAAAGGCGGTCTTTAATACCACCAACCTCTGGGAGTATCTACAGAGACACGGACTCATGCCACTTCCTCCATACATAAAAAGAGAGCCCTGCCCCGAAGACAGACAATGGTATCAGACAGTGTATGCTGACAGGGAGGGTTCAATCGCTGCCCCTACTGCAGGACTTCACTTTACACAGGCCCTGCTGGAAAAACTCAGGCAGAAAGGGGTGTTGATCAGGTTTCTGACACTTCATGTAGGTGTAGGGACCTTTATGCCTGTCAAGTGCAGTGATGTCAGGGACCACAGGATGGCCGAGGAGTATTTTGAGGTCCCCCAGGAGTTGTTGGGATTGATCTCACAGACAAAGTCATCAGGCAGGAGGGTCGTAGCAGTGGGTACCACTGTTACAAGGGCACTTGAGGCGGTATACACGGGCCTATACAGACAGATCAGATCCGTAAATGGTGCCATAAGGGGGTATACTGACCTCTTTATCTATCCAGGGTACAGATTCAAGGCTATAGATGCCCTTATCACAAACTTCCATCTGCCGAGGTCAACCCCTCTGCTTATGGTCTCTGCCTTAGTGGGACGTCAGAGACTACTGAATGCCTATAGGGAGGCTATAAGGAAGGGTTATAGATTTTTCTCTTATGGGGATGGTATGCTTGTATTATGAAACCGAAGGTGAGATTTTACGATAAGATACCACTTGACTTTCTTTCAGACAAGGCCCTGCTGATAGGGATAGTGGTTATTGCGGTGAGTTTCAGTTTCACAGTGGGGTACCTTGTTGGTAAGTCCCAGTCCAGGGTGGTTGTTAAGCAGGTCTCTGAGAAGTTGAAGGCGGTTCAGGACAGAGCAGGGTTGCCTGAAGAGGTAAAGGAACCTTCGACAGGTAGTGTTTCATCTGAGCCGGAACCTGAAGGGCAGAGGTTAGAGACAGAAGAGACCGTTCATCTACCCCCGGAGGTGCAGCAGGAGGCGAAAGGGGTCAAGGAGGAGGCCGAAAAGGTTGAATTGGAGAGTGAGTCTCCTGCTCATGAGAGGTACTATACCATTCAGGTAGGTGCCTTCAGGGTACGCTCTGAGGCCGAGAGACTTGAGGCATCTCTCAGACAGAAGGGGTATCCTGTGAGGGTTGAGCAGTCGGAAAAGAAAAAGATATACAGGGTGAGGGTGGGAGTCTTTAAGGATAAATCGTCTGCCCAGCAGATGGCGATAAAGATCACAAGAAATGAGGGATTAAAGACCATAGTAATCAGAGAGGACGGCAAGTGACAGACGCAACAGCCACACAGAGAGACATAATGATAGAGATAAAGATCCGGGACCCCAGGGACTCTGAGATATTCTTCTCAGGTCTCCACAGGAATATACAGTTGATAGAGGAGTACCTTGGGGTAACAATAGGTGTAAGGGGGGACAGGATCTTTATAAAGGGGCCCGAGAAGGAGGCCCGACAGGCAGAGAGACTGATTGAGGAGATACAGGATATAGCCTTACAGGGGTTTAGCCTGAAACCCGAAGACATAGTCTTTGCCCTCACAGCGATCCAGAGGGGAGAGGAGACATCCATCAGGGACCTCTTCCTGAATCATGTGCCTGTGTCTTCCAAGAAGAGGTTTATCATACCGAAGACAGAGACCCAGAGGCAGTATATTGAGGCGATCCGACAGTATGACATAGTCTTCGGGATAGGACCTGCTGGCACTGGTAAGACCTATCTCGCCATGGCGATGGCTATCAATGCCCTGATGAAAAAGGAGGTAAGCAGAATCATCCTCGCCAGGCCCGCTGTTGAGGCGGGTGAGAAACTGGGATACCTGCCTGGCGATATCTATGAAAAGGTCCATCCCTATCTGAGGCCCCTTTACGATGCCCTTTATGAGATGATGGATTTTGAGAAGGCCTCCAGATTGATTGAGAGGGGGATAATAGAGATCGCCCCTCTTGCATACATGAGGGGAAGGACCCTCAATGACGCATTCATAATACTGGACGAGGCCCAGAATACCACCTCTGAACAGATGAAGATGTACCTTACCCGTCTCGGATTCAATTCAAAGACAGTTATTACAGGTGATATAACCCAGATTGACCTCCCTCCTGGAAGGGTCTCTGGCCTTATTGAGGCAGAGAGGATCCTGAAGGGTATAGAGGGTATAAAGTTCATCTATTTTACGAAAAAGGATGTGGTGAGGCACAAACTGGTGCAGGAGATTATCAGGGCCTATGAGATTGCCGAAAAACGGAAGGAAGAGGTTACAGAAGGACAGAGACAGCAATAACGGTAGGGCCTTCCAGATCCAGAGATACATAAAAGGGCTGCCCCATTTTTTCATCTGTCTCCTTACCGCGGTGTTGGTCCTGAACAGATTCACTCCTGTCAGTTTTCTGGGTAGCCTTTTACTGACAGGTGCCCTCTTTCTGATCTTCTATAAAGACATCAGGAGATACAAGCCTGACTATCTAAAGAAGTACAGGATGACACTGCTTGTTTCTCTGCTTGTCCCCTTCACGCTGGTTCTGGCAAGGGGGTTCTACTCCCTCTTTGTGAACCTTACAGAAGGGCTGGGGGCTCAGGCAACTGAACCTGTAATATATGGACTGCCGATCGCGATAGGAGCGGTGATAATCACACTCGTGTTTGACTTCCATACTGCCATCATCTTTAACTTTACCATCAGTCTACTTACAGGGGTCTGGACACTGGAGCCCCTCTATCCTCTGTATTCGTTTCTTGGATGTCTGGTGGGGTCCTTTTCGGTTGTCAAGTGCAAGAAGAGGACTGACCTGCTGAAGGCCGGGCTTTACATCAGTATCACAAACATCTCTGTGCTCACAGCGATACTGTTGCTGAAAGGGATCACCTCTGCTGAGTATATAAAGAACGCCTATATCTATGCCACCATATCGGGTATCCTGGTCTCCGCACTCGTATCAATAGTGCTCCCGGTGATCGAGAACATATTCAAGGTTGCCACTGATATCACACTCCTTGAACTGCTGGACCTGAACCACCCTCTAATGAAGAACCTCATGATTGCCGCTCCCGGCACCTACCATCACAGCATAATCGTGGGTAATCTGGTGGAGTCAGTGGCGGAGGATATCGGAGTGAACCCTCTGCTTGCAAGGGTGAGTGCCTATTATCATGACATCGGAAAGATAAAGATGCCCGAGTACTTTATAGAGAATCTGACGAGCACTGTCAGCAAACACGACAAATTGACACCTCATATGAGCAGTATGATCCTTGCCTCACATGTGAAGGAGGGTGTGGAGATAGCGAAGGAGTTCAATCTCCCTGAGCCTGTTATTGAGGTGATTCAACAGCATCACGGCACTGCACTGATGACATACTTTTATCAGAAGGCAAAGGATCTTCAGGGACAGGAGCCCCATGAGGAAGACTACAGGTATCAGGGGCCCAAGCCCCGTTCAAGGGTAGCGGCCCTGGTGATGCTCGCAGATGCGGTTGAGGCAGCATCAAGGGTCCTGAAGGATCCTACCCCGGCAAGGATAGAGTCCCTGGTGGACAGGATTGTGAACCATATCTTTATTGATGGACAGTTGGAAGACTGTGAACTTACCCTTAAAGACATCTCCCTTATAAAGAAGAGGTTCACCTATATCCTGACGGGTATACATCACAGGAGGATCGATTATCCCGGATTTGAATTTGAGGGGAAACCCAGGAGAAGAGATGAGAGTGACCGTAAGAAACCTACAGAGAAAGATAGGATTAGACACCAGAGACCTGAAGAGGCGGCTTCAAGGACTTGGAAGGGTTTTAGGCCTTACAGGGGCTGAACTGAGTGTAGTATTAGTAGGTGATAGAAAGATCAGGCAGTTGAACAGGGTATACCGTTCTGTAGATAAGACAACGGATGTCCTCTCCTTTCCGCAGTACACCTCCTTAAAAGAGATAAAGAGGCAGAAGGGGGAGGTGCTGCTGGGCGATGTGGTGATTAATCTCCATCTTGCCTCCACAAGGGCTGCAGAGGAGGGCAGATCCCTTGAGGAAGAGACCTACCGTCTTGTGGTCCATGGACTCCTGCATCTTCTTGGATATGACCATGAGAGGGATAGAAGACAGGAGGCATTAATGAGGAAAAAGGAGGAGGAGTTACTCCGTGCCCTTAAGGAGATGGATTAATTCTGCGAATAATGCTATAGAGGGGATACTGCATACCTCCAAGACTCAGAGACACCTGAGATATCATTTTTATGCCGCCTCGGCAGTTGTAATATTCAGTTTTATCGTGGGTGTGAGCAGTCTTGAGTTCTTGCTTATAGCAATTATTGCCACAATGGTAATCCTCACAGAGGTGTTGAACTCGGCAATAGAGACACTGGTGGATATGGTATCTCCAGAGAGATCTGAGAAGGCAAGGATTGTGAAGGACACAGCCGCGGGTGCGGTGCTTATAACCGCCTTCTCCTCAATAGTAATAGGATATATAATACTCTTACCCTATGTGAAAGACCTCTTTCATGATGGACTCCGGATAGCAAAGCATACCACAGAGGAGACCGCTATTGTTGCCTTAGTGATAGTCTCTATACTTGTGGTGATAACAAAGGCGAAATTCGGTAAGGGGCATCCACTACGGGGAGGGATGCCAAGCGGACATGCCGCCTTTTCCTTTTCTGTCTGGCTTTCTGTAACCTTTATAAGTAAGAGTTTTATTGTCTCACTTCTGACATTTCTTGTTGCCCTTGTTATAGCCCAGAGCAGGGTAACAACAAAGGTGCACACACCCTGGGAGGTGATACTCGGTGCCCTCCTGGGGGTCACCATTACACTGCTACTGTTTGTTGTGTTTACTTAATCCCTTCAATTGACCAATCCCTGAATATTTCTTTAAAATCAATTATAGCCGGAGTGGCGGAACTGGCAGACGCAAGGGACTTAAAATCCCTCGGGGGTTCGCCTCCGTGCGGGTTCGAATCCCGCCTCCGGCACCATAAGACCAACAGTCCCTGGTATGTAATTCACCTCCAGACTTGTGTACGCCACTACCATTCATTACAGAGAGAACCACTTTAATATCGTGGATTTTCGACGAAAAGACCTCAAAAGATTTTGGCATGTCTTTTGCTAATAAAACACCAGAAAAACTTGCAGATTTGAGAGGGAGGAAGTTATGTACACAGGGATTATTAAAATAGCGATTATCCTGTCCTTGATTTTGGTTCTTGTAGGTCCACTTGAGGGTGTAGATGCGCTACTCATCAGGGGTAAAGTGAAGTCCATAGATACATTTAAGGGTCTTATTGTAGTTGATGTATACTCAGAAGGATGTCGTGGAGAGAGGACATTCAGGGTCGCTGGGGGAATAGACGAAGACCTGGATGATATTATTGGCAAGACCCTTGAGTTTTACATTGATACCTCTGTATGTGAACCTGGTGGTGTTTACAGTATAATCTCAAAACCTAAGGGGGGTAAAAGGCCATGAAATACGGCAGGCTTTATATAATTGCTATCCTTCTTTTACTGGCACTGGCCTCTACAGGATACTCCCAGAGTATGGAGGACTACTGTCAATGGCCACCTTTTCTCACCACTGCTGCCCCTCCAAATGTGATGCTTGTGATAGATGTGAGCGGAAGTATGGGATGGGATGCTTATTCCTTTAATGACTGGGACTGGAATGGAGATGGTATCCTTGATGGATATGACCCGAATACCACTTATGAGGGTTATTTTGATCCCGAGAAGTATTATACCTTAGATGCAAATGGGGTTTATGTGGAGACAACGCCTACAGGTCAGCCCTGTCAGAGGACCTGCCTTCAATCACGATGCAGACGCTGGCCTCTTGGCGATTGTGACTGGGACCCGGGGACATGTTCATGGAGGAGGCCATGGAGATGCTGTACCCAGTGGCAGCAGAGTGGTGACTGTAATCTACAATCTGGTAATTATCTAAACTATCTCTACATGAGCAGAATCGACCTTGTAAGATGGGCCCTGACAGGAGGGAAGCCAGACAGTTGTGATACCAAACAGATTCAGAGTTGTGATCCTGAACTCTATCCCCAGTCAAATCAGTTGAGTTGTGATGCTGAGGGATGTGTCCTGGAAACATCAAGTGGGGTGAAGGTGAAGGCGAGGTGGGACAGGATTACAGGCTCACATGGAGGGCTCCTCTTTCAACTGAAAAAGTTACCTGTACAGCCCAGGATGGGCGTCTTCCTTTACGGAGGCTCCCAGATTGTAGATGCTGTATACATAGGTGACTTCACAGCAAGTGCAAATTTTGATGCGGTAAACCCCTACAAGAACACGATTACTGCTATCAACTCCAGACCTCCCAGCAGTACCACACCTACTGCACCTGCCCTCTGGGATGTGTATAATTACTTCGCCCAGAATGCCCCAGAGTATGGCGGTCTACAACCTCAAACTGGTGCTGGAAACGAATGGAAGAACCCCCTTTACCAGTGTATAGATGAAAACAATGATAACAACTGTCAGGGGAATGAGTTTGTATTGATACCCTGTGCAAAGAACTTTGTAATATTGCTGACTGATGGGCAATGGAATTACGGGGGTGGGCCTCCTGCCACCTCTACATGTACAATAGATACTGGATTTGAGGCCCACTCTGCTGACCCAGTGGTCCCTGCATACTGGTTACATAAAAAGGGGTTCACAAACACACCCACAGGGTTACAGAGTTACATAGAGTCCGTGTATACAGTGGGGCTATGGCTTGGCGGCACGGGTGAGTTGAGTCTCAAGAATGTAGCAATGTATGGCTCTTTTGATAGATCAAAGGACTGGCCTGATGGGTTGACAGGATATCCAGATGACACCTGTAGTATGGACGATTGTGGTAGTGGAAAGGGCAGTGGTTGCGAACCTCTACCACCCAGTTCTCCTGACTGGGACAAGGACGGTGATGGTTTGCCTGACACCTTCTTTACCGCAAAGAGTGCTATAGAGATTAAGAACAAAATGGTGGATATAATACTTGATATCCTTAAGAGGGTCTATTCCGGTACAGCGGTCTCCATACTCGCCTCGGGTGAGGGGCAGGGTGCCAATCTCCTGCAGGCAGTCTTCTATCCTAAGAGGTCCTTAGGGCTGACCCAGGCTGAGATCGATTGGACAGGTGTTATACAGAACCTCTGGTATCATATTGAACCCTATGAACACCTGAGTACCATAAGGGAGGATACTGTTAAGGACTACCACCTCTATCTCAACCAGGACTGGATAACCTCTATCTACTTTGATGAAAACGAACAGAAGGCGATGGCAGCGATCTGTCCTGATTCGGATGGAGATGGAGACTGTGATGGTGCCCCCACAGTAAAGGATTTTGAGGAACTGAAGAATCTATGGGAGGCCGGAATAAAGCTCTTTCAGAGGGATCCCTCAACAAGGACCATATATACCAATATAAATGATGACAGTGCCCTTGACCCATTTGTTACTGCCAGTGCCTCTTCACTTAAGACATTCCTGAACGCAGCAGACCTTACTGAGGCGGAACGGATTATCCGTTATGTGAGGGGTGAGGATATCAAGGTCTGTTCAGTAACACAGACTACCGAGTGTAGTACTGATGCTGACTGTCCTGCAGGCGAAAAATGCATACCCCTCTACAGGGAGAGGACAGCAACTCTTTATATCAACAACACCAATGTAACGAATACCTGGAAACTGGGAGACATAGTTCACTCCACACCAAAGATACAGTCCTGGGTGCCTCTCAATGACTATTATGAGAGGTACGACGACGTCAGTTACTACAGATTCACCCGTGACCTTACCGAGGATGATGAGCCAAAGGCAACAAAGATATATACTGACAGGGGAATGGTCTATGTGGGTGCCAATGATGGGATGCTTCATGCCTTTTATCTTGGAAAACTGAAGCAGATAAATGACAGAAATCAACCTTTCTTGAAGGCGATACTATACGATACTTCTACTCAGTATGACCCCGGTGACGAAGTATGGGCCTTTATACCGAAGAATGTCCTCCCCTATCTCAGGTATCTTACAGAGAAGGACTACTGCCACCTGTACTATGTGGACGCCTCTCCCTTTATATTTGATGCGAGTATCGGGACCACAGGATGCACCGAGACGAACTACTGGGACTGCAAGAAGACCACTGACACATGGAGGACCATCCTTATAGGTAGTATGAACCTGGGCGGTGCCTGCAGGGACATCTCCTCCACTTGTACGGACTGTGTGAAGACACCCGTGAGCGGTCTCGGTTATTCCTCCTACTTTGCCCTTGACATCACAGACCCTTACAACCCCAACCTACTCTGGGAGTTCGCACACCCTGAACTGGGGTTCTCAAGTACAGGACCTATAGTATTTAAACTGGGCCCTGACCCTACCAAAAACGGCAGGTGGTTTGTCCTGTTCGCATCAGGCCCGACAGGCACTATTGAGACAACAACGAGACAGTTCCTCGGGGTCTCTGATCAGAACCTGAAACTCTTCATCCTGGACTTGAAGACAGGCCAGATGGTCACCTCCCAGCCCATTGATACGGGTATACCCTATGCCTTTGGTGGAGGTCTCTACTACACAGTACTTGACCTGGATGCCTCAGATAAAGAACAGTATACACCAGATTATCAGGACGATGTGATCTATATCCCCTATGTAAAGCAGGTACAGGGTACAGGTAACACGGTCTCCTGGACAGGAGGAGGTATACTCAGGATGGTTATAAAGGATTTTACCCCTGATGCTATCCCCACTACTTCCAGTGCCTCTGACTGGAATGTGAGCAAACTGATAGAGTTTAATTCAGGTCCAGTAGTGTCTTCTCCGAGATTTATCAGGTTTACAGATGAAGGGCAACTCTGGCTCTTCTTCGGGACGGGAAGATACTTCTACAAGGATGATGATGTTAATGGCAGAAGAAGACTATATGGGATAAAGGAACCCTGTTATGACAGTACCATACACAATATCAACCTGAGCAAGGAGGGATGTGGGATGGTCCTGGAGTCCAATCTCTGTAATGCAGATGATCCCAACTGTGATCCCACGTCAGACCAAAAACAGGGATGGTATATTGAACTTGACTGTGCCTATACGGATACATGCACAAACAAGAGTCCTGCAGGATATGGGGCGGAGAGGCTCATTACCCATCCTGTGGCAGTGCAGGAACTGAAGACGGTCTTCTTCACCACGATGGCACCAACTGCAGAGGTATGCGGTTATGGAGGCAACACCTATATTTGGGCAGTGGATTATAAAACCGGGGGGAAATCATCTGCAGACCTTAAAGGAAGGGCATTGGTCCAGTTATCCACTGGTGAAATAAAGTCTGTCGACTTATCAGAGGCCTTTACAGAGCGCGGTGGTAGAAGGACAGTTGCCTTTAAGGGATTCCCTCCTCTCGGCGAAGGGCTCCTGATCGAGAGAGCGGCTGAGCCTCTGGATGAGTTCCTCTTTATAAAGGAGAAGTGATGAGCAAGAGTGGTTTTACATTGATTGAGTTAATAGTGATAGTGGGGCTCATACTGACACTACTGGCCATAAGTGCCCTCTCCTTTAACAGGTACAGCGTAAAGTACAATGTAGAAAGAGAAATAAGGCAACTCTATGCCAATCTGATGGATGCAAGGATGAGGGCAATGCAGCAGAAGAGGCAGTATCTGGTAGTCCTTGCATCGGGCTCTTATACCATATACTTAGACAATGATGAGGATGGGGCAGTGGACCCCACTGATACAGTTGTTACAGATCTCTCACAGGACAAACTCCCATATCCTATTGCCTGGGGACTGGCTGGTGGGACGGACAACTTCTATTTTAACTCCTGGGGACTGGTAAATATAAATGGTAATATAAGGATATCCACCTCAACTGATGCAGAATACGACTGTATCAATCTCAGAAAGACCCGCATAAATCTGGGGAAGTGGAATGGCTCTTCCTGTATCAATAAATAAGAGAGGGTTCACCCTTATAGAAGTGCTTGTGGCACTGGTGATAACCATGATCACCATGCTGGGGCTCTTTAAACTCACAGAGATGTCCATGATGACGAATTTGAAAAACCTTGTAAGGGATGAGGGGGTGCAGGTGGCCCAGCAGGTTATGAATACCCTGAGGAGTAAGCCTATTTACGAGATATCCCCTGAAGGAGTATGGTCAGTCAATGATCTACAGAACAATCTCGGATACTCCGCTGTAACAAGGGATTTCAGAAACTTCCAGGTGACATACACCATTGAGGTGACAGTAAACAGTTTATCCTCTGATTTATTAGAGTTGGATGTCACCGTGAGTTGGCCCTTCAGGGGTACCACCTACTCCCATTCCATAAGTTCAATGGTGAGAAGATGAAATATATAGAAAGAGAGAGACCTTATTCTGAAAGGGGGTTCACGATTATAGAACTCCTGGTGGTGATGGTAATACTGGTGGTTGCCCTTGCACTGTCTGCAGACAGTTTCATCAGGATCTTGAGACAATCCAGACAGCAGAGCAAGATCGCTGAGACAAAGATAGAACATATCGTGGGGCTCGAGATGTTGAGAAGGGACATTGAGCATGCCGGGATGGGGCTTCCATGGTTTGTTTACGACATAGACGGGGATGGAGACTACACAAACGACTGGGCGAGTCTGGATAACTATTTAGAGGCAGCATCCTACACTGTATGCAGTACTCTGAATATAAACACTCTTAACGATGCACCCTCAGATGCACCGAGGGCCTTTGTGGGCAGTGACGGGGTCTGTGATGGTTCTGATTATCTGGTGATAAAGTCCACTGCTGTCAGGAACCATCAGGAGGCGAGGAAGTGGACCTTTATGTACGATATATATGGTGATGGTTCAGACACTGACTATGTGAATTACTGGGGCACTCAGGATGACCTGGAGTCCAATACTACTGTAATAGTGATAAAATCTAAACTCACCAAGACAGTGGATAGGGCACTTATCCCTTATTTAGACGGCAGTGTGTATAAATACTATCTTCCTTTTAACTTTCTCTTAAACGAATACGAATTAGCAAAAGGTGAGACACTCCTCGTCTTTGGTATAGGTGATGACCAGGCCCTGAGGATGCCCTTTAACAGGGCAGATTACTATCTGAATTACAATCAGGCCAACCTGCCGACCCGCTGTGCGCCCGGTACAGGGGTCCTTCTAAAGAATACAATAAGCCATACGGATGGGCAATTTGGTGAGATACTGCCACTTCTGGACTGTGTGGCAGATTTTCAGGTGATCTTCGGGTTAGACATGAACGAGAATGGGATAGTGGGGACCTACTCCAATCCAGATGGTTCTGGTATTGTTAATTCAGGCCTTGATCCAGATGAGAGTGCATCCTTATTAGATGTCCAGTCGACCCTAGCTGATGCCTCGTCACTGAGAAAAAGCCTCAAAGAGGTGAGGATATATATACTTGCCCATGAGGGCCAGAAAGACAGGAATTTCACCTTTACACAGTCCACGATAACAGTGGGTGAGTTCGGTCTTGGCAGAGATGTGGACCTTACTCAACTGGTGGGGAACCCTGAATACAGGTACTACAGGTGGAAGGTTTATACCATGGTAGTAAAGCCCGAGAATCTTATAGACTGAAGGGGGTGAGGGTGTGAAGGATGAAAGAGGTATAGCCCTGATAACCGCTCTTGTTCTCGCGATGATATCCATGGCCATAGCCACCACCACCTGGTATATGGTCCTGAAAGGGACAGAGATCTCAGGGATAGAAAAGAGGTTCACCTCCGCCCTTGGGGCAGCAAAGGGGGGACTGCAGATTGCGGCCAAGGTCATTGGATCAGAGGGGACAGATCCTACAGGAGGACTCGTCACTGTCAATGATCCGACATGCTTCAATAAAAAAATAGAAAATATGAAAATAGACTGGTCTCCTGAGTGTAGTGCTTCTCAGCAGAACCCCTATGTTACTGACTCTCCAGATCTGACCATCACTCTCGGCTCATACAGGGTGCTTGTGAAGATTATCAGTACTACCCTTGGAACCACAGAACTGGGTGGTATTACTGAAACGGGTCCCCGTGGGGTGGTTGCCCCTTATAACATGGTCAGAGCCTTGACAGATCCGAGGCTCTACCGCTTAGAAGTGAGAAGTGAGAGTACAACCAATCCCCTGGACACAGCAGAACTGACAGCCCTTTACGCCTATTGAGAAGAAGCCCGCAATTTTATCCTTGTCAAGGGGGCGGCTTTTTTGTTATAAAAGATAAAGAGTTTCTGTCCTGCGAAATTGCAGGATGGATTCAGATAAATACAGAAGGTGGCAAGATGTTGGAGGAAGTAGAGATTAGAGATAGATTTAATATCTCAACTATTCTGAGTTCAACAGGAGCAGAGTACTGCCCAGAATCCTGAGATAACCCCTCCAACAGCCTGCCACCTCTTTCTGTCTTAAGGAGCAGGGATTGGAGTTATTTGGAAGACAGAGAGGGCAGGCCCCCCTCTCCTGGAGGATGCTCCCTGAGAGCCTTGAGGAGTTTGTGGGGCAGGAGGAAATACTCGGTCCTGGCAGGCCCCTCAGGCGTCTGATCGAGGAGGCACGCCTTGTCTCTCTCATCCTCTACGGTCCACCAGGTACAGGCAAGACCGCCCTTGCCAGGATAATAGCATCCAGGATGGGCCAGAGGTTTGTCCACCTGAACGCAGTGACCGCAGGGGTGAAGGAGATAAGGGAGGTGGTCAGGTACAGCAGAACAGAAAGACCCATCCTCTTTGTGGATGAAATCCATCGTTTTAACCGGGTTCAACAGGATGCCCTGCTACCCCATGTTGAATCTGGAGATCTGATCCTGATAGGTGCCTCTACAGAAAACCCCTTTTTTGCCCTTGTGCCCCCCCTTGCCTCAAGGTCTATAGTGTTTGAGTTCAAACCCCTGTCCGAGGAACAGGTACTGATAATCCTGAGGAGGGCGGTTGTGAGTCCTAAAGGGCTTGGTGAATATCACCTTCAGGTAGAGGATGGGGTGCTGGAGTTTATAGCCTCTGCCTCAAGGGGCGATGCAAGGAAGGCCCTTAACATGCTGGAACTCCTCTTCCTCACTGCCTACAATGAGGACTCTGAGGTGATCAGGCTTCGACTTGAGGATGCGAGGCAGGTACTGAGAGAGAGGTCTCTGTACTACGATACGCAGACACATTATGACCTTGCATCAGCGCTCCAGAAGAGTATGAGGGGCTCTGACCCTGATGCCACTGTCTACTGGCTCGCAAGGATGCTTGAGGCAGGAGAGGACCCGCTGTTTATCGCCCGAAGGATTGTGGTATGTGCTGCAGAGGATGTGGGTAATGCAGACCCCCAGGCCCTGCTTGTGGCTGTGGCGGCAATGACAGCCACCGAGAAGATCGGCCTTCCCGAGGCGAGGATACCCCTCACCCAGGCGGCCCTCTATGTGGCCACTGCCCCAAAGAGTAATTCCACCATTAAGGCGATTGAGGCAGCCACCCGTTCGGTAAGGGAGGAACCCCTTCTTGAGGTTCCAGCACACCTGAAGGACAGCCACTACAGGGGGGCGGAGAGGCTCGGCAGAGGGAAGGGATATCTCTATCCACACAACTATCCAGGACACTATGTTCAGCAACCCTACTTACCTGAAGAGAGACACTTTTATGAGCCGTCTTCAGAGGGCTACGAAGAGGTTATCAAGAAACTTTTGAACAAAAGGAGGAGTACGGAGAGATGAACGGACTACAGATACTGATCGGGATCGCAATTGGATGCATAATTTCAACAGTAGTGTTTCTTTTGATAAGAAGGAAGACCGGGCCTCTGCCGGGTGAGTCACCCGATGAGGTGATCGAGAAGGCCCGCCAGGAGGCAGAGAGGATAAGGCAGCAGGCCCAACTTGAGGCAAAGGATGTCGTTTACAAGGCAAGGGTGGAGGTAGACCGTGAACTGAGGGACAGGCAGCACGAACTGAACAGGATAGAGAAGAGGCTCAGGGCGAAGGAGGAACAGTTAGACAGGAAACTGGACAAACTGGACAGTAAAGAAAGTGAACTCCTGAGACGTGAAAGGGACCTCTCATACCGAGAGAGGCAGATCAGGGAAAAGGAGGCCGATCTCGAAAGGGTCCTGCAGGAACAGATAGAGACCCTCCAGAGGATAGCAGGTATGAACACAGAGGAGGCGAAGGCGGAACTGTTCAGACGGATAGAAGAGGAGACGAGGTTTGAGGCAGCCAAGATGGTCAAAAGGATAGAAGAGGAGGCGAAGGAAGAGGCTGAGAGAAAGGCGAAGGAGATCATAGGGCTTGCGGTCCAGAGGTACGCAAGTGACTATGTGGCAGATATAACTGTATCTGCTGTGGCATTGCCGAATGATGAGATGAAAGGACGGATTATAGGCCGAGAAGGCAGAAACATAAGGGCCCTTGAGGCTGCCACAGGGGTTGACCTGATTGTTGACGACACCCCTGAGATGGTGACCCTCAGTTGCTTTGACCCAGTAAGGAGAGAGATCGCAAGAGTCTCTTTGGAAAGGCTCATCGCCGATGGCAGGATCCATCCTGCCAGGATAGAAGAGGTGGTGGAGAAGGTGAGGAGAGAGATCAATGCGATTATGAAAGAGGAGGCAGAAAAGGCGATCTTTGATCTCGGCCTCAGCGGTATCCATCCTGAGTTAATAAAACTTCTTGGCAGGCTCAAGTACAGGACCTCCTACGGACAGAATGTGCTTCAGCACTCAAGGGAAGTGGCCTATCTTGCAGGAATGATGGCAGCAGAACTGGGCGTTGATGTGAGACTCGCAAAGAGGGCCGGTCTACTGCATGACATAGGTAAGGCCGTTGATCATGAAATGGAGGGCTCACACCACGAGATAGGAGTTAATATTGCGAGAAAATACGGAGAGGATGAGAGGGTACTTAATGCGATTGCCTGTCATCACGGAGATGTGGACCCCATATGTGTAGAGGCCGCCCTTGTTGCTGCAGCAGATGCACTGTCAGCAGCAAGACCTGGTGTGAGGAGGGAGAGTATAGAGAATTATCTGAAGAGGTTGAAGAGAATTGAAGAGATAGCGATGTCCTTTGATGGAGTCGAAAAGTGCTATGCAATGCAGGCAGGCAGAGAGATAAGGATCATAGTTAAACCTGATAGCGTTTCAGAGGAGATGGCCTCACTTATCGCCCGTGAGATATCAAAGAAGATAGAGTCTGAACTCACCTATCCGGGCCAGATAAAGGTGATGGTGATAAGGGAGACCAGGTTTGTTGAGTTTGCGAAATGAGGGTCCTCTTCATAGGCGATATTGTTGGAAGGCCTGGCAGGAGGGCAGTTAGAGAGTTTCTGCCCTCCCTCGTCTCCCGACTCAAGATAGACCTCGTGGTGGCTAATTGTGAGAATGCCGCAGGTGGCTTTGGTATCACCGAGAAGGTGGCTGAGGAGATCTTCTCCTATGGGGTCCATGTGATGACATCAGGTAATCACATCTGGGACAAGAAGGAGGCGATAGGGTATATACAGAAGGTGGACAGGGTCCTGAGGCCCCTCAACTACCCGCCCGGAGTGCCGGGCAGGGGCAGTATCATTTTGACGGTCAAGGGTGAAAAGGTTGCGGTGGTTAATCTGGCAGGCAGGGTATTTATGCCGACCCTGGACTGCCCCTTCAGAAAGGTGGATGAATTCCTTGAGGTTATAAAGGATGAGACATCTGTGGTCCTCATAGACTTTCATGCAGAGGCGACATCTGAGAAGATAGCCTTCGGATACTATGTAGATGGCAGAGTGACTGCGGTAATAGGCACCCATACCCATGTCCAGACTGCCGATGAGCAGATCCTGCAGGGTGGTACTGCCTACATCACGGATGTGGGTATGACAGGTCCGGTAAACTCAGTAATAGGGGTGGAGGTAAAGGATATACTGGACAGGTTCCTGACCCAGATGCCAAAAAAGTTTAATACCGCAAAGGGGCCTGTGATCTTCTCATCAGTCCTTATCGAGATAGACCCTTCAACCTCTAAGGCCACATCCATTAAAAGGCTCAACCTCAGGTCCAATGGCAGCAGGTGACCTCAGCAAAAGGATGAGACCCCTCCTTGTGGTGGTGCTCTTTCTGCAGTTTGTTGTGATAACAGCAACCCTCGGTTACAGGAGGTGGATGGATACCTCAGATGGTTGCATCAGATGCCATTCAGACAGAAAGAAACTGAAGGAGTTGAAGGCTGAATGGGCCTATGTTACCCTTGAGGATGTCCGGAAACAGAGCAGGCATCCCAATATCACCTGCCGTGATTGCCATCTCGGCAACGGCCGGACAGATGAGCCTGAAGAGGCGCACAGGGGGATGCTCAAGATGCTGATAGTGGGAGAGGATGGCAGTATTCTTTCAAGAGAAGAGGGGTATCCGGGTCCCCTGAGAGAATCTGGTGATGATGAGATGTTTGCACTCATGCCGAAGATCGAGATGGAAGGTGAATTGTATATGCTACCCTGGGTGAGAAACATCCTCTGGCATGACAGGGATCCTGAGACCCTCGGTTTTGATCCTGAATTGGCAGAGCAGACATGTGGAAAGAGCGGATGCCACCCGGAGGCATTAAAGCAGTTTCGGAAGACCATCATGGGCCGGAATTATCGCCAGAGGACGATGAGGACATGGCTCAAACCCTACGGGCCACACAACTGCGGACCCTCTTTTGCAGACCCTGCACCACCTGAGGTCCTTGAGGCAGCCCGGTTTGACTATCGTAATACAGAAGAGATAATAAAGGAACTGAATACCGAGTTTACCAGGCAACAGGCAGAGGCGAAACAGAGGTTCTGTAATGTCTGCCATGCGGGTTGCCTTGACTGCCATTATGCACCATCAGCCAAATCAGGGGTCCATGCATTTCTGAGGGTGCCTGAGTCCAAGAGTTGTTCAGGATGGGGCAGGGGGGCGAGTACCTGCCATCCAGGGGCAATGGTGAGCAGGAGGGGAGAGACCTATATAGGGGGTGACTACTCCATACCTCAGGGCATGAAGCCGGATGTCCATTACAAGAAGGGTATCCAGTGTGTGGACTGTCATCTCACAGGTGAGAAGGGAATGGGAGATATAGAGAGGACGGCCTCCTGTCAGGACTGCCATATAGATGAAGAGGACGCCCTCAAAGAGGGCCTTCACAGGGAGATGCTCTGTGCGGCATGTCATATAAGTCAGTTGGGAGGATATCAGATCACTGTCTGGGGACCTGGGAAGGTGGCTGAAAGGGAGAACCCCTTCCATAAATATTCACTCTATTACGGGATACAGAGACCACCCATAATAATGAAGGACCAGAAGGGTATATGGATGCCTGTAAAGGTCTGGCCCCATAGCGTGGGAAACATCGGCGTGGAAGTACCACCTTCAGATGAGGTAAAGTTCCGCTGGCCTGATGGACAGACCAGAGATGCCTATTATATAATCGGGACCTTCGATGATCTGCCAGAGAACAACAAGCACCTGCTCTGGATGGAGATTGAGGAGGCGGCACATCCCTTTGGAAAGGCGAGAGACTGTGAGAGTTGTCACCGCTCTGAATCGCAGATCTCCTATTCAGAATGGGAGTTCTATGACAATGACGGTGCAGAGCCCTTCAGAGGAGAACACAGGATAGTGGCTGACTCAAGGGGGTTGAGGATCGAAGGCCTCCAGAATACAACCCCTATCAAGGTCCTCCCTGGAAGGCGCCTTTCTGATTTTGCCTCGTGGGTGTACCTTAAAGATAAATGGAAGGTACCAGGTGATTTTTCAATCAAGGTTGACAGAAAAAAATACTTGAAATACAAAGAGATTTATTCAAAACTTAAAGTGCTTCTTGATAAAAAAGAGAGGTCTCTCCGTGATAAAAGGGCGCTGAGGAGGCATAGACAGTTGAGGCTGAAACTCCTGCACAACCTGAAGGAGGCAGGACAATGGTTGAGGGAGGCATCGGAGGGGTCCAGGTTGCCACAGCGGGGTGTTAAGTGATAAAATCACCTATGCGTTCTGTTGTCTTCTTTGGGCTGTTGGTTGTCCTGTTCCTGTTTGCCCTTCTTTTAATGCCAAAAGAGGAGGTTGAAAGGGTTGTTGCAGGTGATTCCCTTCTGAGGGGAGTACACATCATCAGATATGGTGCTGAGGGTATCAGGTGGGAGGCCGAGGTAGAAGAGGCGAGGGTGACAGATACCTCCGGGATAGCGAGACTCAAAGGGGTCAGCCTCTTTTATCCTGCATGGTCATTCAGGGTAGAAGGAGAAATGGGCTCATATGCACTGACCACAGGTTCGCTCAATCTCACTGGCAGGATAATGGCGGTTGGTCCTGACATAAGGCTCACCGCCTCAGAGGTGAGTTATGATGCACAGCAGAGAAGACTACTCCTCAGGGGTACCCTCCGGGTGGAGGGAAAAAGGTTCATTGCTACTGCAGATAGAGGAGAGATACTGGATACAGATATTGTGAGGATGTATGGTAATGTCAGGACGGTGTTCAGGGGTACTTAGTATACTGATTATAATACTATTGGCCATAGGGTCTACAGAGGCAGGTGATAGGGGTCCTGACGGTTTCTTCTCTGAGGATGCCCCCATAGAGATAACCTCTGAAAGCCTCTCTGCAGACAGTAATCAGAGGATTGCCATCTTTGAGGGTAAAGTGGTGGCAAGACAGGCCGAAACCACTCTCACGGCAGAGTGGCTTCAGGTCACCTATGACGAAAACGGGGAGGTGGTGAAGATCCTTGCCAGAGGAGACGTGAGGATCAAAAAAGGCGACAGAATGGTGGAGGCGGAGGAGGCGGAATACCTCAGGAGAGAGGGTAAAATAATACTGAGGGGGCATCCAGTGGCGGTCTCACCGAATACACGGGTGGAGGGCACGAGGATGGTCTATTTTATCCAGAATGGCAGATACACGGTGGAGAATTCCAGGGTGATACTCTCCTCACCAGATACTGAGTAATGGGGTTACTCCTCGCCAGAGGGCTCAGAAAGTCCTACAGGGGTACCCCTGTGGTAGACGGGGTGGATATAGAGGTCTCAGAAGGAGAGATAGTAGGGCTTTTAGGACCCAACGGAGCAGGTAAGACAACCACCTTTTACATGCTTGTGGGGTATATAAGGCCAGATGGTGGACAGATCTTCTTAGATAATGAGGAGATAGGAAGACTCCCGATGTATGAGAGGGCAAAAAGGGGGATTTCCTATCTGCCACAGGAACCATCGGTCTTCAGGAAATTAACAGTAAAAGAAAATATACAGGTGGTCTTAGAGGTGAAGGGACTACAGGGAGAGGAGTTGAGGGAAAAGGTAGAGAAGACCCTCGAGGAGTTCAGACTCCAGCCACTGGCAGACAGATTTGGGGCCCAGTTGTCGGGAGGCGAGAGGAGGAGGACAGAGATCGCAAGGGCTGTGGCCCTTGAACCGAGATTCATACTCCTTGATGAGCCCTTTGCAGGGATTGACCCGATTGCAGTTACTGAGTTGAAGTCACTCCTCAGATATCTCAAACAGAAGGGTATAGGTATCCTTATCACTGATCACAATGTGAGAGAGACCCTCTCCATAACAGATAGGTCATATATCATAAATAATGGTATAATAATAAAAGAGGGTAGCACAGAAGAACTGATAAAAGATACAGCAGTTCAGGAGACATATCTGGGAAGGGAGTTCAGGTTATAATGGCTCTGGATATTAAACTGGATGTAAAGTTGACCCAGAAACTGGTCCTGACGCCCCAACTACAGCAGGCGATAAAACTCTTGCAACTACCGCAGTTGGAACTCGCACAGGCGATCAACCAGGAACTGGAGGTCAACCCCTTTTTAGAGGAGATACCGAAGGAGGAGAGCGAGGAGGTTACAGAGGCTGAACAGGCCGACAGTGAGGAGGAGGATCCACTCCCACTGGAGAAACTCACCACCTTCCGGATAGATGACTACTTTGAGGAAAGAGGCAGTGATGGCAGGGACCTCGGTTACTTCAATCCTGGGATCGAGGAACGGCCCTCCTTTGAGAATTTTCTGAGAAGCCCCACATCCCTCTACGACCATCTCCTCTGGCAACTCAATATGATGAACATTCCAGCAGAGATCAGGCAGGTGGCTGAGGCGATAGTGGGCAACCTTGATGAGAATGGATATTTCAGGCTGCCCTTAGAGGAGATAGCCCGTATCTGTAATACCGATCTGAAGACTGTAGAGGAGGCCCTAAGGGTGGTTCAGGATCTCGATCCACCAGGTATAGGAGCTAGGGACCTGAAAGAGTGTCTACTCCTTCAGATAAGACAATCAGGACTACAGGGGACACTTGTGGAGAGGATTGTTCAGAACAATCTGAAAGACCTGGAAAGGAAGGACTATCAGGCGATTGCAAAGATGTATGATGCCACGGTGGATGACATCAGGGTGGCGGTAGATCTGATCTGTCAGTTGGACCCAAAACCTGCAAGAAACTTTTCTGGACATGAGACAAACTATATCGTGCCGGATGTCTTTGTGGAAAAGACCGAGGAGGGCTACAGGATCATCCTGAATGATGACGGTCTACCCAGATTGAAGTTGAATAACTTCTACCGTAAGATGCTGACCTGTGAAACCCTCAGCAAGGAGGAGAAGAAATTTCTGAGGGAGAAACTCCGTTCTGCCCTCTGGTTGATAAAGAGCCTTGACCAGAGACAGAGGACCATCTATAAGGTAACAGAGAGTATACTCAAATTTCAGAGGGAGTTCTTTGACAAGGGTCCACAGTACATAAGACCCCTGAACCTGAGGGAGGTGGCTCAGGATATAAACATGCATGAGAGCACAGTGAGCAGGGTTACCCTCAACAAATACCTCGCCTGTTCTCATGGAATATTCAGTTTTAAGTACTTTTTCAGCAGCGCTGTCCGTTCAGACAATGGGGATGTCTCTTCAAGGATGGTGAAAGAGAAGATCAAGAGGATCATAGAAAGGGAGAACCCCTTTAAACCTTATAGTGATCAACAGATTGCTAATATACTGAAGGAAGAGAATATAGAGATTGCCCGCAGGACTGTGGCCAAATACAGAGAGGAGATGGGTATACCATCTCAGTCCAAGAGAAAAAAGAGGACCCCATAGAAAACCCACTAAAAGGAGGAGCAGGATGAATATCATCATTAATGGAAGGCATCTTGAGGTTACACCAGCACTCAGGGAGTATGCTGAAAAGAAGGTGAAGAAGTTTGAGAGGTTTCTCTCTAATATCACAGAGGCTGTGGTGACACTTTCTGTTGAGAAGTACAGGCACAAGGCAGAGGTCCTCCTGAAGGCAAACGGTGTGATGATCCAGGCTGAGAGCGTCACCTCTGAAATTTACTCCTCCATAGATGATGTGGTAGAGAAACTGGAAAAACAGATAAAAAAATACAAGGGGAAATTAACAGCCCACAGGAAGGAGAACCGCTCACCCAAGACCAGTATCCCCGTAACAGTGGAGGAGACAGAACCAAACCCTGAGGTGAGGATCATAAAGAGGAAGAGGTTTGAGATGAAGCCGATGACCCCTGAGGAGGCTGCAATGCAGATGGAACTGCTCGACAAGGATTTCTTTGTATTTACGAATGCAGAGACCGGCAGCATAAATGTGATATACAGGAGAAACGATGGTAACTTCGGTCTCATAGAACCTGCATAGATTGGGCAGGACTCCAGAAAGAAGGCTGATCATAGTTACAGGTCTGTCAGGGGCAGGAAAGAGCGTGGCATTACGGGCTCTTGAGGATAGTGGTTATTTCTGTGTTGATAACTTTCCATTTCCCCTCCTGAAGGACCTGCTGAAATTAACAAGGAAAGACAAACAGACCCGCCACCTTGCTATTGGTGTGGATATCCGTGAGAGGGCGTTTCTGACAAATATCCAGAGTGATGTGAAGGACCTGAAGAGGAGGTTCCATGCCCAGATACTCTTTCTGGAGGCAGACAGTGATGTCCTCCTCCGGAGATACAAGGAGACCCGTAGACCCCATCCATTGCAGGACTCAGAGGGAAACCTACAGAAGGCACTGGAGGCAGAGAGACAGATGCTCCAGGCCCTGAGGGAGATGGCAGACTTGATTGTGGATACATCCTCTTTCAGCCCCCACCAACTCAGGCAATACGTAATGCAGAGGTTCTGTGGAAAGGGACCTTCATTCGGGATTACACTCCTTTCCTTTGGTTACAAATACGGAATACCGCCAAACGTTGACCTGCTCTTTGATATCCGATTTCTGAGGAATCCCCATTTTGTAGAGACCCTGAGGCCCCTGACCGGTCTGGATGAGCCAGTGAGGGAGTTTGTGCTTAAAGACCCACTCACTGAAGAGATGTTGATGAGACTCAAGGACCTCCTCGGCTTTCTGATCCCCCTTTACCAGAGAGAGGGAAAGAGCAACCTGACCATAGGTATAGGATGCACAGGCGGAAGACACCGTTCACCCGTGATTGTTGAAGTGCTCAAGGGGTTTATTGCAGAGGAGTTTAAGGTGCCTGTACATACGCTCCACAGGGAGTTGTGAGGTGATATATCTGGACCATAACGCCACCACACCTGTTGACCCCAGAGTCCGAGAGGGTGTACTGAAGGGACTTGAGACCTTCGGGAACCCCTCGAGCAGGCACCAACTGGGGTTGAAGGCACGTGAACTGCTTGAGAAATCCAGGCAGAAGGTGGCCTGGATGCTGAATGCCGATCCCTCTGAGGTGGTCTTTACCTCGGGAGGGACCGAATCAAATAACCTTGCGATAATTGGATATACCCTCCAGTTTAAGGGTGGCCATATAGTGAGTACTCAGATGGAACATCCCTCTGTACTGAAGGCCCTTGAGTATCTGAGTTCCTCGGGTTTTGAGGTCTCACTTGTGAGGCCAGACTCTTCTGGAGTGATAGAACCTGATGCGGTAAAAGAGGCCCTGAGAGAAGACACAATACTGGTAAGTATAATGCACTCAAACAATGAAACAGGTGTACTGCAGCCGATAGGAGAGATATCTTCAATCCTGAAGGATAAGGGTGTGGTCTTTCATACCGATGCCTCTCAATCAGTGGGGAGGGTTCCTGTTGATGTGAGGGACCTTGGTGTGGATATGCTCACAATTGCAGGTCACAAGTTTCATGCCCCAAAGGGTATAGGAGCACTGTATGTGAGAGATGGGATCAGGCTTTCCCCTGTACTGTATGGTGGAGGACAGGAAAGGGGCTTGAGGCCGGGCACAGAGCCCCTGCCACTGATTGTTGGCCTATCGATCGCATCGGTACTCGCCAGACAGGAGTTACCTGAAAGGACCAGGCATATGCAGGAGGTAACGGCACTGCTCTGGCGGGCCCTTCAGGAGAGGATTGACAGGCTCAGGCTGAATTGTGAAGAGGCCCCACGATTGCCAAATACCCTCAACATAACCATAGAGGGGGTGAGTGGGAGGGAACTGGTGAGTTCCTTAGCAGAGGAGGTTGCCCTGTCAGCGGGTTCTGCCTGCCATGAAGGGGGTGAGACCCCATCTCATGTATTGATGGCAATCGGGATCAGCCCAGAGGATGCCCTCTCCTCGGTAAGGCTTTCCACAGGAAAGGATACCACCACTGAGGATGTCCTCAAAGCAGCAGAGTTGATATCACGCAGGGTGGAGGAACTCAGGACTAAGGAGGACACTCGGCACATACTGATGTGAATAGAGAGGTGCTGAGATACCTGTCACCCCTGTCAGTATGACCCCAATCACACCCTCTCTTATTTCCCTGGCCTTTTTCAGGGCCACATGCATGGCAGCACCACTGCTCATCCCTACAAAGAGCCCTTCCCTGAGTGCGAGAAGCCTGGTGGTCTTAAATGCCTCTTCCTCAGAGACGATATGCTTTTCGTCTATCCATGAAGGATCATAGATGCCGGGAACAATTCTTACAGGGATAGCCGTTTGCTGCTGAGAGCGTATTAGCTCAAAAATGGATGTCCGTGAAATGTGGCTCTGTTAGCGCATTATTCTGTCCGTGAAATCTCTTTGGCTTCAGGCCTATCTTCTCTGCCAAAAGCATCCCCACTAACTCATCAAGCCTCCTTTTTAATTTTACCAGACTCAA
>WGER01000025.1 GCA_015492645.1 Nitrospirota bacterium
AAGTATGTTCGGTTCAAGCGGCCCACCAAACAGATGACTCAGCAGCACCACCGTCGCATAACTGCCAAAGTAGAACCCCGGCATTATCCCGAAGATCAGGAATAGAATTCCCCCTACCACTGCTCCCATCTTCCTGCCCAATGAAAGTGCCCTTTTCCTTTCCTCTGTCATTGTCAGTACCTCCTTTCTCTATGCCTTGATAGGATTGCCTGCCTTCTTGGGCCTTGCAATGGCATCCACCACCACCCCAAGCAACCATCCACACACAGCACCTGCCATCACAAACACCACTCCTGTTACAAGCACCCCTACAAGCATGCTCACCGCCAGTATCGCCCTGGAGACCACCGTCGGCTCTACAGGCAGGCCAAACAGGACACCTGTCACCTTCAAACCCAGTACACCTCCAATGAATGACCCTGGTAGCAGTCCGGACACCACAAACAAAGCAAGCCCTATCCCTGAACCAATGTAACTGAGCCTATTTGCCATCCCTGTCTTCATCTCCTACCTCCTTTCTTTTTTCTTGCCCTTCATAAAGCATAGACCATGCCAGTTTATAACTCATTGATATATAACAACCTTTTCAATCACCAACCCTTGCAAGAGCACAAATCCCTTTGCAGTTTTGCAAAAAAGCCAGTGCTGTCCAAAAAACTCCGATAGTATACACAGGTGGTGTATCAAAGAACGGAAGTCAGAAGTCTGAAGTCAGAGGTCAGAAAACTCCTGTGTCTCGATCGGACAGATATGGCAAAAAAGGGAAAGAGAAGGGTTTCAATGAAGGCTTCAGGAATAGTTTATCAAGCATCTCAGTCTTTAACTCATCAGAGATTGCCTTGGATAGTCACCTTGTTTTAATATTTAATTCTAAAGTCTTGATTTAAGGAGGAGAGATGCCGGAGTTGAGAAAGGACCCCATAGTGGGAAGGTGGGTAATAATCTCTGTAGAAAGAGGGAAACGGCCCTCTGACTTTGCCTCCCCCTCGCTCAAGAGGAGGGTATCAGGGTTCTGCCCCTTCTGTCCTGGAAACGAATACACCACCCCGCAGGAGATCTATGCAATAAGACATGATACCTCGCAACCGAATGGTCCCGGCTGGTCCCTCAGGGTGGTGCCGAACAAATTCCCGGCCCTGAAGATAGAGGGAGAACTCCAGAAGACCGCTGATGGTATCTTTGACAGAATGACAGGTATTGGAGCACATGAGGTGATCATTGAGAGCCCTGATCATCTCGCCTCACTCTCAAGGATGCAGAGAAAAGAGGTTGAAAATGTGTTATGGGCCTACTACTACAGACTTACAGATCTGAAGAACGATCCGCGTCTGAAGTATGTGCTTATATTTAAGAACGAGGGTGAGGCTGCCGGTGCCTCCCTTGAACATACTCATAGCCAGTTAATCGCCCTCCCGATTGTTCCCAAACTGGTGAGGGAGGAGATAGAGGCATCGAGGAAATACTACGATATAAAGGAGAGGTGCATCTTCTGCGATATGATTCTGCAGGAGAAAGAGGAGGGCCTGAGGGTGGTCCTTGAGAACGAACTGTACATAGCGATTGCACCTTTTGCCCCGAGGGCCCCCTTCGAGACATGGATTCTCCCGAAGTCTCACCAGTCCTGCTTCTGTCCCCCTGATGGCTCCTTCAATCTACTGGCAGAGATTCTGCAGATGGTGTTGAAACAACTGGACAAACTCCTTGAGATCCCACCTTACAATTACATCGTTCATACCTCTCCCTTTGGTGAGGAGGAAAACGAATTCTATCACTGGCACATAGAAATCATGCCCAAACTCACTAAGATTGCTGGATTTGAATGGGGCACCGGTTTCTATATCAACCCCACTCCACCTGAGGTGGCTGCAAGGTATATGAGAGAAGTTCAGATATGAGAGTGATAATTATCTCAGCAGAGGCTGTCCCCTTCTGCAAGGTGGGTGGTCTTGCCGATGTGGTGGGCAGTATCTTCACTGAACTGTTAAACCGTAAAGTTGATGCATATCTCCTTATTCCCTACTACAGCAGGATCATCCGGGAAGAGGTGGATGAGACAGGCCATTCCTTTGGAGTTACAATGGGGGGGAGGACCCTCACCTTTAATATACTGAATAGAGACAGGGTCTTCTTTCTCGCCTCAGAACCCCTCTTCGGCAGAGGAGGCATCTACGGAGAAGACGGAAGGTATTATGAAGACAACCACATCCGTTTCGCCTTTTTCTGCAGGGCATCACTACAGTTCTTAAAGACAGAGGGGTTAAGACCTGATGTGTTACATCTACAGGACTGGCAGACCGCCCTGATCCCTCTGTATCTAAGGACCCTGTACAGGACTGATGAATTCTTCAGAGATACCGCAACTGTTCTCACAATCCATAATGCAGGGTATCAGGGCGTCTTTCCACCTTCGATAATGGATGATGTGGAGATCCCGAGAGAGTACTTCCATCCGGAAGGAGTGGAGTTTTACGGTAAGGTGAACTTTCTGAAGGCAGGTATCCTCTTCAGCGACATTATTACCACGGTGAGCAAGAGATACAGGGAGGAAATAACAACACCAGAATACGGGGCGGGGCTGGAGGGTGTTTTTCAGAAGAGGAGGGATCGGATCTATGGTGTGCTGAACGGTATTGACTATTCGGTGTGGTCCCCTGAAACAGACCCATTTATTCATGCCAACTACTCTGCAGAAGACCTCAGAGGGAAGGCCCTCTGTAAGAGGAGACTCCTTGAGGACCTGTCGTTATCTCCTGCAGGGGGACCACTTCTTGCGTTCATAGGACGGATCGAACCTCAGAAGGGGATAGACCTCCTTACAGAGGCTGCAGAGAGGCTGAAAGGGTATCCAGTCAACCTGATAGTGCTGGGCAGTGGTGAAAGGTATTTGGAAGAATCAATAGAAAGGGTTGTAGAGGGTGTGCCCAGGTTTTCCTTCCAGAGGGGTTTTGACAACTCCCTTGCCCATAGGTTGTACGCAGCCTCTGATATGGTCCTGATACCTTCAAGATACGAACCCTGCGGGCTGGTCCAGTTGATAGCACTGAGATATGGGACGATTCCCATTGCCAGGGCCACAGGGGGACTTGCCGATACCATTGTGGATTTTGACCCCTTCAAGAGAAAGGGCTATGGGATACTCTTCAGGGACTACAATCCAGACGCCTTCTTTGAAGCGATAAAGCGGGCATTTACCATTTACGTACAGAAGAGACTCTGGAAGACACTCGTTGTGGAGGCGATGAAACAGGACTTCTCATGGCAACAGTCTGTCTCCGAATACCTGAGACTCTACAGGATTGCAGGCCATGAACATAAGGGTTAAACTCTTTGTCCTCCTGATCATCTTTCTGTTTATTGCTGGTCTATTCAGCACAGGGAGCCTCCATATCTTTAACCGCCTTACCGAGACACTCCAGATACTGGAGACCGTCTCATTAATCCATATGAAGAATATAGAGTTAAAACAGGCGGTGGTGAACTACTCAAATGTGGTAAAGGAGTGGGCCTTTACAGGCGATAAGAAATATCTGAAGAGATATGACAGGGCCCTCGCAGAGGTCTATAAGACCTTCGGAGCACTGGAGGGCCTTGTTCCGGAGAAGGTCCTGACAGACACGGGCAGGCAGTTCAATGAACTGAAGGAGATAGCGGAATTGATACTCTCTTACTCCGAACCAAAGGGAGACCCGGATGTCTTCTTCCTTATAAGGGATTTTGATTCCCAGGAGGTTACCCTCCTGGCAGCAATAGAAAAACTCTCAGAGAATTCTATTCACAACCTGGAGATGGTCACAAAGGAGACGGAATCTCTGAGGAACAGCCTGACCAGTTTCATGAGCATCCTGATAGGAATGACCCTCTTTGTGGCCCTTTTTCTGATACTCCTTATCACACGTTCAATTGCCATACCCTTTAAGGATATCCTCCAGATGACAGATGCCCTGATCGCCGATCGGCCCTCAGATGTTGTTATCACCACCAGAGAGGATGAGTTCGGTGTCCTTGCAAGGAGGTTCTATGAGGTCTACAAAAAGTTGAAGACCTCTGAAGACAACCTGAAGAAGAGACTCCAGGAGACGGAGACCCTCTTTGAGATAAGCAGGATAGCAAGTACCACACTGGACCTGAAGACATCCCTTAACAGGATTATAGATATACTGAGCAGGCGACTTGATGCCACCTACATAGGCTTTTATCTTTACAATGAGCACACCAGAAGATTCTATCTCTATGGTGCCAACCAGCCTGATGCCTTTGTGGAGAGCCTCAATGAAGAACATCCCCTGCTGAAAGGGATAACCCGTTCAGAAGAGGAATGCAGGATGATAGACGTTGAGGAGACGACAGAGGAATTCCCTGCCCTTACAAGACCCTTCGGTTCCATAATACTGACCCCTGTAGTAAGAGAAGAGATGGAACAGAAGAGGTATGAGGGACTGCTGATACTGGCCACATCACCAGATAGGAGGTTCAGTGAGTCTCACAGACGGCTTGCCACCATTGTGGCATACAATCTCGCAACTGTAATTACCAACTCCTCTCTCTATCAGGCAACCACCCGGCAGTTGAAGAAGATAAGCGTACTGTTTGAACTGTCAAGGGCCACCACCACTATGGTTGATCTCGACAGTCTACTCCAGAAGATCGCCCAGGACACAACAGAACTGCTCGGTGCCCAGGGATGTATAATCAGGCTAAAGGAAGATGACCAACTCATAATCAAGGCGACCTATGGACTCCCCCCAGGAGTTGAAGAGAAGATGGGCCTTAGGGTAGGTGAATCTATTGCAGGGATGGTAGCAAAGACGGGGAAACCGATCCTCCTTGAGGACATCTCACAGGCACCTGAGGACCTGCAGGTCCCTGCCCTGCAGGTAAAGTCTGTCATATGTGTTCCTATACTGACCAAGGATAGGGTGATAGGTACACTCGGTCTATATGACAAGAGAGACGACAAGGACAACATAATCTCCTTTAATTATGATGACCTTACAACCGCTGAAGGGATCGCCTATATCACCTCGCTGGCTATAGAGAGGGTCCGTCTCTTTGAGGAACACCTGAAGAAAGAGCAGGAGGCGATAGAGGCAAAAAAGAGGCTTGACCTCCTCTTTGAAACGGTGCAGAGCGGGATAATCTCACTTGACAGACACTACAGGGTCCTCTCATACAACAACTTTGTTAAGGAGATGTTCCATCTGCAGGAAGACATCCATGGCCGGAGTGCACTGGAGGTGTTTCATGAAAGGGGTGGATTCTGTCCTCACTGTGTGGCAAAACTCACCTTCGAGACAGGGGATGTGAACATGATAACCCAGTCCAAGGGGGCAAACTTTGCAGAACTCACATCCTACCCTGTAAAGGATGAAACAGGACAGGTGAAAGAGGCGGTAGTGCTGATCAGGGACATCACTGACAGGGTCCTCTATCAGGAGGAGATCCTTTCCCTTTATAAGGAGGTTGCCCAGACAAAGGACTACCTGGAGAGTCTGATAGAAAACTCTGCTGATGCCATAGTCACAACCGATCTGAACGGGATAGTGAAGTCGTGGAACAAGGGCGCTGAGAGGATCTACGGCTTTACAGAAGAGGAGGTAATTGGCAAATTTATGCCCTTTATTCCCGATTTTCTGTATGAAAAGGAGTTGCAGTTCATTGAGAGAATAAAGAAAGGGGAGACGATCAAGGACATAGAGACACTCAGGAAGAGGAAGGATGGCACCATTATAGAGGTGAGCCTCACCCTCTCCCCCATTAAGGATGCCTCAGGCGAGGTGATCGGCATAAGCGGGATCTCCAGAGACATCTCCGAGAAGAAGAGGGTTGAAAAGGAACTGCTCAGGAGGAATCAGGAACTGTCAAGGCTGTTTTTTATCAGTTCTGCCATGAGGAGTACCCTTGAACTGGATAGACTCCTCAGGATGATCCTGACGGCGGTTACCATGAGTGACGGTCTGGGGTTTAACAGGGCCCTGCTGTTTCTTATTGACGAGGAGAGGGGGATACTGAAGGGTCAGATGGGGGTGGGACCCGCCACTGCAGAGGAGGCCGGGCAGATATGGCACAGACTCTCCTTAGAGAGAAAGACCCTTCACGAAATAATGGATGAGATAGAGAGAGGCCCTCTCAAAAAGGACTCCTTTATTGACAGACTCGCCACAGGTATCGAGATATCTCTGGATGACCACAACAGGGCAATGATAAAGGCGATGAAGGAGAAGAGACCTATTATAGTAACCGAGGCAAAGACGAATCCGATTGCCGATCCTGAAATTATCCAGCAACTCGGCTCAGAGGAGTATGCGATAGTACCGTTGATAGCCCGTGATAAGGTGATCGGGGTGATCTGGGTGGATAACTACTTCAACCGCAAACCGATTACTGAAGAAGACATAAAGTTCCTGACAGGTTTTTCAAACCACGTCGCCTCCGCCATAGAGAGCGCAAGGCTCTTTGAGAAGGTGAAACTGGCTGAGGCAGAACTCGAAAACATCTTTGAGTCCATCTCAGACCTGCTGTATATCACCTCAGAGGATTACACGATAAGGAATATAAACAGGGCGGTGAGTGAGGCGGTCGGGATGCCAAAGGATGCGATTATAGGGAAGAAGTGCTACCAGATCTTCCATGGTATGGACAGGCCCTATGAGAAGTGTCCTCACCACAAGACGGTTGAGACAAAGAAGGCATATATAGAGGAGTTTGAGGACCCTTACAGGGGCGGGACCTTCCTCACCTCCACCTCTCCCCTCTTTGATGATACAGGCAGGTTTCTGGGTACAGTCCATATAGTAAGGGACATATCTGAGTTGAAGAAACTGAGAGAAAAACTTGCACAGGCAGAAAGGATGGCCGCCCTTGGTGAGGTGGCGGCAAAGGTTGCCCATGAGATAAGAAACCCCCTTGTATCCATAGGCGGATTTGCCAAACGGTTGGAGAAGAGACTCGACGGTCACCTTAAAGAGTATGCATCAATAATAAGGAGAGAGGTGAACAGGCTGGAGAACATCCTCAAGGAGATACTCAGTTTTGTGAAAGAGGCGAGGCTGAAGAAGGAACGAGTTGATATACATCGATTGTTAAATGATATAATTTCCCTGTACACTCCCCAGACGAAAAAGAAGGAGATTATTGTTGAGACCCGATTCGGGGAGCCCCTGTTTGCCGAGGCAGACCCGAACAGATTAAAAGAGGCGCTGATCAATATATACAGCAATGCGGTTGAGGTCTTACAGAGGGGTGGAAGGATTATGATGAGCACGTACAGGAAGGACAACTGGGCCGTTATAGAGATACAGGACACAGGTCCGGGCATTAAGGCATCTGATCTTCCCTATATCTTTGATCCCTTCTTCACAACCAAGATTGAAGGCACGGGTCTCGGACTTGCCATTACAAACAGGATAGTGGAGGAACATGGTGGCAGGATAGATGTAGAAAGCAGTGAGGGAAAGGGGACGATCTTCAGGATCTATCTGCCTCTCACATAAAAAAGGAAAGGGGGTTAATATGAAGATACTCGTTGTGGATGATGATCCAGCAATAAGGCTCCTCTACAAGGAGGAACTCGAGGATGAGGGATACGAGGTGATAGTTGCATCCTCAGGGGAAGAGGCACTCAAACTCTTTGAGGAGGAGAATCCTGATCTCGTCACCCTGGACATCCTGATGCCCGATATGGACGGGATACAGGTCCTCAGAAAGATGAAGGAGAAGAGGCCGAGGGTACCTGTAATCATGTCTACAGCCTATGACTACAGGGATGACTTTGCTGTATGGGCATCTGAGGCGTATGTGGTGAAGTCATCAGATACAACAGAGTTGAAGGAGACGATTAAACGGCTACTTAGTAAACAGTGATGACCCTTGTGGCAGAGGTGCCTGTTTACGGCGGATACACCCTCAGTAGAAACGGTGGTGTGGTATTCCTGAAGGGTGCCATTCCAGGTGAAACCGTTGAGGCAGAGATTATTCAGAAGAGAAAGGACTACTCGGTAGCAGTTGTAAAGAACATCCTCTCACCTTCCAAGGACAGAATAACACCAGCCTGTGAGGTCTATGGCCTCTGTGGAGGCTGCCACTATCAGCATATCTCCTATGAGACACAGGTGAAGATGAAAGAGGGCATCCTCCTCAATTGCCTGGAGAGGATTGGAAAGATAAGACACCCCATTGATGGCACCATCACGGGTATGCCATGGCATTACAGAAAGAGGGTGAGACTGAAGGTATCAAGGGATGGAAGGGTGGGGTTCTTCAAGCCCCTGTCTCATGAACTTGTGGAGTTCAAGGAGTGTCTGCTACTGGAACCCCAACTGAATGAATTCATCAGGAAGGTGAAGGAGAAGGGCCCTGTTACAGGGGTGAAGGAGATACAGATAGCCCACGGTGATATCACGGTTGTCTCCTTGAGGGGTTACCAGATAGACGATGAATTAATAGAGAGGATCGTGGAGGCGGGTGCCTCAGGGGTATGGGTAAATGGCAGGTGGATTTATGGAGAGGAAAGGATCTGTCTGCCCCTCCACGGGTATATCTACTTTATCAGTCCTGATTCCTTCTTCCAGGCAAACTGGGCATTAAACCTCAAACTCACCGGGATGCTTGGAGAACTCATTTCTATTATCAAGCCCCAGAGGGTGCTTGACCTGTATGGTGGAGCAGGCAATATCTCTGTGGCTGTTTCTGGGATGGGTCCAGGTGAGGTGATTGTGGTTGAGAGCGACACCCTCGCATTCAGGGATGGCCTCTACAACCTCCAGATGAATGGCATCAGCAATGTCAGGTTCATAAACAGGGCGGTGGAATCACTGAGGAATCCTATCAAGGCAGAGGTGGTAGTGGTTGACCCGCCAAGACCGGGTCTCACAAAGAAGGCCCTTTCCTATCTGTTGAGGTGCAGCCCTCAGTGGATATTCTATCTTTCCTGTAACCCGTCCACCCTCGCAAGAGATATATCAAGGCTCTCAGATGATTATTCAATAGACAGCATCAGACTGATAGACCTCTTTCCTCAGACCTACCATATTGAGGCACTGTGTATACTGAAAAGGAGAGGATAGGAGAGATAGTTATAGTGGAGGACAACCACTGTATGAAGGCCCACAGGGACCTCTTCAGGATGTCAGAGGACTGTTACAGGAGACAGCCAAGGGACACCTACACAACTGTTAACACTTACTGTGAGTATGGTCCATACAGGGTTCACCTGGTAGGGACATGGACGTGGCTCCTCAGCCTCGCCTTTCTGAGGGACTCACCCCCTGACAACTTTGAGGTCCTCTATCTACTGAAACAACTGGGTGTAGAGGAGTCCCTGTTACAGGCATTCAGAGAGTCGCGGATAGAGGATATCTACTACACCCTCTACTATGGCAGGAGGCTTGATGTCCTGAGGAGGCTGTGCCACTATACCAGATGGAGGTTACAGGAGGCGATAAAGACGGGCACAAGGTTCGAGTGCCATATTGTCTCCTATGACAGACCCCAGATTATTGCCAGCAGCCTTTGAAGATGCTGATGGCCCTCGTCGAGGGCAGAGGCAAAAACCCACAGGGAGGTTGAGATGCTGAATTTAGGAGTGCTTGCATCTGGAAGGGGCTCTAATTTTCAGGCGATAATTGATGCGATCAATTCAGGGTATCTTAAGGCAGAGATAAAGGTCCTGATCACGGATAATCCGAATGCCTATGCCATTGAAAGGGCCCGCAGACACGGGATTGAGTACCTGATAATGCTTCCGAAGGACTACCCGTCAAAGGATGACTATTACAGGGCGATAGCAGAGGAACTTAAGAGGCGCGGGGTAGACCTTGTCATCCTTGCGGGATTCATGAGGGTGGTGAAGAGGCCCCTTATTGATGCCTATCCGATGAGGATCATGAATATACATCCTGCCCTGCTTCCCTCTTTCCCCGGACTCCACGGGCAGAAACAGGCAGTGGATTATGGTGTGAAGATATCGGGCTGTACTGTCCATTTTGTGGATGAGGGAGTGGATACAGGACCCATCATCATACAGGCAGCAGTCCCTGTATATGACGATGACACTGAAGAGAGCCTCTCTGAGAGGATACTACGGCAGGAGCACAGGATATTCCCCTATGCCATAAGACTCTTCGCTGAGGGCAGACTTTCAGTAGAAGGCAGGATAGTGAGAATAAAGGACCACCCAAAGGAAGAGAGTCACTTTACCAATCCTCCCGTAGAAGGGATATAGTGGGGAGGTCCCGGGTATTCAGGAGGACATCAGGAAGGGTCCTGAATGCCATTTTTAATATCATAGGGCAAAGGATCAACGGTGCAAGTTTCCTTGACCTTTATGCCGGGGTTGGAACTGTTGGTATCGAGGCACTCCATAGGGGCGCCTCAAGGGTTGTGTTTGTGGAGGACAACCGCCAGAGATGCATGAAGATAAGGGAGTGCCTCCGGAGACAGGGCCTTGAGGACAGAGGCAGGCTCTACTGTATGGATGTCTATCATTACCTGAAAAGGACGGAAGAGACCTTTGAGATAGTGTTTGCTGACCCGCCCTATGAATCTGAGGAACTCCGGAGGATCTCACCTTTTCTGCAGAGACTGATCAGCCAGGAGGGCCTCATCATTATAGAACACTCCTCAAGGATGCCCATGACCTCTCCACCACCCGGGTTAGAACTCCTCAGGGACTATATATACGGTGACACCACACTGACCCTGTTCAGAAAGGTCTGATCACTGAATATCGGCCGCCTCTCTGTTGAGGGCCTTTATCCCGATATCTGATCTGTAGTGCATACCCTCAAAGCGTATCTTCTTTACAGCCTCATATGCCCTCTCTCTGGCCTCCCTTATGTCTCTTCCAAGGGCTGTCACACCCAGCACCCTACCGCCTGATGTTACTATCCTTCCATCCCGGTATTTTGTGCCTGCATGAAAGACAACCACGTCCTTCATCTCCTTTATCTCATCAAGCCCCTCTATCACCTTCCCCTTCTCATAACTGCCTGGATAACCACCTGAGGCTAACACAACACAGACTGATGCCTCCGGTCTCCACTGAAGTGCCACCCTGTCCAGCCTCTCCTCCACAATCGCCATGAGTGTCTCCAGGAGGTCTGACTTCATCCTCATCAGTATCGGCTGTGTCTCCGGATCACCAAACCTGCAGTTAAACTCCAACACATAGGGTTCTGAGTCCTTTATCATCAGCCCTGCATAGAGCACGCCCCTGTACCTGAGCCCTTCCTTTCTCAGTCCCCTGATAACAGGCTTCATTATCCTCTCCATTATCTTTGTCTCCACCTCGGGTGTCACAACAGGTGCAGGGCTATAGGCCCCCATCCCCCCTGTGTTGGGCCCTTTATCGTTGTCATAGACCCTCTTGTGGTCCTGGGAACTAACCATGGGCAGTATCGTCTCTCCATCAGTAAAGACGAGATAGGATGCCTCCTCACCTGTGAGCGCCTCTTCTACAACCACCCTCTCTCCCGCATCACCGAACACCCTCTCCTTCATAATCCTCCGGAGGGCCTCTATCGCCTCATCCACCGTCTCTGCCACCACCACGCCCTTGCCAGCAGCCAGGCCATCCGCCTTCACCACTATGGGTGCCCCCTTCATCTTTATATACTCCTCTGCATGGAGATAGGAAGTGAAGACCCTGTACTCGGCTGTGGGTATACCGTAACGCCTCATAAAGTCCTTCGCAAAGACCTTGCTCGCCTCGATCTGTGCTGCGGCCCTGGTGGGTCCCACAATCCTGAGCCCTTCCCTCTCAAAGTGGTCCACTATGCCATGGGCAAGGGGATCCTCTGGTCCCACCACTGTAAGGTCTATCCACTCATATCTGGCAAGGTCTGACAGGGCCTTGAAGTTTTTTGGTGAGATGTCCACGCATTCTGCAATCTCAGCGATACCGGCATTCCCAGGACAGCAGTAGATCTTATCAACCCTCGGACTCTGGGAGAGTTTCCACACAATTGCGTGTTCCCTTCCTCCTGAGCCTATAACAAGGACCTTCATTCTTTCCTCCTCTAACCTCTCTTTTCCTCTACTCTAACTACGAGCCAATAGACTATGCCGAGTACAAGGATGGTTGCTATCAGATAGTATGAGAATGCTATCTTCTCATGCTTTAAAGTGATAATCATCAGGTCTCTGATAAAGGCGACAAGGGCAACCCCTATGAACACACTTATGTTGAATTTTCCTCCTTTCAGATGGGATATCTCCGTATTCATCAACTCTATCAGTACCCAGAGTATGAGGAGTGTTCCGAGGGCAGATATAACACCCTTTGCAAAGTGTTCGTGAAAGAGGGATATGACGTCATATATAAATAGACCGAGTACACCCAGGGTGATCACAATAAGGGCAAGTACAAGAACCAGGTTCATGGCACCTGTAAACCCCTCAGCAAACCTCACAAGGGTGGTCTTCACCTTGTATGCGGTGGAGTACTGCATAATCTCTTCCTCCACATAGGCCCCTGTTATAACATCCAGATTGATGTCAAGTATCTTGTTCAGGGATTCCTTTAACTGTGTCCTGTGGAGCCTGTCCTCAACTTCTTCCGAAAGTATATCCATTAATATTCCTCTCACGGTATTCATTGCCACACTCACATAATGAGGACTGATCTTCAATGAGGAATGGACCTTACCCGCTCTCACAAGCCCCCAGTAGTAGTCCTTATCAAAGGGGCCCTTCAGGAGTCTTTCAAGCCAGTATTTGTGGATAAATGGTAGTTTTGGATGTGCCTCAATAATCTCGAGGGCCTGCGGATCCACGATCAATTTTATCCTCTCCTCCAGCCTCTCTATAATCTCGTCTATCCTGTATTTTAGAAGAGGATAGATAGACTTCACCCTCTCTTCATCCTGGGCTGTAAAATTGTAATTGTTCTTTATCCTCTCAAAGTAATCCATCTCAGGAAGAAAGCGTCCTTTCCAGATATTCTGTTATAACCGCATCGTACCTGGAAGTGGTCGCAAAGACCTTTTGTGCCAGTCTTGCCCTGGTCTTGTAACTCACCTCTCCTCCCAGGCTCACCATCTCTTCTCTTATAGAGTCATAATCAGAGGGGTCCACCACTACAACAACAGATGCGAAGTTTTTGGCTGCTGCCCTGAGCAGGGTCGGTCCCCCTATGTCTATATTCTCTATCGCCTCCTGAAAGGTCACCCCTTCCTTTGAGATGGTCTTCTCAAAGGGATAGAGATTAACAACTACCATATCTATCGGTTCTATCCCATGGGTCTGGAGGGTCCTCATATGTTCTTCATTGTCTCTCAAGGCCAGCAGTCCTGCATGAATCTTGGGATGAAGGGTCTTCACCCGTCCATCCAGTATCTCGGGGAAACCGGTATACTCTGAGACCTCCTTTACCGGGATCCCGGCATCTCTGAGGGTCCTTGCTGTACCACCGGTTGAGAGGATCTCCACACCAAGGTCATGCAGTGTCTTTACAAAATCCACGAGTCCGGTCTTGTCAGAGACACTCACTATTGCCCTGTGAATCTTTGCCATTTTGGCCTCCTTTGAGTCATGATTGAGAATTTTATCATCTTGCCTTTACTCAGGTAAAGGCTTTATGATTCTTATATGCCCCTGTTTGTATATGAGGCGGTGGACAGCAGAGGCAGGAGGATCACCTCCAGGAAGGAGGCCCCTGATATTAATACCCTCAAGGAGCACCTCAAGAAAGAGGGCTGGATACCGCTTGAGATAAGACCCTACACCCCTTCTGGGTTCGCCATCTTTAAAAGGATAACCACCAAGGATATCCTTGTCTTCACACAGGAACTGGCAGACCTGCTGGAGGCAGGTATGCCAGTGGATAGGGCAATACTTGTACTATCCCAGCATTCTGAGAAGGCCCAGATGAGGGATGTCCTTGCAGAGATATACAGGGATCTACAGAGGGGTAGATCGCTATCAGAGGCGCTTTCCATACACAGGTGCTTCCCGAGGGTGTATATAAACATGATCAGATCGGCTGAGGCAGGCGGGATCCTTGAACCCGTCCTGAGGAGGATAGCATCCTTCTTGGAGACCACCACCAGGTTCAAGGAGGATATGCTGTCTGCGTTGATCTATCCAGTACTTCTAACCGCCGTAGGTACAATGGCCATAGCGGTACTCATGGTATATGTTATCCCGAGATTTGCCACCATATTTGAAGAGATGGGACAGGCCCTGCCACTGCCGACACTTATATTGCTCCAGATAAGCAGTCTTGTATCAAAACTATGGTGGATCGTTGTCCTCTTTGTAGTCCTGTCAGGATACGCCCTCGCCAGATATCTACGAAGACCTGAGGGTAAGAGACAGTGGGATATGCTATTGCTCAGGATGCCTGTATTGAGAAGGCTCCATACCCGCATCTACATCTCCCGTTTTTCAAGGACAATGGGGACGCTTCTGAAGAGTGGGGTCCCGGTGTTAAATGCGATCAGGATATCCAGAGAGGTTACCGGCAACGAGATAGTATCTGAAAGGCTCAAGACACTGGAGGAGGGCGTGAGAAAGGGTAGAGGGATAACAGGTCCCTTAAGAGAGTCAGGTGTATTTCCTGAACTCGTTATCCAGATGGTGGCTGTGGGAGAGGAGGCAGGCAGGGTGGAAGAGGCATTCCTCCATATAGCAGACCGCTATGACTCCGAGGTGAGGGCGATGATAAGAAGACTGATAGCCTTTCTCGAACCAGCCATTATACTGATAATGGGTATATTTGTGGGGTTTGTTGTGATCTCCATGCTTCTTGCCATATTCAGCATCAATGAGATACCTATTTAGAGATAAGGCGGAGATAATAAGAAAGAGATACCTCTACACAGAACTCATATTGAAAGGCGAGATTACCTCTCCTCTGGAAACGGCAAGGAGACTTCTCGGGCCTGATAGGGCCTATCACCTGTACGGGATATCAAAAAGGACAGGACAGAACAAAAAATCCAGGTAGAGGCCGCTTTCAGGCAGATGCTCCCGGGCGGCCTCTGCACCTTTTATGTTTATTGACCAGAGTCAACCCCCAGTTTTTGGGATTTGCATCCCTCTGGTAGGGATATGATAAACTCAAAACAATGGATGTAAGGGCAACTATTGAAGAGGCGCTAAGAGACCTTGGTATAGAGACCCCCTTTGTTGAGATTGAGCAGCCAAGGGTGGTAGAACATGGGGACCTTGCCACCCCTGTTGCGATGTCTGTTGCCAGGTCTCTCAGGAGACCACCAAGAGATATCGCAGAAGAGATAGCAGAGAGGCTATCATCAACCGGGCTATTTGAAAGGGTCGATGTTGCGGGCCCTGGCTTTATCAATCTCTTTCTGAAAAGACAGTACCTCTGGAATGAACTCCTGAGACTCCTGAAGGACCCCGCCGGGTATCTGAGGAAGGATATAGGCAAGGGAGAGAGGGTCCAGGTCGAGTTTGTGAGTGCCAACCCTACAGGTCCGCTACATCTGGGGCACGGCAGGGGTGCTGCTGTTGGTGCAGCCCTGTCCGCTCTGCTGCAGAGGGGTGGATACTCAGTGGAAAGGGAATTCTATATTAACGATGCAGGCAGACAGGTCCAACTGCTTGGTGAGAGTTTGTTTGCGAGGTACTGTGAGGCCCTTGGCAGGGAATACCCCATTCCTGAGGAGGGATACAGAGGAGAGTATCTTGGAGATCTTGCCCGTTCATTGGTTGATGAGGTCTCTGACAGGTATCTGAACAGGCCCTTTCAGGAGGTCCAGGATTTCTTTGTAGAATACGCTGTGCAGAAGATGCTTGGCTGGATCAAGAGAGACCTTGAGGACTTTGGAGTCACCTTTGACAGGTGGCAGTCTGAGAAGGCCCTGTATCAGGATGGTACTGTACAGAGGTGTCATGAGGAACTGAAGAAGAGGGGTTTTCTCTATGAGAAAGACGGTGCCCTCTGGTTCAGGTCCACACTGTTTGGCGACGACAAGGACCGTGTAGTAATAAAGAGCGACGGCACACCCACGTACTTTTCGTCTGATATCGCCTATCACTGGTACAAACTCCAGCGTGGATTCCACAGAATTATAAACATCTGGGGCGCAGACCATCATGGATATGTGCCAAGAATAAAGGCGGTTGTGAAGGCCCTGGGACTGCCGGAGGAGAGGCTCCATATACTACTTGTGCAGATGGTTAATCTCTTGAAAGGTGGTAGACCCGTGCAGATGTCAAAGAGATACGGTGAGTTCGTGACTCTCAGGGAGGTGATGGAAGAGGTGGGTGCAGATACCACAAAGTTCATATTCCTGACCCGCAGACATGACAGTCACCTTGATTTTGATATAGAAGTCGCAAAGGCATCCTCCTCAGAAAATCCTGTCTACTATGTCCAGTATGCCCATGCAAGGATAAACAGCATATTCAGGAAGGCTGACCAGAGACTGCTTGAGGACCTTAAAGGTGCCGATCCTTCACTGCTTGAACAGGATGAGGAGATTGCTCTCCTGAAGAAGTTACTTCTCTATCCCCTCATCTTTGAAGGTGCTGTGAGGGCCCTTGAACCCCACAGGATCACCTTTTACCTGCAGGAACTTGCCAGTCTGTTTCACTACTTCTACACAAAACACCGTGTATTAACAGAGGACAGAGACATCACCATGGCAAGACTCCTGCTATGTAAGGGGGTTCTCATTGTCCTCCGTGAGGGGTTTGGTATCCTGGGCATCACAGCACCAGAGAAGATGTAAGTGCTTGAGACCTCCAGAGATAAAGAGACAGAGATACTTCGACATGCAGAGCGTTTTCTGCAGGCCCTCACAGAGTACTGCCTTAAAGAATGCGGTGGCAAGTTGAGCCCCCTTGAGTTTCCCGTCTTTAAGAAGTTCCTGAACTATCGGATCAGGAGGGAGATAGAATTCAACCGTCTCTGCCTCATACACGCAGCGGTATTAAATGAGACAGGCACCGAGATTACCGGTGGAGATCTCGAAGAACTCTATGAAGAGAGCAGACTCCTGGATGGAAGACTGATGAGAGATATAAGGTTTCTGCCCTTCAGGATAACAATGAATTATGATGAGATAAGACCTTTAAGGATGGAGAGGATAAGGAAACTCGTCAGTCTGTTTCAAAGACTGCTCAGTGTTGATTCTCCCTCTGACTATCCTGATATGGTTCGTAAGGCGATGAGCCGCGAGGAGTACCTCAACATCAATGACGAGATTGTGGAACTGTATGCAGAGGAGGCCTATATCATCAATTCCTCCATTCACTCCTTTTTTAAAACGGACACCCGATCAATTGCTGAAAGGATGTACTGCTCTATGATAGATGTGGGCTTTACACTGAACAGAAAGGTGGCACAGGAGATCTATGGCACTCAAGTTTCCTGATATCAGGCCATACATAATTAAGATAGGTCCGCTTGAGGTGAGGTGGTATGGGCTGATGTACCTGATTGGATTTGTCTCATCTTATCTCCTTGTGAGGTATCAGGTGAGAAGGAGAGGCCTACCGGTGCAGAAGAAGACAGTGGATGATATTTACTTCTACCTCATACTCGGGCTTATTGCAGGGGCAAGGCTTGGTTATATCGTCTTCTATA
Organism: Nitrospirota bacterium; assembly: GCA_015492645.1. Classification (GTDB taxonomy): domain Bacteria; phylum Nitrospirota; class Thermodesulfovibrionia; order Thermodesulfovibrionales; family JdFR-85; genus JdFR-85. Next base: position 17,552 of record WGER01000025.1, read on the forward strand.
ACCTGAAACAGTATATAAAGGAACCCCTTGAGGTCTTTGCCATATGGCATGGTGGTATGTCCTTTCACGGGGGGCTGATTGGGGCTATCCTGGCAGGTATATGGTTGACAAGGCGATATAAACTCGATTTCTGGCTCTTCTCTGACCTGATAGTGGTAACCGCCCCCATAGGTCTCGGGCTTGGAAGAATTGGCAATTTTATTAATGGTGAACTCTACGGCAGACCAACCTCGCTACCGTGGGGTATGGTCTTTCCAGCAGGAGGACCTGTCCCGAGACACCCATCCCAGTTGTATGAGGCATTTTTTGAAGGTCCTGTGCTGTTTCTCATACTCTGGTATCTCAAAGACAGGTCACGGTTCAGGGGACAGATGACGGCCCTCTTTCTGATCCTCTACGGAGTTTTCAGATTCTTTATTGAGTTTTTCAGAGAGCCTGATCCCCAGTTGGGCTTTGTCCTTGGCCCCCTCACCATGGGACAGATTCTCTGTACAGGTATGATAGTTGTGGGTGCACTCATATGGTGGTACAGGGCAAAGACCGGATCGCCTTTCTGATGGATACCGTTGTTATATTATTTAGGTCTAAAAGGTGAGCACCTCATAGCCATCTTTGATCATCTGGATAAGTTCTTTGCCCACTGGACCCACTACCCCACCTGCCTGTTCTGCCTCCTTTAAGACCCCTGCTGCCTCTGCATTCATTTTACAGACATTCAACTCCAGGGAGGATCTTATCTCATTAATTACATCCCTGTAATCCTCTTCTTTAAAGAGATCCACTGCAAGGGCTGATATTATTAGCCTTACATCTTCAAACTCTCCACTGTCCTTTGCAATTTTTGCAAACTTCAATCCCGTCATTACCTTTCTCTTTTCCTTTGGATCCGATAGGATAAGAACCACCAGTTTTGCCATTTTAAACCTCCTTTAAGATTATTTCTTCACCATTTCCTGCTCTACTTTTGCCTCATCGTATTGCCTGTCTTCTTCTTCGTCAAGTTTTAGTCCCATAGGTCTCCTGGTAAGGAACCTCTCTTTTGCCTCTTTTATATGGGTGGTCAGGACAATCCCACCAGTGGCACATACAGCGGCACATTTACCACAACTGACGCATTGATCCGGATATTTTAACCACGGCAGATAGATACCCTCCTTTTCCGTTTTATACATCTTCAAACCATGAACAATGCAGGCATCAACACAATCAGAACAACCCTCACACTGCTCTGGTACAACCCATGGCAACACCTCTTTACCGATTTTTACAGCCTCTACCGGACATACCAGAAAACAGATCTTACACTTGGTACATTGTTCCTTGTCAATAAAGAAACCCTCCGAGGTTTCTTTGACTGCATTAAATTCACACACTTTCTTACACAATCCGCAGAGTATACATTCTGATGCATCTATTCTGTAAACCCCTATCCCCTTGCAAACATTTGCCCTACAGAACTTGTCTTTGATGTGCTCTTCATACTCTTCCCTGAAGTACTTTAATGTGCTAAGCACAGGGTTTGGTGCTGTCTTGCCAAGCCCGCAAAGGGAACCTTCCTTTATATGGTGGGCAAGTCTTTCAAGTCTCTCTAAATCAGCCTCTTCACCCCTGCCAGATGTTATCTTCTCTAATATTTCTAACATGTGATAGGTACCAATTCTACAGGGTGGACATTTACCACAGGACTCTCTATGGGTAAAGGAGAGAAAAAACCTGGCAATGTCTACCATACAGTTATCTTCATCCATAACCACCATACCTCCTGAACCCATCATCGAGCCTGCTTCAATAAGGGAGTCAAAATCGACAGGGAGATCAAGGTGTTCCTCAGACAGACAACCTCCTGAAGGGCCTCCTGTCTGCACCGCCTTAAATCTCCTGTTATTCAGTATTCCTCCACCAATGTCAAATATGATTTCCCTGAGGGTGATCCCCATGGGAACTTCAATAAGCCCTGTGTTTTTGACCTTTCCTGTAAGGGCAAAGACCTTTGTGCCTGGGCTACCTTCTGTGCCTATACTCCTGTAATGCTCTGCACCGTAGAGAATTATATATGGCACCTGGGCAAAGGTCTCTACATTGTTAATAACCGTGGGTTTACCCCAGAGCCCCTCTATTGCAGGATAGGGTGGTCTGGGTCTGGGGAATCCCCTGTAGCCTTCAATGGAACTCAACAGGGCAGTTTCTTCTCCGCATATAAACGCACCTGCTCCCTCACGAATATACACCCAGAAGTTTAGTCCTGTGCCAAGAATATCCTCACCTAATAGCCCCAGTTCTTCCGCCTGGGCAATCGCGGTCTTCAGATTTTTTACTGCCAGTGGATACTCGTGGCGCACATAAATGAAACCATATTCTGCACCTACAGCATATCCACATATTATCATCCCCTCTATTACGCTCTGTGGGTCACCTTCCATGATTGATCTGTCCATGAATGCACCAGGGTCTCCCTCATCTCCATTGGCAACAACAAACTTTATGTCTGATTCTGTGTTTCTTGCGACTTCCCATTTGATACCGGTGGGAAAACCGGCACCTCCACGCCCTCTTAATCGAGAGGACTTTATCTCATCTATCACATCATCTGGAGACATGCCAGAGAGGACCTTTTCAAGGGCTACATATCCGTCTCTTTCTATGTAATGATAAATATTACATGGGTCTATGGTGCCATTATTCCTCAAGACCACCCGCATCTGTTTTTGGTAGAAAGGTATCTCCTTCATCTGTTTGGCAGGTTCCATGGTAATTGTATGCCTGTATAAAAGCCTTCTGACAGGGGTCTCTTTAAGGCTCTTCTGTACAATCTCATTCACATGTGCAGGCTTCACCTTTTGGTAGAAATATCCTTCTGGTTCTATCCTCATCACCGGGCCTTTTTGGCACAGTCCCTGACAGCCTGTTCTTATCACCTCGTACTCATCTGCGCTGGTCTGATATGCCTTTTCAAACAAATCTGCAATTTTCCTTGATCCCATGGCGCTACAGGCCGTACCACAACAGATGGCTATTTTCTTCTTTTTAGTAAGAGATGCCCTTTTTAGTTCCTCTCTCAGTCTTCTCAGTTCATTCAGATTGTTGATTCTCTCTCTGATCTGTACCACCTCATTACCTCCCTCTTTTTATCCCAGAATCTTTCTTGAGTCCTCTATATGTTCAAGGACATGGTCGAACATCCTTTCAATCTTTTCTTCAAAGACTATTGAGCCCTTAAATCTTTCATGTAATGTCTCTTTTAATATCTCGTTGACATCTTCTGAAGCCTTAACAGGAGATTTGCCTCCCATGATTACCGGTATCCCTGAAGCAGCAAAACCAAATGCCATTGTGATCTCTTTCTCTGTCACCCACTCAGGTGACAACACAACTGCAGGAAGGCTACCGAGATCTCCCTGAGCATATTCACTGACCAATCTGGAGAGTATCATGAGAATCCTCGCATTCTCATCACAACTTCCCATATGAAGCAGTGGAGGAACACCTGTTTCACTGAAGAGACGTTTCAACCCGGGGCCAGCCTCTTCCAGGGCGGATTCCATCACTCCTGTACAGGCAAAAGCAGACGATGCACAACCCGTACTCAGTATCAAGATATCTTCATTTATGAATTCTCTTGCAAGATATGTATGAAGTGCAGTGGCAAGTAGTCTGGGGTTGTCGCAACCTACGATACAGGCTATTCCCTTAATCTCTCCTTCTCTGAGAGCCATTGCCAGGTTTTTATAGAAGACTGAATTTCCAATCTTTTCAAGATAGTCCTCTGTGTATCCTGTCTGAAAGGTGAACCTGGCTGTAACCCGTTCTCCCATTCCTGTCCTGTTTGGAAAGTTCTCAATCGCCATCTCTAATATCCTTTTAGCGCAATCCACAGCCACTTCTGGTTCAAATAAGACTTTCTCAGTACCAGGATAGTGGGCCTTGGGAGATGTGGATATCACCTTTGTATGAAAATTGTAGGATATATCTACAATACTGGGCATAATACATTGTGTATCAAGTACAACTGCATCAACTAAACCGGTTAGCAGACAGACCTCTTGGTTGGTCAATCCGCCTATGTGTGGAGTCCCGTGTTTCATGCAGAAGATGTTTGAAATATTTACGCCCTTTGCTCCCTTCGATTTTGCAAACTCAATAATATCAGGCATAGAGGCTACATGTAATAAACTCCATAGCAGTACTGGATTATGTCCTGCCACCACAATATTAACCTCATCTTCTTTCAGAATTCCAAAACCTGCCTCAGATGTGAAGTTAGATTGACCAAAAACAATGTCTGTTACAACAGCAGTGATCAATGAACCACCCCACAGGGCTGCCAAACTGACTCTTAATGCTGCATGTACTATCCGATCGAGTTCATGCTCTACACCAAAAGAACACCGGTATACGGCCTCAGACAGTTCCCTCTCTATACCCTCTGGTAGAATGTGCCACTGTCTCCATCTCTGGAGTGTCTCTTCTGGAACATGCATCAAGTACCAGGATTCTCCATGTTGTCTGCCAATCTCCGACAGTAATGCCTCTGCCACTGCAGTAGATGTAACTTTTACATCATTTCTTTCAGGTCTGATGTTCAACTGTTCTGCAAGTTGGTATAGTTTATCAGTATCCTTTATAGTCATTAATCCCGTCTCTTCATTGGCCACCCTGTATAAGGTGGATGCCATTTCTCTTGCCTGAGTAATATAAACACCTGCGCCCATGGTGGCCATCCTGAGCAGGTTTCTAGCTGCTACTGTTGACAATCTATCCCCGCAAACTCCCTTTTCTACCCTATCTTCACTACTCTGTGTGAATCTACATGGTCCCAGATGGCAGACGCTACAGCAGGCACCCGTAGCACCGAGGGGGCATGGTTTTATCATCTGAGCCCGATCAAAGCATGTCTCCATCCAATAGGATCTACCCCAATTAATCAATATCTCTGCATACTTGTTACCACTTAGTTTAAGTTCATCCATGTTATCTCCTGTTAAGATTGTTTATTTTATGAGCCAGGTAACCTGCACCAAAACCATTATCGATATTGACTACTGAAACCCCGGGAACACATGTATTGAGCATTCCGAGCAAAGCAGCCAGGCCGCCAAGGCTTGCACCATAACCTATACTTGTTGGTACAGCAATAACTGGCACATCAACTACTCCACCCACAATGCTGGGTAAAGCACCCTCCATACCAGCCACCACTATTAACACATTTGCGGATCTTATGAGGCCTATGTTGTTGAAAAGCCTGTGGATCCCCGCTACCCCAACGTCGTACAATCGCTCCACCCTGTTGCCGAGGACCTCAGCAGTAACTGCTGCCTCCTCTGCTACCGGTATGTCAGACGTTCCCGCTGATATAACAAGAATCGGTCCTCCTCTTCTCTTCTTTCTTCTCTTCCTGATTACTATCATTCTTGCCTGGTCAAAGTATATAGCCTCTTTAAAATGTGTCTTTACCTGCTCAAAGACCTCCTTCTGGGTTCTGGTAACCATGATACAGTTGCCCGTCCTGTAAAGGGCACTAATTACTGAGATGATCTGTTCAGAAGTCTTTCCTTCACCAAATATTACTTCAGGGGCACCTCTTCTGATACTTCTATGATGGTCTACTTTTGCAAAGCCCAGATCTTCGTAGGGAAGTACCCTCAACCGTTCAACTAATGTATTTAAATCAATTTCTTCCTTCTGAAACTTTTTAAGGAGATCTCTCAGTATTAACTCATCCATCTTCCCTTAACACCTCATTCATTGAACCTGTTCTATAACCCTTAAGATCCATTGTGACATATTGAAACCCTATACCCTTCAGGGTATCATGTATCAGGATCCGCAACTGCTGGTCAATAAAAAGTCTGGTCATTTCTTCGGGTATAAGTTCCAGCCTTGCAATTCCATTATGAGACCTGACCCTGAACTGTGTGAACCCCAAGGATTTCAGGAACTCCTCCGCCCTCTCAATCTTTTTCAGTTTCTCCTCTGTTATCCACTCACCATAGGGGATCCTTGACGACAGACAGGCAAAGGTGGGTTTATTCCATGTCTTGAGACCCAGTTCCCTGGACAGTTCTCTGATCTCCTGCTTTGTCAATCCGACCTCTGCCAGAGGGCTTCTAACACCAAGTTCCTGAGCGGCCTTCCTGCCAGGTCTGTAATCATGGGTGTCATCATAATTGGATCCGTCCAGGATGTATTGAATGTTGTTGTCAATGGCTATGTCCCTTATTCTGGTAAAGAGTTCTCTCTTGCAAAGGTAACACCTGTCCGGTCTGTTCTCAGAAAAGCCTGAAACTTCAAGTTCATTGCATAGGATCACGACATGTCTTACACCGATGGATCTCGCAATCTCTAAGGCCTCTTTAAATTCAGCCTCTGGATATGTGGGAGACTTGGCAGTTACTGCTATCACTCTCTCTTCAAGGACCTCCCTTGCCACCCTCAATAGAAAGGTACTGTCTACCCCTCCAGAGAATGCAATACAGACACTTCCCATCTCTCTCAACAGGGCCTGCAGTTTCATAAACTTCTCATCTGTACTCAATCTCTCAACAGTCTTCTCCATTTTTGCCTCCTGATTATATTTTGAGAGTAATTACATCAGTGGATACCTGGAAGGATTTTTCTATTTCATTCCTCAATTCATCAAGGGATTTATAATCATCAGACATTTCATTAATAATCCTCTGGAGCATCACGAGAAAGTCATGTTCAACATCTACAGAGATCGGTTCCGATGGGTCCCCTATCACCTTGAATCGACACTTGAAATTCCTGCTTTTCCCATTACATAGGACATTTATCGTCTTTTCCAGGAAACTCACCTCAAAAAAGACATGGGTGGTAGAAAGTCTGTGATAACCTGAAACCTTAAGTTCTCTTACAAGAAAATCTGCTATATCCTGTTCATTCTTCTGATTAGTGTCTATTATAAGAATATTTCCTGGACGGTTCTTCTTCGTAATGGTGGGGATGAGTTGTACATTATATGCCCCGATCTCTATAAGTCTCTCCACCGCATATCCAAGGATTTCTCCAGTAACATTGTCTATCTGTGCAAAGATGAGAATACCTCTTTTTTCCACCTTACCTCCTTCTTTCTGCTAAAACTTAGCAGAAAATGTCATCTTCAGAGAAACTCCTCTGCTGAACTGTCGAAGACACAAACGCCACTGCTATTAAAGATCTCTCTTAAAGAAGAAGGTATCAAAGAGACAAACTCCTTCAATCCATCTGCAGTCAGGACTTCCTTCAGAGATGCGAAGACCACCTTAATGGCCTTTTCCGCAGCAGCCCTGTAAGGATAGTTCCCAGCCCTTTGTAGTAAACCTATACAATCTTCACTGGAGGTGTTGTTCTCTTCTCTTCTAATCTCAGAGACTTGCCAGAGTGATTGTAATTCCTCTGGCAGAATTGAATTGACTCTATGGATATCTCTTTCTGAAAGAAAAACCTTTATACAACCGAAGACCGTGAGGACGGTCTTTTTTGCACTCTCCAGATAACAGTAATCACCTAAAACCATTACCCTCTTTAAATACTCACCGGCATTCTGCATATCTATAGATCAGAAATCGAGACCCTTCATAATATCTGAGGCCATTTGAGTGGCCTTTTTTAATGAAGGTGCTGGCATTGAAATAATAACATTTGCCACCTCTGCTGCCCTTTCTGCTGCCTCTTTGGGATCCATACCCATTGCTGCTGCAACACAGGCACAAACCACCACATCCATGGAACACGCGCCTGAATTAAGCAGTTCTGTGACAGCCATTCCTACAGAAGCGATGGCATCCATTGTCTCTTTATCACCCTTCAACAGTGCCTCAGGTGCTACCTTTGCAAGGAGATTCTCCCATCTGTGAACCTTTCCGTCGATTTTAACCTCAACGTCAATATAAGCATCAAAGGCAAAATACTTCTGAGCAAACTTATGTTTTCTTCTACCGGCACCTGGCCGAACCTCTAAGAACCGGATATATTCTATATTTTTCCCGAGCATGGTGCTCATCTTTTTTGCAACTGCCTCTGCTATCGCATTTATATGGCGTGTTTGTACATCTCTGAGCAGGTCCTCAAATGTCTTACCCTCTTTCATCTGTGTATAGGCATATATAGCCCTCCTGGTAATAGCATTCGTCATTGCCGGCTCTGTTGCTCTTATAATTGCATCTGTCAACGGGCCACGTTCCAAATACTCTGCACGGCGAGCCAGAATGTTAGTCGCCACAATTGCGTCTTCCTTCTGAAAGTAATCATCCAAAGCCTTTTGTAATATAGATACTATCTCTTCCTCGGTTGCTCCTCTTCCATACAAATACAGTGCAAGTGAAGGTGCCGTAACCCAATGGTTCAGAGGAAGTAGTAGAGGCCCCCCTGCCCTGCCCACACCTAACGCAGCGCCTTCCTTGATTATTGAACATATCTCATTGAACATAATCATACCCACCACAGAAGGAGTTCCAGAGTCTTTTAATATTATAGCGAGATCCCCGATCACCTTTGCAGTCTTGAGTTCTTCATTCGTGCCCCTTATATGGATTACCTCTGGCATAGCGGCCTCTTGTACTGCTGCTTCAGCAACGACCTCTGGTGTGCGTGTTACCAAAAACTCGCCATATTCCTCTCCAACATATGCATCTGGATGTATTATCTCCAGTGTGGCAGCAGTTGCAAGCAATGCTGACATCCATCTGCAGGGTCGCATACCGGCTGATTCGTATGCCTTTAACATGGCCCTTGTGCCGATCCGAGCCAGTTTCTGACCCAATTTGGGAAAGAGATGGTCCTCACCTATTGCAGAATGCCCCACAAAGGGGCTACCACCGATACCCAAAGGCAGGAGAGTTGGATCGAATGGTGCGAGATGTTCCTTCTCAAGGGCCTGATAGATTGCTAAAGTGGCCGCAAATCCGGATATCTTGTTGTTCAGTTTCTCTGTGGGGATTGATGAGACGCGACCTGAAGGAATCCCGGCGGCCATCCTTGCCACAGCCCCGAGTTTTCTGTTTGGGCAGGGGATCCCACATTGTACGTTCACGCCGGCCCAGTAAAGGAGGGTTGCCGTTGCCAGGGCAGCATTGGCTGGGTCTGCACCACATTCTATCAACCTCTTAACAGCCTTTCTGGCTATCTCATCAACATCTGTGAATGCCTCATTACTGACTTCTAATTTCAGTTTTTTTCCTTTTTTGATCTCCTTAGCAATAATATTGGCAGCCGCCCATATGCCTAAATTAAAGACCCCCCATCCACCAAGCATTGCATCAAACTTTTCAGTGGTCAAAAAATCAGGTTTGGCAGTAACAGCCCTCAAGGTGGCTACAATCTCTTTTTCCATAATCTACACTCCTTATAATTATTTATTAATTTTACACCCAAAATTGTTCTTCTGGAGGTGCTGCAAAGTCCGCACCTATAAACTTTTGAGTCTTATAACAGTAAACACCGTATCTGCAGAACAGGAAGGCCCCTGTGAATACTATAACCGTTAAACGTAATAGTTGTGGCCAACTGGAAGAGTTCTTCAGAATCGAGATTACTGTAGCAGCCCCGATGGCAATCCCCAGCAGGTTCAGTATAAGAACCGAGTACTTTGTTACTTCCATTCTTGTCTCAGTGGTTATCTCTGACACCTTTGCGATCGTGAACCAGAAGAACCATGTGGCAAAAAAAGCCGCCAATCCTATAAAGAGTATAGTGAGAGCAAAGGCGGTAGAGGGACCTTCACCGATAAAGAAATGTGTGAGAATACTTAACCCAGCACACGCAACTGCGAGTGACCCAGATATCCTGACACCCTTGTAATGCCAGCCCATATTCTTTATGCCTTCCATGCATGCCTTCAGCAATATCAAGGCTCCAACATATGTAATAACAGGAGGGAAGGCAAGAGAAGGTGGAAAAACGTACGGTTCTCCCATCATTTTGTGAATATACTGTCCTGCCCAGTCCGGAATCCATAGCCCCACAATTGCAGGGATCGCTCCAATCTCTAACCATTTGACCACCTTTGCCTTTGGCCAGCGAGGCTTAATTGTACCTGGTACAACCTTTTTCTTATATATAGCCATCGTTACCTCCTCTGTTATTTTACTTTGGAGGCCCTTGATCTCTCCATCTTGTGGACTCGAACTTCAGTATGCTCTCATAGGGTAACACATCGAGCCTCAGACCTGCCTCAGGCCCTGGTTTGGTGCAATATATCTCGTTTACCTCAACAATTAGTGTATTCCCTTCAAGTCGGGCATTTCCTTTAAATTGATACGCTGCCCGAATGCTTCCCAACCCACCTGGTCCAAGTGCAACCCTTGGATTTTCTTCGATATTTTGTTTAATTTGTTGGACCTGTGCATCAGTGAGTTGAAATTTTACTATGTTATCTCCTTCCACTTTTGCCTTATCAACTACTATTACAGTGGGGAATCCCTTTTTTGTTGCTGTACCGATATGTGCTCCAAGACCCTCCAACCAGTTTCTCATTCTTGGTGTTAATTTTGCCATGTTGACCTCCTTACCTCCCTTTTTGTTTTAGCATTCTAAAGAACCTTCTTGCCGGCCTCTTCTGGCTTATAACTATAACATTCTTCTACTTTCATTATTATGACTCCCCGCTGGACCAGTTTGGGTGGCTTGATATCAGGTGGCACCTCTGAGGGTGGTTCTTTCTCCGCCCAGTTACCCCATTCCTCAAGGACTTCCTTTGCTACAGCACCATGAAATTCATAATCTTCTGGCAGCCCTTCCTGCATTATTGTTGTAGGACCTCTGAATGCCCAGGTTCGTCCCTTGACAGGATGAGCAATTGTGATAACACCAATTGGATTCTCAAGAAGGTTCGCCCTCGTCTTTTGAGCAAACATATCTGCAATCACGATATACTCATCTTTGAAAACACCCACAAACCTCTCGGCCACTGTATTGGGCTTTCCATCAGCACTGCATGTAGTCAAATGAACAACAGCACCTCCACCTCCTATAACAGATAGTGCATCTTTCATTTCTTCTGTCAATTTCATCTCATCACCTCCTTTCAAAGCAAAATCAACTAATTCTCTTGCCAGATTCTTCCGGGCTATATGTGTAACACTCTGCAACTTTCAAGACTATTACGCCTCTCTGAGCAACTACAGTAGGTCTTATCTCTTCAGGTAGTTCAGAGACTGGTTCTATTTCATCCCAGTTGCCCCATCTTCTCAAGACCTCACCTGCTGTTACACCCTGAAAGTTGTAATTGTCAGGAAGTCCCCATTCAATATGTCCACAGGGACCTCTCAATGCCCATGTCTTGCCTTCACTTGGATAGGCAATGGTTACAACACCAATCCTGTTCTCGTTCAGATTAATCTTCGTCTTTATTGCAAAGAGGTCAGGTATGAGAATGAACTCATCCTGATAAACATCAGTGAACAGTGAGGGCATAAGGTTACACTTACCATCAACACTGCTTGTGGTTAAGTAAACAAACACATCCTGTGGATCTTTGATTTTAAGAGCATCAACTATTTCTTTTGGCAGTTTCATTTCAATTCCTCCTTTCTTGATGTTATCATAACATCGTATATCATGATATAACAAGTTTTTTTAAAATTTTTTATTTATTTTAAATAATCAGGAATAATTGAAAACTCTCGTCTTAAATCTATAGAGATCCCCTCTCATAACAGAGGCGATCCAACCGCAGGGCTTGTCGTCTCTTCTGTATGCTATCATATCAACATAAAATGCGGCGCTACCTACAGCAACATTGAGGTATTTTGCCTCCTGGGGTCTGATCTTGGTGGCTTCGATTGAGACATCCACATATTCCCTACAGATATGACATTTTCCAGCAAGTACATCAAATAACTCTCCCATTTGGCTGAGGTCCTGTAGTTTCAGTTTTTTGATAAAACCCTCGTTACATTCATCAATTATCTTGCAATATTTACAAACAATGAATTTCTTTTCAAGAATATAGGGCTTGTTATCTGCAAGGAAGAGGCGTTTAATTACAAAGACCTTTTCGTTTACCGGAATCTGTAACTTTTCTGCTATCAACTGTGAAGCCTCAAGGACCTTAACGTTTAAAACCTTTACTTCAGGCTTCAGGCCCCTTTCTGCCATGTCCTCATAAAAGTCAGGTACTTTTATCATTATCTGGTCAATCTTTGGCTCTGCCACAAACGTGCCCTTTCCTCTGATGGTGTAAAGGAATCCTTCATCGATCAGTTCGCGAAGTGCTAGGCGGACAGTGGTTCTACTAATGTTATATCTCCTACAGAGTTCTGCTTCTGAGGGTAGCATCTGGTGAGGTTTGTAATGGCCTTCCTTTATCCATCGATAAATTATGTCTTTTAACTGCCGGTATGCAGCAACAGGTGATTTTTTATTTATTGTACTGTCTGTTATCATGACCGAAATAACTTGTTATAATATGTCATTACAATTATAATCAAAAAGTTCCCTTTTGTCAACCCTGCATTGACTTCCCAGGCCGTTAGACTTTTTGGCAATACCAAGCGGCAGGGCTCCCATAGGAATCAGAGATAAAGATGTCCCTCTGAGGGAAGCCTCCACTCTTATTTGCTGTATAATATTACTGAGCCGCCTTTGGCGGTAAAGAGACCTGATTTGTAGGGAGGATGAAATGCCTTACTATGTAATCTTAAGCACCCTTACAGACGAGGGCAGGAAGACGCTAAAAGAGAAACCGGAGAGGATTCTTGAGGTTAACAAGGAACTGGAGGGAATGGGTGTGAAAGTCCTGAAACAGTATGCAGTGCTCGGGCCTTATGATTTCGTAAATATCATAGAGGCACCAGACAATGAGACAGTCACAAGGATGTCAGTGGAGATTGGTTCAAGAGGGTCAGTGCAGTTGATGAGCATGCCTGCCCTTGAGGTAGAGGAACTGATTAATGCCCTGAAGAGGTGATCCTGGCTGTGGCTGTCCTGAAGGTATCCATAACCTCCTTCAGGACCCTTTCAGGGCAGTCCCTGTATTTGGGTGAGACATGCAATGGCCTGATCTCTCTGACACAGGCCATTGCCCCTATCTCACCAGCAACCGAAGCGGTAAGATGTCTCCTCTCCAGGGCCCTCTGTCTGTCCTCCTCGACAAAGTAGGACTCGATATAAAGCACATCTGAGTTCCTGCAGAGGTCAACAATTCTCTGGATATTTTCTTCAGTGGGTGCGGCATCCATCACATATCCGAGTTTCTGCCCCCTTGTTATACGGACAACCTCAAGTAGTTCTGAAACCCGATAAGAACCACCAGATACCTCCACTACTGCCTCATACTCGCCCTGTCTGATAAGGGTCTTCAGATGGCTCAGCCATGGTCCCACCGGCAGTTCGAGCCTCCTCAGGGCCTCCTTATCTATATTGATATGGTAGGGTTCCTCGAGAACAAATCCGAGCACTGGCACACCATGGTCCAGGATCCTGCACCTCACCCTGAAGGAGTTTTCCTCAACGATCACATCACCTGTCAGGGGGCCTTCATAAAGAGGGGTCTCCCTGAAGGACCTCCTGGCCGACAATTCTGTAACAGCAATCGAATCTCCTGCCACCTCCGCTACCTCAAGTGTCAGGGGATAACCCTCTATCAGATTCCAGGTATAACCCCTTAACTTCCCGAGTACCGCATCAGTTATTCCTTCAGGACCGTAGACCTTCAGGGGCTTTTCCCTGCCAAGCAGTAACCTCAGTATCCTGTCAAAACCGATGAAATGGTCGATATGGGTATGTGTTACAAAGAGGTGAGTGAGTCTGTTTATCTTTCTGTGGTTCAGTCCTCCAAAGTCCCCTGCATCGAAAAGGAGGGCCCTTTTTTCATCTATAAACTGGACGTAAACGATGGGGTCGTCAAAGATCCCGTTTACAGGAAAGTGTAGAAAGGTTGGTCTCATATGCTGAGGCAGACACCAGCCCGTAGGTCTTGATTATCTTCCAGTCCTCTTCTATCTCACAACCCTTCTGGGTAAGGTAGTTTCCTATCAGAACTGCATCGGCACCGGCAAGAAACACCATCGAATTGAATACACCAAGGATCTGTCTCCTGCCACCACAGACCCTGATCTCCCTGTCAGGCAGTACGAGCCTGAAGAGACTCACAATCCTGAGTGCCTCAAAGGGATGAAGGGGAGGCCTGTCCTGTAAGGGTGTCCCCTTGATCGGGATGAGAAAGTTTATGGGCACAGAATCCACATCAAGGTCTCTCAGGGTAAAGGCCATCTCAACCCTATCCTCCCAGGTCTCTCCGAGACCAAAGACTCCACCAGAGCAGGTGGAAAGCCCAACGGATTTTGCTGCCTTCACTGTACGAAGTTTATCCTCAAAGGTATGGGTGGAACAGACCCTTCTGAAGAAACTCCTGGATGATTCGAGGTTATGGTGATACCTGACCAGGCCGGCCTCTTTAAGAAAGGCCAGTTCATCTTCCTCCAATATCCCGAGGGTTGCACACGGCAGAAGGCCCATCTGCCTGATATCCCTTATTGCTTCTCCGATGATCTGCAACTCCCTTCTGCTCACCTTTCTACCACTTGTTACTATACAGAATCTCCTGGCACCAGTGCTGAGGGCATCTTCTGCGTGTCTCAGGATCTCCTCTTTGCTGAGAAGGGGATAATAGGGGGCATCTGTCCTGTATCTGGATGACTGGGCACAGAAACTACAATCCTCTGGGCATCCCCCTGACTTTGCGTTTACTATACTACAGAGATCAACACTTCGACCCCTGAAGGCCTCTCTCAGTGTGGTGGCTGCATGGAAAAGCAGATGCACAGGGGCTGTCCTCACAATAGAGAGGACATCCTCGGGAGTCAACATCCCCCCATCCAGGACAAATCTCAACTTTTCTTCAAGGGCCTCACTAATAGTATCTGATCTCAAAGTCCTCAAACTCTCCAGTAGGTTCTTCCCATTTCACATCGATATGACGGACCACCGCAGCAGGAGGCCCCTTATAACACTCCTTTATTGCCTCCTGGATATCCTGCTCCTCGCCTTCAAACACTGCTTCAACCCTGCCATCTGGCAGGTTTTTGACCCAGCCAGTAAGAGCAAACCTCCTTGCCACATCCCTTGTAAAGGCCCTGAAGAATACACCCTGTACGATCCCCTCAATATATAGGTGTGCCCTCTTTCTCATACTGTTGATTCTACATCCGAAGCCACTGTATTTTCAAGTGCTCCCGAATTTACCGTTAGAAATACGATTAAAAGGTAGCGGGAGTTGCCTCAAAACAGTATTTGTGAGATAGATTTGTTAGGTGGTCAGTACCGGTTCGGACAGAGAAGGCGAGAGCAATAGGCGATGGGCAGTAGGCAGCACTACATGCCTTCTACAATCCTTTTTCACCCGATGGATGAACCCTCTTACATTGGTCAGGACAGTGGAAGTGTAGGTCCATGGTATTGACCAAAAGCCTAACAGCACTTAGGGAAGCGCTCAATTTTTGAGGGAGTGGTTCCAAGAGGAATAGGCTGGTTGCAGTGGTTTGTATTGAGGGTTTAAAATTAATAAACCTTTCAAAAGGGAGGCTATATGAGAGAGGATGTCCTTCAGAGGTACAGGGCGTTTGCGAGAGACTACATGGCAGGCATACCAAGGACAGAACTATGTCGGCGATATGCAGTGAAAGAAGAAGAATTTGATGCCTTCGTGAGGTACCTCAAGAGGAAGGGGCTAATAACATCAGTCCAGTCAGGTTCATCAGAAGGGTTTGGCCGTTGTCATGATATCGATTTTGAGATCTACGGTGATGACATGCAATTTGTAGAGGTGGAACTCGATCCTGGAGAGAGTGCTGTCTCTGAGGCCGGGGCAATGATGTATATGGACGAAGGGATTGAGATGGAAACAATCTTTGGTGATGGCACCGAAAGTGGTCTCTTTGGGAAACTTGTAGGTGCAGGCAAGAGACTCCTGACAGGGGAAAGCCTCTTTATGACGGTCTTTACAAACCGGTCCCATGAAAAGAGAAGGGTGGCCTTTGGAGCCCCGTTCCCAGGAAAGATTATACCAGTTCATCTTAAGGAGTATGGTGGAGAGATAATATGCCAGAAGGATGCCTTTCTCTGTGGTGCGAAGGGTGTATCCATCGGAGTGGCCTTTCAGAAGAGGTTTGGTGTAGGCCTGTTTGGAGGTGAGGGGTTTATACTGGAAAGGATTGAAGGTGATGGCTACGTCTTTTTACATGTAGGAGGCTCAGTAGTAGAGAAACGCCTGGCAGAGGGCCAGTTTATAAGTGTGGACACGGGGTGTCTTGCTGCCATGAGTCCAACAGTGGACTTCAATATTGAATTTGTGAGGGGTATAAAGTCTGCCCTTTTTGGTGGTGAGGGACTGTTTTTTGCCACCCTCAGAGGCCCTGGCAGTGTATTTCTACAGTCTCTGCCCCTCAGTAGACTGGCAGACAGGATTGTGTCCTCGGCCACAAGGCTCGGTGGTAAACGTAAGGGTGAAGGAAGCATCCTTGGTGGCCTGGGTGATCTTTTAGATGGCGACAGTAGTTTTTGACGCACCTACGAGGTGTGACTACAGGGTCCTCCGGAGCCCTGAGGGGCGCCAGGCCGGTGAGATCACACCAGAATGCAACAGATCTGTTACCGCACCAGCCCATGTGACCGTGAAGAGACCATGTCTGTGATTTATCTCATCAACGACCTGCATCAACCGCCTCCTCTTCTGCATCTCTGGCAGTAGCAGTGACTGTCCTGCCACTGGACTGAGGCCTGACAGGGCAACCCCCAGGAGTCTTACAGGTTCTTCAATTCTCGTCTCTCTGAATATCTCCAGGGCCTTCTCATAGATTAAATGGGTGTCATTTGTGCGGACACTGAAGGACCTCCTTCTGGTGAGGGTGATAAAACTGGATGTCCTGACGGTGAGGGCCACAACGTTCCCTTCATAACCGTGTATTCTGGCCCTGGAGCCCACCATTTCAGAAAGCCTGAGCAGTACCTGTCTTATCTCTCTTTCATCTTCAATGTCCCTGGGCAGGGTGGTGCTGTGGCCTATACTCCTTGCAGATGTACGGATCCCCTCTGTGGGGTCAAGCCCCATCCCGAGGGCCTTCAGGTGTACTCCCATGAACCCAAAGTGGGCCTTAAGGAGTCCAAGAGGTGCCTGTCCCAGTTGGTAGGCTGTGTTTATACCCATAGCATTGAGTTTCCTGGCGAGGGCAGGCCCCACGCCCCAGAGTCTGCCCACAGGCAGTTCCTTCCATACAGAGGGGACATCTTCAGGGGTGAGCATTCTCAGGCCATCAGGTTTGGACAGTTCTGCTGCCACCTTTGCCACCACCCTGTTAGGGCCTATCCCCACGGTGGCTGTGATGCCAAAGAGTTTCCCTATCTCCCCTTTGATCTGTCTTGCCAGGGACTCAGGCCCTCCAAACAGGTGTGCAGACCCCGTAACGTCAAGGAACGCCTCATCCACAGAGTATATCTCCACGAGGGGTGTGTATCTCAGGTACAATTCTTCAAGTTCCTGACTGGTGTGGGTGTACTTGGCATTGTCTCCCTTTACTATGATGAGTTGAGGGCATGTCTTGAGTGCCTCAGGAACGGTCATCCCTGTCTTTACACCGCAGGCCCTCGCCTCGTATGATGCAGTGGTCACCACGGTCCTCTTCCCCTGGCCCACCACGGCAACGGGTTTTCCCCTGAGGGCAGGATTGCACTGCTGCTCCACAGAGGCGAAGAAGGCGTCCATATCTATGAGGAGTATGGTCCTGTCCATCACTTCTGTCTGAGGCTGAAGAGTTCCTCCAGTTCCCTGTCACTCAGTTCGGTTATCCACTGTTCTGCCTTGCTGACAGTGAGTTCTGCCAGTTCACGCTTCTGTTGAATCATCTCGTCTATCTTCTCTTCAAAGGTCCCCACTGTGATAAGCCTGTGCACCATCACATTCTGTTTCTGTCCTATTCTGTAGGTCCTGTCGGTTGCCTGGTCCTCTACTGCAGGGTTCCACCAGAGGTCATAATGGATCACATTGGTGGCACTGGTGAGGTTCAGTCCTGTGCCCCCCGCCTTGAGTGAGACGATCATGACCCTGTTGTGGTGTTCTCTCTGGAACCCGGTGACCAGGGAGTCCCTCTTTTTTCTCTGGAGACCTCCGTGGAAGAAGAGGACGGTCTCATTGAGTTCATCCTCTATCATCCTTTTCAGGAGGAGGCCCATTTGTCTGAACTGTGTGAAAATAAGTGCCTTTTCTCCCCGTGCAAGTATGTCTGACAGAATGGAGATGGTCTTTTCTGCCTTGCCTGAGAGGTTGCTCTGGGGAAGACCCCTGCCAGTGTAGTGCACGGGATGATTGCATATCTGCTTGAGGGCGGTAAGGAGTTTGAATATCAGCCCCTTACGGGACATACCCTCCGAGCCCTTGATCAGGGACATCGTCTCCTCAAGCACCTTCTGGTAGAGGGCTGCCTGCTCAGGGCTCAGGTGGCAGAACTCGTTGAGAATCACCTTCTCTGGCAGATCAGAGATGATACTGCTGTCTGTCTTGAGCCTTCTCAGTATAAAGGGCCCTGTTGCCCTTCTCAGTTCCTCTATCCTTTCTCTGTCACGAAGCACCTCTATGGGCAGGGCATACCTCCTCCTGAACCATTCTGCACTGCCAAGGTATCCCCTGTTTATAAACTCAAATATGCTCCAGAGTTCTGACAGGCGGTTCTCAACAGGTGTGCCTGTCATGGCGATGCGACCCCATGCCTTCAGCGTCCTCAGGGCACGGCTCTGCAGGGATGCAGGGTTCTTTATGTTCTGTGCCTCATCTGCCACAACCACAGACCACTGCCTCTGGGTGAACTTGCTGAGGTCCCTCCTGAGCAGTCCGTAGGTGGTGATGATGAGGTCCTGTCCCCTCGTCCTGAACCGTCTCTCTGAGCCGTGATAGACATAGGTGGTGAGTTCAGGGGTGAACCTCTCTGCCTCCTTGCACCAGTTGTCCACCAGGGTTGTGGGACAGACCACAAGTGCGGGCTCCGACAGAGAGCCCTCCTCTTTCAGTTTCTGCAGGAGGGCAAGGACCTGGATGGTCTTTCCAAGGCCCATATCGTCTGCCAGACAACAGCCAAAGCCCCTCTTCAGGTTCGTGTATAACCACCTGTAGCCCCGTTGCTGATAGGGTCTGAGGGTCGCCCTGAGCCCCTGTGGTAGCGGGACCTCCTCTGCAGTGGCCATCTTTCTTATCAATTCCCTGAGGGCATCATCAGGAAGGACCTCCGTGTCATCCATCTTGCCTGACAGAACCGCATGGAGTCCTGCAGGACCTTCCATCTGTCTGGGCAGAGACTCCAGTCTCTTCATAATAGAGTTTGCTATCTCAGGGGTGAGCAGGACATACTGATCCTTAAACCTCACCACCCCCTCTGCCTTTTTAAGGAGTTTTTTAAACTCCTCTAAACTCAGGTTCTCCTCACCAAGGGCCACCTCAGCAGAGAATTCCATCACCTCAGAGATCGTCAAAAAGGTTTCACCTTGTGATGAGGTTGCCCTTACAACGACCCGGGGGGTGGAGAGTTTCTGGAGTTCTCTGGGCAGGGATACCTTCACACCCAAGAGGTTCAGAAGTTGTTCTGTCTCTGTGAGTATCTCTGCCATCCTCAGGGAGGTCACCTCTGCAGGCCTCTGCCCCCTTGAGTCCAGCACCGTTCTGAGTTCAGGGATGAGGTTTGTCAGGGTGACTATCTGCCTGATGGCCTCTGTTCGTACCTGCTCTGCCGGTAGAGAGAGGACCTCTTCCACTGCCTCCGTAAATGCACTGCTCAGGGGCACCGCCTCTGAGATGGGGTCGTCCCTCCTGTGAAGGTCAACTGTGATGGAGAAGTTCCTCCTGCCTGAAGTCTCAATCCGGATGAGGGGGAGGATTGCTCTGTTCCTGATATGCAGGCCCTCCAGATAGTCGGCTATCGCCTTGCCTGTCCGTTCCTCCTCAAAGGATCTGGCCTGGTATGTATGGTCTCTGAAAAAGACCTCCACCACCTCTGAACCGGGGGCGATATCCCTGCAGAGCAGATGGACCATTGTGGTAAGTATGAGGGAGAATACCTCAGGAAAGCCGTCCCTCCGGATTATCCTGCCCTTTGGAGTATGGAAGACATGGCAGGGCATGGCTGCCCTCAGGCTCTCAAGCAGTCTCTTCACCTTCTCGTCATATACCAGAGGGACATATCTTACTGAGAAGGCATTCTGGTCATGGAAGACCACCTCAGGCACGAAGAGCCCCTGTCTGAGAAGCGCCCGGGCAGTCACCACCGAGGCGAGAAGGAACCACATCCCCTCATCCTCTATGACATCGAGGACCTTGGAGGGGAGCCTCATAAGGAAATTGAGGAGTTCAGGGATCGGGACAAAATAGACGGGTCTCTTCTGGAACCTGAGCCTGCCGTCGTCAGGCACCGGCAGCCTTACAGAGGTCCTCCTTGCTGAGATCTCTTCGGGCAGGGGCCTTTCAGACAGGATGTAACCTGAAGTCGGCTGTTCGCCACTGTCAAACCTGATGTATACCCTCCAGTCGGAGAGGTCCTGTTCGTCCTCTATGATCTGGAGGTTGTCGATGCCCCTTTCTACCCCTTTGTACAGGGTGAACAGATGCCCACGAAAGTCACCCGTTGGATAAAAGGATGCCTTCTCGGGCAGCAGGTGAATAAGGGCCTCTGTATCTGCCTTCGGGAGGTCTGTATCAGGCAGTTGCTGGAGTTGTAGGGGGAAGGGTGAGTCTGCCTCCTTAGGGGGCACAAACAGGGCGGTCCTTTCCTCTCTCCTCTGGAGCGCCCTGTTGTCGGACACCCCAACCAGTCTGATGAGTTCTTCTGTGTCTATACCCCTCAGATTAAACAGGAGAAAGGGGTCCTTGTCAATCTCGTTCGCAATAAGGTAGTACACTGCGGCAAGGTGCTTGCATGGATTGGCCCAGTCGGGACAGGAACATCGGGCATGGATCTCATCCCATGAGGAGGGAAAGATGTCTATCCCGTTGCTGGCAAGAAGGTCCTTTACATCCTCGGGTAACCGGCCCATGCTTATCGCTGCAATTACAGACGGGGACTCGGAGAGTATATCCTTTATCTTTTCAGTCTCTTTACTGCTGAAGTGCCTGAGATTTATCTCCACCCTGTAAGGAGAGGGCCTGGTGCCCTGGACCCTCGCAGACACCACTCCCCCTTTTATCTCAATCTTTCTGACCCTTCCGTTTCTTGCATAACTCCTGCCACGGGGTAGTCTGTTGGTGTTATAGTCAATCCGTTCAAGGGCCTCCACCCAGGCCCTTCCCCACCAGGTATTACCAAAGGGTGTTCTCCGTGCCATCGCCATCGGCCTCCATTATTATGGGTGATTAAACCACCGCCTTCATATGACATCGGTCTGGCCGTTACAGACCGCCTTCAATTCCGCATACTTTATGCCAAACAATGTGTATGAGATTGTATAGATTACACTCCCCATTTTTCTCTCCCTGCCACCCTCTCCATAGCGTGATATAAACTCTTCCACTGCCACCCGTGTTGCTTCGACAAGGAATGTAAGGGTTCCTGCCGCCGGGTCAAGGACTGTGACCGTTGAATCTGCAAGTCCCTCTGGTTTCAGAAACCTTTCTTTGAGCAACCAATGAACCGAACGCACTATGTATGAGACCACTGGCTCTGGGGTGTAATATACACCCCTGCCTCGGTCTTCTTCGGTAGCGTGGTTACATGAACTCCCTTTAACCCTTTATCTTTTGACCATCTGTCAATGAGCCATTTAAGGGCAGAGTAGAAACTCTCCTCCCTTGCATCACCTCTGGAGGCGATCTCATGTAGCCTTTTTAGATAACCCTTCAGAATAGACATTCAGTTTTCCCCACAGCACTTTTTATACTTCTTTCCACTTCCACAGGGGCAGGGGTCGTTGCGGCCGACCTTTTTCTTTCTGGTATTAAAGTCAAATACACCACCCCTCATCTGCTTAGTTTTTCCTGCCACAGGTTGTTACCATAGCTCTGAAGTATCTCAACTGCAAAGGGAACATCAGAAATTTTTTCTGAGATGATAGCGGAGATTTCCTCTTCATTGTCATCTATAGTTCTGGTTTCAACTAATATCTTTATAAACTCTCCAGGGTAGGCTACTGCTCCTATGGTAGTTACGCTAAGTGCAACGGTCCTTTCTATCTCGGAGAGGTCGTCAAGGTTTATTCCCTTTTTAAAGGCATCCATAAACCATATCTCCGGCCTGAGGGCAAGTGCTTCCATAAATCCGTAACACCACTGTTTAATTTCATAAACCATTTCTTTGGAAGGTGGAAGTAAATTGAGGGGAAACTTGAGCGTACCTTTGTTTCTTGCCCTTTCATAGGTGTTATAGGCATCAAAGAGGGGCTCCATGACACCCCTTGCATGTTCTTCACTTTCAAACTCAGGGGTACCGTCGAAGACCACCGGTATCCACTCGATTGGCATAACCATGTCAGGGGTGATAACAAGGCCATGAAGGAAGCCCTCAAGTTCTGTAAGGGTAAAGACATTTTCGTTTTTAAAACTTTCAATGGCAGCCTTCAGGCGGTTTCTCTTTGCTGGTGGTAAAACAGACTTTCCTGTCTTCATAGTTCCTCCTTACTATCTTCAGACCTCTGCCTAAAATAGGGAAGCAGGAGAGCATCTTCTGTCCATCTCGGTGGATACCGTTTTATTCTTTCCACTGCCCTCTGAAAAAGGAGTTCTCTCTTTTCAGGGTCTCGGGGTTTTTTTCTTGCCTGCTTTTCAATGTGTCTGCCTTGCATTGCCATCTCAGCCCGTGCCTTTTGGGCAGCCTGTTTAAGTTGGTCATAATAATACATTGCCATATTATTTCTCCTTCAGGACCTTCTCAAGGAGTTCCTGTAGTTGTTCCTTTTCTGCCCTTTCCCTGAGGTATTCAACATCAAGGGGATCACCTGTGCTTTCTTTTACCTTTCCCAGAACCTCTGCCCACATGAGGCTGTCCTCGTCATTCCACCACTTTGCTGCATTAAGTCGGTCTATTATCAGGTCTTCAATGGACAGAAGTCTTATCTTCAGGTCCTCATCAAGGATAACAGTATTTGTCCTTGATGCTGCCTCAGGTCCCTCATCCAGTTCCGCTCCCAGCCAGTCAATGTAGATGTCCAGTTCTGGACTGAACCACAGCCGACCCTTTTTCTGAAAGTTCCATCCTTTAAGAACAGATTCAATGCAGTCTTTTGGGCCTTTAAGGTCAATGTCTCCTGTGGTATACCCGCCCTGTGTGTATATCTCAAGGGCCTCACCACCAACTATAATGGGCATCTCACCGCAGAGTTTCTCAACCTCTCTGCTAAGGATTGCCACAAAAAAGGCCCTTCGTTTTACAGGGTCCTCTATACCTCTGAGGTCTTTGAGTTCCATCTCATAATATACCTAAATCCCACCTTCTGTCTCTACTGCCCTGAGTTTCCATTGCTGGCCCTGAGGCTCGTAGGAGAGGTTGTAGAGGGTCTTTCCATCAGTGACAGAGAAGAGATACCACCGCCTGAGACCATCCCTCTGGACCCACTGGTATGTCACCTCCTTCACAGGGATAACCCTTTCATTCCACTTGAATTTCAGAGGTCTTACCCTGCCTTTATAAAAGGAGGCCACTACCGCCACAGGCTCATCTATCTCAACCACTTTCAAAACCTCCTGAAGAGCCCCACGACCCTGCCTATTATCCTCACCTCTTCAGGCCTCAGCCTCAAGGACTCCATCGAAGGGTTTTCAGGCTTAAGGACCACCATCCCCTCCCTCCTATAGAACCTCTTCACCGTGGCCTCATCCCCGATCAGTGCAACCACAATGTCTCCCTCCTCGGCAGTACTCTGGGGCCTAACCAGCAGAATATCTCCTGGAAATATGCCTGCCTCTACCATGCTCATACCCTCCACCCTCAGTCCAAAGCCTTCCTCCAGCCTTATGAATCTCTGGTCTATGGTGATGTAATCCTCTATCTCCTCTGCTGCATATACAGGCTCTCCGGCCCTTATCCTGCCAAACACCGGTATTGATCCTGTAGGGGGCCCTTCAGCAGAGGTGAGTTCAATCCCTCTTGCGAGACCGGATGTCCTTTTGATGTAGCCCTTTCTCTGAAGGGCGTCCAGATGGGCCTTTGCAGCCATTGGACTCCTGAACCCAAAGGCCCTGGCCACCTCCCTTACAGTGGGTGGATAGCCCTTCTCCCTCAGAAACTGCCTCAGGAACTCAAGCACCCTCTGTTGTGCCCTGGTAAGGCCTTCCATATGATTATTATACAAATGTATAGTATAAATTTCAAGTTCACAGGTATTAGAAGAAGGCAACAACCTCAGACCAATCAATGGGCCGGCAGATGCGGGACAAACAGGACCAGTACCTGTGGTAAAATAGGATCACCTTCAGGTCTATGCTGTATCTATTGAAACTGATAAAAGAGATAGTCCTGCCTCCCGGTGGACTGATTCTCCTGCTTCTGCTCTCTCTGCTCCTCATGTCAACCCGAAGAAAGAGGGCTGGAAGGGTCCTGGCGATTGGCTCTCTTGTCCTTTTCTATTTTCTCTCAACTGACTTTGGGGTGAACACCCTCATGTTACCCCTGGAAGGGAGATATCCTCCGATGAAACAGCCCCGGTTCAGGAGCCCCTATATAGTGGTCCTTACTGGAGGAGTTACTGACCTCAGTCACATAGGCCTTGACGTCACAGTCTCTGACAGTTCCCTCAGAAGACTCGTTAAAGGTATTGAGATAATGAATGTCTCTGAGGATGCCATCCTGGTAATAGCAGGAGGAAGAGGTTCTGCTGGAGGACCAGGGATTCCAGAGGCGCTGGCCTTGCAGAGGACAGCAAAGGCCCTCGGTATATCTGAGAGGAGAACTATTCTTGAAATGGGGTCCAGAGATACCTGGGAAAATGTAATGAATCTGAAGCCTCTACTGAAAGATACATCCCGCCCCGTTGTTCTTGTAACTTCAGCCTTTCACATGCCAAGGGCGGTGTGGTGTTTTAGGAAACTGGGTATAGAGGTGATCCCTGCCCCTACTGACTACAGGACCAGCCCTCTAAGGATTTACTCATTTGTCCCCTCAGCAAGGGCCTTGAGGGATTCCTCTGCCGCCATTGGCGAATACCTCTCCTTTGGATGGTACCTTCTGAGGGAGAAATTTTCTTTATAGCGGCCCCACACCTTTACGAGGGTCTTTCCGTCCCCTGTCTTATATGCCGATTAATAGTTTTGAAAACATCCTTTCGTTCTTTATGAAAAATTCCTTAACCTCTTCCCAACTGGTGTTGTTAAGTGAAATGGGCTGAGGTTGTTTCTCTGCCTCCTCAAAATAACATAATGACTTCATGATATGATAAAAGTTGATCGCATTTTCAGAATATTTTTCCAAGAGGAGACCCTTTATCTTTTCCATTGGTATATATTTGAGGATTTCATAAATATCATAAAAATCCCTTTTGTCTCCCCTCTGAGATAGGGCTATTATCTTCATGCATGCTATATCTTCCACACTTGCTACTGGCAGCCCTTTAAAATATTTCAGAGGCATAACTAATTTATAGGGGTAGTAAAAAAAGGATGTCTTTATATCGTTAATGAATGAAATCACTGTATCCTCTCTCTGTTCAGAAATTCTACCTTCAATCGACAGAATTTTTTCCACTATCTGATCCACATTCAGTCTTTTCTGTGAAAAGAGATCGATGTCGTTGCTTAGCCTGTGACCAAGATGGAGAGCAAGGGCGATCCCTCCAGCCAGATAAAAATCACGAGAAATATCTTTATCTTCAGCGAGTCTTTCTATTAATAAAATAATTTCTCGACTAACTGCCTCTTCATGCATCTTAAGGCCTCTTCTGGGATTCCGAAATGAATTACCCAGTAACTTACGGTCTTTCTGTCTAAATTTCTGGAGGTTGTAATTACATTAATTATATCCTCTTTATCATAGGCCTTAATAATCTTCCTGATATCTTCTGGAAATCCATAACGGAGTACCCTTTCAATTATAAAGAATTTATGTTCTATGACATCCACCTTTTCCACTTCTACATCCCAGAACAGGTGTTTCAGTTTTTTTAAGTCTATGTCTGGCCTGTCCTTCTTCATTTCTATCAATCCTGTCTTATTATACCACCTCAAGCCAAAACTCAAACTATATAATGCGTGAGCAAGAGAAGAATTTACCTTCAAAAAGGACTGTGGTCAAAAATCACCACATCTCCAGTAACAGGACTTCGGTAAATCAGTTTTCTCGCCTTCCCGTGCAGGGCATGGGCAATCTTAAGGTAAAGCCACACTGGCCCAGGCCCTGTGAGGACCACCTCGTTGCCTTCCCCTGCAATGGCAAGGGCTTTCTGGATATAACTGTCAAGTTCAGAAAGTTTTGCCGTGTCTTTGTAAAGTTCATCCACATATATCGTCCTTTCACTCATCAAGTCCCTCCACAAGCCAGTTTTCAATGGTCTGAAAATCTCCTTCCCGGTATCTCACAAATATTGTGCCTTCTGCCTTTCTGCATTCTGTTACATTTCTCTCAAGCCCGGCATGGGCAAAGAAGTTTCTCTTTTGTGGTGGAGTAACCCTGGGGTCACCCTCTCTTAAACAACCTCCTAAGGGACTCCATTGTGGAGGTGGAGAAAGGTCTCTCTCTAATCTGTCAATCTCATTGCCCAGCACTGTGTCGTTTAACATAAGGTTAAATGCTTTATAGACCTTTTTGAACCCTTTCCTGAGATTATTCAGTGCCACACCTTCTGGTGAACATCTAACAACTCCAGATTCTTTAAGTATCCTGATAATACCTGCATAAAACCCCAGGGCAAGAAGGGACTTTAAGAATACATCTTTATCAAGACCTGAAGAGGTCCTGTAACTGTTCTTCAGGGCATTCTCACCAGCAGTTATTAATTCTCTAAGGATTTCTTTAATCCTCTCTTCCCCATGATATCCTTTTTGATATACAAACAATGGAATATTGTTCTTTATTGCCGAAAAGACCGTCACAAATGACTCTAAGGTCTCCTGAAGTCTTCTTTTTTTGTCCCTCCTGTCCTTTGAGGGATAGATAGTCCTTGAAAGATTGAAATCTTTTATGTCTTCCCCTGTTAATGGTGACGAAAACAAAGCCTTTGCCTGAAGTCTTTCAAAATACACCCTATATGATGTGTCTACACCGGGAATTATAGGTTCCGAGATGGCAATGTTCATTTGTGGCCTATCCGTCTCCCAGAGATAAAGACCCAACCACACACAATAGAATCTCATTGCCTCTATCAAGGCGGACACATAGATATTATGGCCACTTGAAATGTCTATTATGTATTGTTCTGCTACAAAGCCATCAATAAATCTCCTGATTAGATGAAACACTATACTTAAAAGGATGTCTGAATACCTTGCTTCAAGGGATATATTGCGTTTTAGTGTTTTATATGTCCCAAAAGAAGGAATGACCAAAAAATCGCTGGCATACTTTGTGTGTGGATGACAGTAAAAGAAATCATTTGGCGAGTTAAGATAATTATCAGGTTGTTCATTGACCCTTTTTAAAGCCTCAAAACAGTCCTGTTCGCATTGGCTTTTGAAGTTTTCATTCTGAAGAAGGAAAGGCTGAAAGGGCAAACTAACTGGATAAAGGAGAATTATCTCTGCTGTTTGGCCTTTTGACAAAAAGTGTTCTTTTATTGCAACAGATGAAAGGTCTGAGGTGAATGTCCTGCCCTCAATAACAAAGGGAAGTTTGCTAAACATTCTGCTTTCAAGTCGCCCTATCTGGTAAATCACTATGTGGTTTTTAGTTATGCACTCCATGTTCAGCCTTTCTGTGTTATAGTCTTATTTCTCAGAACATGACTTTAAAACTGCATTCTTAAATTTCAGGATATCATTGATCTTATTTTTTACAACTACAATATTCTGCCAGTTTATCTTTAAATACTGATGAACCAACTCATTTCGGTGTTTAACCAGCGGTGCCACCTTTAATGCAATCTCACCAACAAATTCATAGGTGGCGAGGATTGTATCCCTGTAGGTGGTGGGGATAGAGCGTCCCCTTGTCTTTAAACATTCCTCTGCTATATCTACGATGCAGAGGATGATATCGTTGATACACTTGTCAAGTATATATCTGATGTCTCTGTCGGCAAAGTATCTATCTCTGTCTATACCTTCAACTTTTTTAAGAAAATATTCAATGGTCTCATTAAGAAAATCAGCAAGCCTTTTCAGCCTCTCATCCATTGGTGCCTCTTCTGAACCTTATGCTTTCTGCTTCATGCAGGGCCCTGTCTGCCACCTGATAATAGACCTCTCTGTCTGGCTCCACAAGATGGACACCTTTGAGTGCCTCCTGGACCACAAAGGGAGACTCCTCCTCATCATCAAGCCTGAGTATGTTAATGTCCCTTTCTGTAGAAAGGAGTATCCTGTCTATGACTTCTATCTCCTTTTCCTGCGACAGGGGATTCAAATAAATCGCAAGGTCAATGTCTGACCTTGGGTGCTCTTTCCCCTTAGCAAAAGAGCCAAAAAGCACAGCCATTCTGATATAGCCTTCCTCTTTCAATTGTCGTAGAACTTCAACCAGGGGCATAAGTTCTTCTGGCACTCCTGTCCCGCCTCTGCTTGGCATAGTTTATTATACAACTTTGGCCCCCACCAGAAGATTATTTAAGAGTATTAAACTCCTCGTAAGTTATACCAGCGTCTTTTAGTATCTTTCGGAGAGTTCCCTTTGCTACATCTCGTCCTTTATGAACTGGAACGGTAGTCCATCTTCCATCAGGATGATAAAATACAGCATGGCTACCGCTCTGACGAATCTTTCTAAACCCCAGTTTTTCAAGAACTTTTATGACCTCTTCAGGCTTTGCAGGGCTTAATTTAGACACTTACCTCAACCTCTTCAACAACTACTTCAATGGGAATCTCCTCGCCAAGGGATTGACGGGCCTCAATGTGGAGACGGATTGCGTCTTTTACATTTTCAAGCGCCTCCTCCAGAGTGGCCCCCTGAGAATAACACCCTCTCAGTGAAGGGCACTCTGCTATATACATTCCATCTTCATCCCGCTCTACGATTATCCTGAACTTATACTTCCTCATAAATCACCTCCACTCTAAACATTATACCATCATAAAGTTACCCGCATCTTTCTTTCTGATGCCATATTCACCACAACCCTCTATGAGGAGAAACAGAGTTTAAAATTTATAAGACTAATTCAGCCTGTCTGGCAGCAGAGGATAGTTTGTTGAAGAGGTTTCATCAGGCAATGCCCATGCAAGGGCAACCGAGGCATCAAGAACAACTTCAGTCAATATCTTCTACCCTCTTTGATGAGGTCTTTAACTTTTACAGTGCCCTTAACCCTGCTTCTGATTTCCCGAAACCTTTCAAGGCAGTTTTTCAAATCACTCTCTTCAAAACGCTCAGGGGGAACAAGTCGTGCAACCTCCTTGCCTCTTCGTAAGATCCTGAAACTTCTGCCCTGTTCCGTTTCTCTGAGAAGTTCAGAGAGTTTTGTCTTTGCCTCAAAGGCACCTATCTTATCCCCTTTAATCATGTTTTTATTATATCAAATTAAACCAGTTTATTAAACCAGTTCTAATCAAACTTTTCTTTTCACTTTACAACCTCCGCCCCGCCCGGATGAGGGGTTATCCCTTTGTCTTTTGCTTTTTAGACTTTTTCAATAAAAACTTCAGGTCGCGTAAATCCCTGTCTCTAACAGTCTTTTTCATTTTTATCAACATTTCTAAACCACAGACTGGAATTTTAACATTATCTATCTCAAAAACCACATAACTATCCATAACATCTTTAAATGATATTTCATTGCCCATCCTGGCGATTATGTCTATATAAAAATCATTGGGTGTTCCATATCTTACAACTGCATACTCTTTTATGTCCCTATGAGTTATTTCTTCAATTGAAGGGTCATTATAAAGTTCCTTAAGGGCAGTTTTTAATCTTTTGAGGTTTTCATCTGAGTCCTCTATAAAAAAATCAATATCCTCAGTTGTTCTTGGCAATCCGTGAATTATAACTGCAAAACCACCTACTACAACATACTTCACTTTATGCCTGTTAAAGGTATCACAAATCCGGATGAATTCTTTATCCAGTTCTTGCACGGTCTCTTTCAGCCTCTTCTATGGTCCTGTATTTGGTGATTCCTCTTTTTACAGGAAATCTTTTTCTAAGTCTCATCACACGAAATAATCTAAAAACCCTCTTAACCCAGGCCTCGTCAGGATTCATATTCCATAAATCTTCCTCTGCTTCCTGAAAGGTCCTGTATTTTTTTACAGGCATGATTTTATTATACCACCTCCACCACCGCCCAGGTGAGTGGATTAATTCCATAAAGCCCTGTCGTATCTTCTCCGTATAAATCGGTCTTTTGTAATCAGAGGGGCCTCTGCAAGCATTGCATGGGCAACAATAAGACGGTCAAAGGGGTCACGAGTCCATGAAACTTCCAGAGCCTTGAAACACACATCAATAAAGTCCATATCGCAGACAGTCAATCCAATAGCCTCAGCAAGTTCCTTAATTACAGGCTCTGCTGGAACATTTGTCCTTCCAGTCTCATAGAGGTATTGAAGTTCCATTACTACAATTGGAGATATTCTTACTTCGCTTTTTTCTATTGCAATGCGGGCCTTCTTGCCTATCTTATCTATAAGACCTGCATACAAAAAAACAACAACATGCGTGTCAAGATAAACTATGGTTTCCATTCCTTTGACCAGTCCATATGGACGATTGAATCAGGCTCTACCCTCAGGTAATCAGGATGTGGTTTAAGACGACTGAGTTTATCTGGAGGTTCCCCTGGCACAATCTTCAGCCGCCTTCCCTTGTGCACCACTTCAACAGGGACACCGCTTTTTGCCACCTGCTCAAGTATCTTATATAGATTTGCCCTTAACTTTGTTGCACTCAGTGGCATAACCATCGCTCCTTTCTTTATTTCTAATTATAATACAATCCGGACGGAATTAGCCAAAAATACGCACGCATGCACTCCCTCTCTCATTCCACAACCTCCACCACCGTCCAGCCGAGGGGGATTAATTGGTCGGTATTTTTTGGTCTTGGCTCGTCTGAAGCAAGATAAATTGTTGTGGCATGGTCAAGATATTCATTAAAATTGCCTTTGTTAACTTTAATCAATCTATTGCCTTCTATAGTTACAGATTCGGCCCCTGAATGTCTGCCAATCCTTATAAGAAAGGCATCTTTTTTGAACCTCTCTTTAAAAAGGCTGTTTGCCTGTATTGCACCTCTGTGTTTCAGTCCGAGATTATTTATTACCTTAACTTCCTCGTTAATTCTTCTGGCAAAAAAGCCATGTACTTTACGCAACAATTCTTCAAGTTCAAAGGTGTGCCTTACTCCTCTGCTGTTTATTGGTTTAAAGAGGGTTATAGTGCCTTCAAAGACGGAGCCTTCTTTGATTGTTTCAAGTATCTGATATGGACCTGAGGCCCTTCCTCCATCCTTTTTTCTGTTTATGGCGTAAATAATCCTTGTTGAAACCTCATTAACTGAGTTCAGGTCAGACACCTTAAGCAGACTAAATGGATCTGTAGAGAAACTGCCTTTCAGTAAGGTTCTCTCTAACTCTAATGCTATATTGTGGTCTTTAGTTTTAAGTTTATTATAAATAACCTTTTTGTTTTTAGCGTTCAGTCCTCTGCTTTCCCAGTAGTTTTTAATTTCATTTTCCTTTGCAAGTGATGAAATATATCCGGTTCTCAAGGCCCCTTTTAACGAAGACCCCGGGATAACAGGGCTTTGAGTATAGGGATTATAGGCAGTTCTATAAATGGCAAACTGGTTTATCTTATTTTTAAGATTGCGGTCTTTTATTGAAAGACCAAGAATTTCGTGGAAGTGCTTAATAAAACCTTCGGTTACCTCAATTTCTCTTCCATCAATATCATGTTTGTTTATGAATTGATATAACTTTAAGATTGAAGCAACTGTGCCTTCTGAACATATTTCATAAAGCCTTTTTCTCTCTTCTTCTGGGAGCCTTTTAATAAATTCAACAGGATCAAAGATGATTAATTTCTTGCTCTGCCGGTTTACTCTGAATGTTGTTGGATCGTAGACATCGTCACAACCTATGTTAACCGGTGTAAGTATGTGAAGCCTTATTCTTGCTGTGCCTATTTCAGTCACTTTTGTCCTCCAGTAACACAGGAATGTAGGGGGTATACCCCTGATGGATGCTTTGTTCTAACACAATTGAGACTCCCTTTAATGCCTTTCCAGTGTAAGGCTTTTTGAGGACTTCTCTGTTTTTAAGTACAAGCACAGCCCCTTCATCAAGCATTATTATGGGATTCTTGAAAGGGTTACGGGTCTTAGCCAGTATATCACCGTGTTTTCCATAACGCACAAAGGGTATGTAGTAGGATTCAACAAAGTCTTTTGGCTCAATCACTGCTGGAGAAAGGGTATATATAGCATCAGGTTCTTTAGCACCAATGCTGTAAATATCAAGAGGAAAATACTCAATAACATCAAACTTCCCAAGCCCAGCAGATGCGTCTCTGCCGAATCCTGTCTGGCCGATTCTTTTAAGCACTTTTTCAGTGGGTGTTAAGTATTCTTCTATGGTACAAACTACTACTCCAGTATAAAGGTCAGGATGATAACAGTAATTATATACACTATAGGGAGCAAACCCCTCACTTGAGGTGGTCAGAGTTGTCCTCTGGATTGAATTATGTACATATGTAAACTCCCTTATCACACCTTCGCTTTCAAGACCAAGTAGTAACTCAAAGACCTCTTTATCTGTATAATACCTTGCCTTTTTTAAAGAACCGGAAGTGCCTTCAAGGACCATCCACCTCTTTTTCTTGAACTTCTTGCGTTCTTTGAGGTAAGTGTGAACTTCTTTTATATGTTCTGAGAATATTACTTCATGTGGCAGAGAAGATGATCTGAAGAGTAGAGTGTATTTATCGTTTTGCTTAATTATTGGAAATCCGGATGAAACCACACAAAAAGGGTCAGAATGGTATTCAGA